>CAXAVJ010000060.1:0-21548 GCA_963972065.1 uncultured Rhodospirillaceae bacterium
CAGCGCACTAAACGCCGCCCGCGTATCCCTTCCTTAACCACAATGTCAAACAGCCAAAACCCAAATTCCCGAGACGACTTTGGAGACGCACAAGCCCACACGCGCATAACCGGGAAATCCCGAAAATGGCGCCTGGCGCGGCGTCGTCGAAAAGGGAACCGAAGTTCCTATACTATCGGCAACGAGCGTTCCTGGCAAGACCTGCCAGACCGGATTTCGCCGAAATCCTCTGCCGCTCCAGATCGTCTCCCCCGAAGAGGAAACCACCGTGTAGCGGCGTGGCCCGGGCGGTGATATAGGAGAACCTGCGCCGCGTGTCCAGCGTGAAACGCAAAATCTTTTCCACAATCGGCCGAAGCCCACCAAGCCCGGCCCCGGGAGGCCCAGGAATGACCATCATGCAACGCAAAACCCCCGCCGTGTTTTTCCGCGGCGGCACTTCGAAAGCCGTGTTCTTCCACGCCGAGGACGTGCCCGCCGATATCGAGGAGCGCAACCGCATGCTGCGCGCCGTCATGGGCAGCCCCGATCCCTACGGCCGGCAGTTGGACGGCCTGGGCGGCGGCATCTCGTCCCTGTCCAAGGCCATGTGGGTTGAACGCTCGAGCCGCAACGACGCCGACGTGGACTATACCTTCGCGCAGGTCGGCATTCGCGACGACGTGGTCGACATGTCGTCCAACTGCGGCAACATGACCTCGGCCGTCGCCCCCTTCGCCATTGAGGAAGGCATCTTTCCCCTGCCCGACGGCCCGGCCATGGTGCGCATGTTCAACACCAACACCAAGAAGGTCGTGCACGCGCATTTCGCCATCCAGGATGGCCGCGCCGTCTCGACCGGCGACATGGAAATCCCCGGCGTCTCCGGCACCGGGGCGCCCATGCGCCTCGATTGGATGGACCCGGCCGGCACCGCCGGGCGCGGCGTTCTGCCCACCGGCAAACCGCAGGAAACCTTCTCCGCCCCCGGGTTCGGCGAATTCCCAGGCTCCATCGTCGATGCAGCCTCGGTCTGCGTCTATGTGCCCGCATCGGCCTTCGGCCTGACCTGCGCCGAATCGCCCATGGCCATCGATGATATGAAGGAGGTCATGGCCGGCATGGAATACGTGCGCCGCGACGCCGCCGTGCGCGCCGGCCTGGCCGCGACGCCGGAAGCCGCCGCCCAGGCCTCCCCCCGGGTCGCCCTGATCGCCCCGCCGGTCGCCTACAAAACCCTGGCCGGGACGGAGATCGCGGCCGAGGACTACACCATCGCGGTCCGCGTCGCCTCCATGGAGAACATCCACCGCGCCGTCCAGGTCACGGGTGCGATGAGCATCTCCGCCGGCCTCGTCGTCGAGGGCACGCTGCTGAACGAGATGGCGGTCGGTCTGGACCCCAAGGGCGACCTTAAGATCGGCAACCCATCAGGGGTGCTGGCGACCCGCGCCGATGCCCAGAAGAACGCGGACGGCACGTGGAACCTGGTCTCGACCTCGGCCTACCGCACCTTCCGGCGCATCATGGACGGGCACGTCTATCACCCGTAACCCGGATGGACGTCAGGGCCCGTCGTAGGAGATGCGGATGACCTCGACCTCGTCGAGGCCGTGGGGCGTACGCACGTTGACCACGTCGCCCTCCTCCGCCTTCATGAGGGCCCGGGCCATGGGCGAAACCCAGCTGATCTCCCCGTCCTCAAGCCGCGCCTCATCGACGCCGACGATCCGCACGGTCTTTTCCTCGCCGCGCGGATTCTCGAAGGTCACCCAGGCGCCGAAGAACACCTGATCCCGGTTGGTCTGGCGGGCCGGGTCCACGACCTCGGCGATGTCCAGGCGCTTCATCAGATAGCGCTGGCGCCGGTCGATTTCGCGCAGCCGCTTCTTGCCGTAGATGTAGTCGCCATTTTCCGAGCGATCGCCGTTACCCGCCGCCCAGGACACGATGTCGACGACCTTGGGCCGCTCGACATAACGCAGATGCTTGAGCTCTGCCTGCAGGCGGGCATGGCCCTCGGGCGTCAACAGGTTGCGCGCCCCCGCCGGCAGCACGGGGCCGTCATCGATCTCGTCCTCAAGGTCGACTTCCGCCGCCGCGTCCTCGTTCACGAATGCCTTGCTCACCTTGGTTCTCTCCGCTGGCCCGGAATGGACCTATTCTAGCGCAAGCGCGCATACTACAAGCCTGGAATTCTTCAATCATGCAAACAGGCCCGCCATGACCGACGCCCCCGACCGACCGCTCGGCCCCCCGCTTCCCCAGTGGACGCCCCGCCCCCGCCCCGGCCGCGACACCCTGAGCGGCCCGCGCTGCCGCCTGGAGCCCCTGTCCGCCGACGCCCATGGCGAGGATTTGTGGCAGGCCAACGCCGCCGATACAGAGGGGCGCATGTGGGATTACATGTCCTGCGGCCCGTTCTCTGGATTAACCGAATACCGGACTTGGTTGGCGGGAGCGGAAGCCGGGAACGACCCCCTGTTCTTCGCGATCGCCGATCAGGCATCTGGCAAGGCGCAGGGCGTCGCCAGCTATCTGCGCATCGATCCCGCCAACGGCGTCATTGAGGTCGGTAACATCGCCTACTCCCCGGCCCTGCAGGGCACCGTGCTGGCGACCGAGGCCATGTATTTGATGATGGCCCATGCGTTCGATACGCTCGGCTACCGGCGTTATGAATGGAAGTGCAACGGGTTCAACGCACCGTCGCGGCGCGCGGCGCAGCGCCTGGGCTTTTCCTATGAAGGATTGTTCCGCAACCACATGGTGGTCAAGGGGCGCAGCCGCAATTCGGCCTGGTTCGCGATCACCGACGCCGACTGGCCCGCCATCAAGACAGCCCATCAAACCTGGCTGGCGTCTGACAATTTCGATGGGGACGGCCAGCAGCGCCGCGCGCTGTCGACGCTGACCAAGGCCTTACGACGGGATGATACCGGAGAAACCTAACGCAAATCCCGAGCAATCCAGAGTGGATTGCGACGACGCATTTGCGTCAAATCGATAACACGGCGATCAGCCGCCGACGGTCGCCGGCTCGCAGAACTGGCGGCGCTTCTTCAGGTCCGCGCAGATTCCCTTGGCTTCGCCCGCCGACTTCACTGGTCCGGCCTTAAGGCGGTAGTACACCCCCTTCTTGCCGAGATCGACCTTGGAAACCTCATGTTCCATGTCCTTGAGCACGGTGCGGTGGCGGCGCTGAATCAGCTTCCAGCCATCCTCGGCCTGCTTTTCCGAGCGATAGGACGCGAGATGCACGCCCGGCTGCGGGCCCTTCGGTTTTTCCACCTTCTCGGCCTTGTCCTTGTCGACAAGGCTGGTGGGGGCGGCCTGGGCGGACACCATCTTGGGTGCTTCAGGTTGCATCGCTTTTTCAATGGCCGCGCGTTCGCGGGTGTATTCGTCGGATGAGATGTAGCCGCTGTCCCGCAGTTGTTCCAGGCGGCGCACCATGTCAGCGGCCTCCAACAGACCCTGGGGCGGCGGCGCCGGATTGACCAGGCGCACGGGGGCCGCCGGCATCAGCGCATCGAGGATCATGTTGCGTTCCGCCGCATGCTGCGAGACGGAAATGGCGCGCAGTTCCAGCGCGCGGCCGATGGCGCGCAGGCGGCCGGAAATCTGTTCCGTGGTCGGCACGGGCCGGTCCAGCCCTGCCGACGACGGCGGCGAGGTCAACGGCAACAAGGCGCCGACGTTGGCCTGACGCCGGGTCGCATATTCCTGCGGTGTGACGAGCCCCTGGTCCTTCAGCGCGCGCATGGTCGAAAAGCGCGAAATCATGTTCTGGTCGCCGCCGGAGTAGGCATCCATGGTGGTCACCGGCATGGCGGGAGCAGCCATGGCCTGCTGCGGCTGGGCCGAGGCCATGGGTGGCGGCGCACCGAACGAAGTGGCCGGGGCGCGGCCCGTGGGCGACGCGGAAACCGTGGCGGGCGCACCCGGGAACCCGGCCGGGGCTTGGCCCAGGCGCACGGCACTCGGCACTTCGCCGGAATCGAGCAATGACAGATTGACGCTGGCGATCTGCGAGGCAGGCCGCGTCGCCAGGTTATTCCACACCACGAATTGCTGAGATTCTTCCGGACGCAGGGCCAACACGGCCTCGTACATCTGGCGCGACTTCGTGATCTGGCCCGTATTCTGATAGAGGATGCCCGCACCAAGCAGGGCGTCGACATCCTTCGGGTTGGCCTGCAAGGCCTTCTGGAAATGGCTTTCGGCCGTGACGAAGTTGCCCTTGGCCAGCTCGGCGATGCCCAATTCGGCCTCGTCGTTCTTCTTCAAGGGGCTTCCCGCCCAGAAGGTATCCGTGAAGATCTGCGATTCCTGCAAAGCGCCACAGGCACCAATGCCCATGCTCGCCACCGCAACAAACGCAAACCGCGCCATAAGACGTCGACCGGTCATGATCCTCTCCCGCAGCTAAGACAGCGCGCCGCCCCGGCGTTCACTCCCAAGAAAACGCCGGAAATTACCCAGGATGGCGGCGCCATGTCTGGATCAACTCAAGGATAGTGAAAACCATTGGGGTAAACAATTGGTAAAAAAGGAGGAATCATTCGCCGCCCCTCACCCGGGCCAAGGTTTTCCGGGGCGGTCCGCCGTCACAGACCTACAAGGTCAATTCCATAAACCGCATGCCGGGGGCTGTATCATCGTGATAAGGCGCGATTTCGGCGAACCCCATGGCACGGTAAAGGGCCTGTGCACCCTTCATATGAGCGAGGGTATCCAGACAGAGAGCACGAAACCCGGCGGACCGGGCATGGCCTACAGCGGCCGCAGCCAGTCTGCGGCCAAAGCCCTGGCCTTGCCAAGCCGGCCGCACATAAAGGCGTTTGATTTCCGCCCTGTCTTCGGAAAGAGCACGAACACCGACCGCACCGGCAGCACCACCATCCGCGCGCAGCAGCAACAGAGCCCCCCGGGGCGGGCCGTATGTCCCGGGCAACCCCGCCAGTTCGGCGTCGAAATTTCTCAGGCAGTAGGCGCGGGAAACGTCGGCCCCATATTCGGCAAACATCACCCGCACCGTCTCAAGGTCCGGGCCGCCGGTGACCGTCGAAATGACCGCGTCCGGCATCCCCGCATACCCCTTAAGCCGACAACGCCTCGGCGATGGCCGCCCCCAGTTCCTGGGTCGAGGCCGTACCGCCCATGTCGCGGGTCTTCGGCCCGTCACCGGCGACCACCTGTTCGATGACGCGCACGATCTCGTCGGCGGCGTCCTTCTGGCCCAGGTGTTCCAGCATCATCGCCGCCGACCAGATCTGGCCGATGGGGTTAGCGATGTTCTGTCCCGCGATATCGGGGGCGGAGCCGTGGACCGGCTCGAACATCGACGGATAATCCCGCTCCGGATTGATGTTGGCCGAGGGCGCGATGCCGATGGTCCCGGTGCAGGCCGGGCCCAGGTCCGACAGGATGTCGCCGAACAGGTTGGAGCCGACGACCACGTCGAACCAATCGGGGTTGCGCACGAAATGGGCGGTCAGGATGTCGATGTGAAACTGGTCGGTTTCGACGTCCGGATATTCCTTTGAAATGGCTTCGAAGCGTTCGTCCCAATAGGGCATGGAGATGCTGATGCCGTTGGACTTGGTGGCCGAGGTCACCTTCTTGCGCTTGCGCGTGCGGGCCAGCTCGAACGCCACGCGGATGATGCGGTCACAGCCCTTCTTGGTGAACACGGAAAGCTGCGTCGCGAATTCTTCCGGCGTGCCGACGTTGCCGCGCCCGCCGATGTCGGAATATTCGCCTTCGTTATTTTCGCGCACGACCAGGAAATCGATATCGCCCGGCTTACGGTTCGCCAACGGACAGGGCATGCCTTCCATAAGCTTGACCGGGCGCAGCGACAGATACTGTTGGAACTGGCGGCGGATGGGAATCAACAAACCCCAGAGCGAGACATGGTCCTTCACACCCGGAAAGCCGACGGCGCCCAGCAGGATCGAATCATGACCCTTGATGGTGTCCAGTCCGTCTTCCGGCATCATGGCGCCTTCCTTGGCGAAGCGCTCGCAGCTCCAATCGAATTCATCGAACTTGAACGACAGGTCGTGCTTGCGGCCGATCACCTCGAGCACACGCAGCGCTTCGGGCATGACTTCGTTGCCAATGCCGTCTCCGGGAATGACGGCGATGCGATAGGCGTTGGTGGACATGGATGGCTCCCTTTTTGGTTCTTTCTGCCGCAGATCGGGCGGAAGAACGGTTTTAGCCCCCCGCCCCTTTTCCGGCAAGCACGCGGACCAGCAAATCCTTGTCCACGTTGCCACCGGACAGCACCACGCCCGTCTTCTTCCCGGCCATTGCGCCGCGTTCCTGAAGACGGGCCGCCAGGGTCGCGGCCCCGGCCCCTTCAGCTAGATTATGGGTGTCCGTGAAATAAGCCGCCATGGCGGCGGAAATCTCGTCATCGGAAACCGTGACGATGCGCGCAACCCCTTTGCAGATGATGTCAAGCGCCAGGGCGTCGGGCTGACGCACGGCAAGGCCCTCGGCAATTGTCTCGACACCGTTGGTCGCGACAACCCGGCCGGCTGCAAAGGACAGCGCGTAACAGGGTGCTCCTTCGGCGACGACGCCGACGACCTTGGTCTTCAGGCCAAGCGCATCACGCGCCGCGATAACGCCGCAGATACCGGACCCCAGGCCGATCGGCACATAAACAGTGTCCAGGTCCGGCTGCGCTTCGAACAATTCCAACCCATAGCTTGCCACTCCCTGGACCAGCCAGGGATGGAACGACGGCACCATATGCAGGCCGCGCGTCGCCGCAAGCCCCTCGGCGAATTCCTTCGCCGACTGAAAATCATCGCCGTGCTCGATCAGATCGACGCCCTGCGCGGCCATGGCGGCACTCTTGCCTGGATTGTTCCCCTTCGGCACGACAATCGTTGCCCGCAGGCCGACCATGCGGGCCGCCCGCCCAACGCTTTGCCCGTGGTTGCCGGTGGTCGCGGTGACAACCCCCGCAAGATCCGGATGTTCGGCCTTCAGGCGCGTGAGGTAGACCAGACCGCCCCTGACCTTAAAGGCACCGACGGGTGAATGGTTCTCGTGCTTGACCCAAACCTCACCGCCTGCACGTTGGTCAAGCAACGGCCAACTGTGGGTCGGTGTGGGGGGCACATGGGCGCTCACGATCTCGCGGGCGGACATGAGTTCCGGCAGCATCATCCAATCCATGAAGCGTCTCCCGACATTATCCGCATATTGTCACCCATCAATTTCACATTAACCCCGAACATTGATGCATTAACCCAATACAATTGACATACAATCGATACAATCTTTAAAATCGCACCATGACAATCTGGATGCCCGAGCTGCGCGGCCGTGTCGGCCCCAAGTACCAGGCGATCGTCGATGCCATCGTCGACGCCCTGGAAACGGGCGACCTGATGCCGGGCACCAAGCTACCGCCGCAACGCAATCTGGCCTATGACCTGGGCGTGACGCTGGGCACCGTGACCCGCGCTTACCAGGAACTGGAACGCAGCGGCCTGGCCCGCGGCGAGGTCGGACGCGGCACCTTCATCACCGCCCCCGCCGACCGCGTTCCGGCGCCGTCCCTGAACGACAACATCGACGCGCTGCGCAACAGCGTCGATTTGGTCGCCTCCCCGTACAACGCCATGTACGGCACGGATTTCATGGGTTCGGAAGGGCTTGAACTTGCCTCCAACTACCCCGTGACCGTGGGCGTCGGCGCCCTGACCCAGCGCGCCATCGCCCGCGTCAATCACGAGGCGGTGTGGGAAGCGGTTTCCCGCTATCAGGCGCATAACGGCCTGCGCCCGCATCTCGAGGCAAGTGCGGAATGGCTGACCAGCCTGGGCGTGAATGCCCGTGCCGAAGATATCCTGATCGCGCCAGGAGCGCAGGCCGCGACCCAGACGGCGCTGATGGCCTTGGCCAAACCGGGCGACCTGATCGTCGCCGAAGCATTGAGTTGGCCCGGGGTCAAGGTCACGGCCGCGCCGCTCGGCCTGCGGGTCGAAGGCCTGGCGATGGATGAACACGGCTTGATTCCGGACGCCTTCGAGCAAGCCTGCCGCGAGCGGGCACCCCGCCTGCTCTATCTGCTGCCGACGTTGCAGAACCCGACGGCAAGCATCATGCCGGAGGACCGTCGCCGTCAGATCGCCGAGATCGCCCGCAAGTACGGCGTGTTCGTGATTGAGGACGATGTTTACGGCTTTCTTGTCGACGATGCCCCACCCCGCGTTCACAGCATCGCACCGGACGTCACCGTCTATGTGACCAGCCTGTCCAAGGCCGTGTCACCGGGCTTGCGCGTCGGCTATGTCCTGGTCCCTCAGGGCCTCATGGCGTCGTTCGTAAACGCCTTGCGTTCCTCGACCCTGATGGCCTCGCCGCTGGCCGTCGAGATCGCCAGCGAGATGATTCGCGGCGGCGAAGCCGACGAGATGATGGCTCAGCAGCGCCGCGAAGTCGAAAGCCGCCAGAAGGAACTGGTGCGCCGCCTGGGCCACCTTGACCTCCGCACCCATCCTCGCTCGTTGCATGCCTGGCTGCCGGTGCCCCAGGAATTCACCGGACCCGAGTTCCGCACCCGGCTGTTGGAGCGTGGCGTGTCCGTCACCCCGGGCAACGCCTTCGTCATGGACGAACGCCATCGCCCGGACCGGCCGCACGTACGCATCTGTCTTGGCGCCGAGCAGGACCGCCAGCGCCTGGAACGGGCACTTGGCATCATTGCCGAGGTGGCGGGCGCGACCAGCCACACGGCCGAGCCGACCTACGTCTGAGAAATCAGCTGGTTTTTCGGATCAAAAGGCATGACCGTGAACCCGTGGTTCAGCGGCCCATGGCCTTTGCCCAGGCCGGGCGCCGTTCGGATCGCTTCCGCCACAAAGGCATGGGCGCGGGCCACCGCGTCGACCAGCTCCAGCCCCTGGGCCAGTCCGACCGCGCAGGCGCTGGCCAGGGTGCAGCCCGTGCCATGGGTATGGGGCGTGTCGATGCGGACACTTTCCCAGCCGACGCAGTCTTCGCCGGTGACCAGAAGATCCGTCACGGAATCACCGTCCAGATGCCCGCCCTTCATCAGCACAGCCTTGGCGCCGAGCGTCAGAATATCCTGGCCCGCATCCATCATGTCCTCGACCGTGCGCACGGGTAGGCCCGTGAGCGCTTCGGCTTCGGGCAGGTTGGGCGTAACCAGGGCCGCACCCGGCAGCAAACGGGTCTTCAACGCGTCAACGGCATCGTCGTCGAGCAGCGCATGGCCGCCCTTGGCGATCATCACCGTATCCAGAACCACCGGGACGCCCGTCGCCGTTTCGGCCAGGACATCGGCGACGGCCAGGGCGACTTCGGCCCGGTGCAGCATGCCGATCTTGATGCAGTCGGCACCCAAATCTTCCATCACCATGCGTATCTGCTGGGCAACGAATTCCGCGGGCACGGCCTGGATCCCCGTGACACCCAGGGTGTTCTGGGCCGTCAACGCGGTGATCGCGGTCATGGCGTAACCGCCCAGCGCCGACACCGTCTTGATGTCCGCCTGGATTCCGGCACCGCCGCCGGAGTCCGAGCCGGCGATGATCAGCACGCGGCCTTTGAGTTGCATGGGTTAGGTCCGGACTTCCGTTTCCAGGAGGGTGATCAGCTCGTCCACCACTCGGGTGATGAGCACATCGTCCTCGCCCTCGGCCATGACACGGACCAGCGGCTCCGTGCCCGACGGGCGGACCAGCAAACGCCCCTTGCCGTTCAGCGTGGCGTGGGCGTCTTTGATCGCGTCCTGCACGATTACCGCCTCCAGGGGCGAGACCCCCTCGAACCGCACGTTCTTCAACAGCTGCGGCATCGGTTCGAACGGACGGCAGACCTCACTCGCCCGCTTGCCCGACTTCTTGACCACGGACAGAACCTGCAATGCCGCGATCAGGCCGTCGCCGGTCGTCGAATAGTCGCCCAGGATGATATGGCCCGATTGTTCGCCGCCCAGGTTGAAGCCCTTGGCGCGCATGTATTCGACCACGTATCGGTCGCCGACCTGGGTGCGTTCCAGCCCCAGACCCAAATCGTCGTTGAGAAACCGCTCCAGGCCCAGGTTCGACATCACCGTGGCGACCACCCCGCCGCCCTTGAGGATGCCGCGTTCCAGCCAGTTGCGCGCGACCAGCCCCAGGATCTGGTCGCCATCGACCATGTCGCCCTTTTCGTCGCAGACCAGAACCCGGTCGGCGTCGCCGTCGAGCGCGATGCCCAGGTCGGCGCCATGGGCCAGGGTCTGGGACTGCATGGCGTCCGTATTGGTGGACCCACAATCCTTGTTGATGTTGAAGCCGTCGGGGTCGACGCCGATGGGGATGACTTCGGCGCCCAGTTCCCACAAGACTTCGGGCGCCACGCGGTAAGCGGCACCATTGGCGCAGTCGAGCACGACCTTGAGCCCGTCGAGCGTATGCTCGCGGGGGAACGTGCGCTTTACGTAATCGTTGTAACGTCCGCGCCCGCTGTCCAGACGCCAGGTCCGACCAAGCTTGTCCGGTGGCGCCAGGTCCGCCGATTGGTCGCCCGCCATGCGGGCCTCGATCTCGATCTCGATCTCGTCCGACAGTTTGTAGCCATCCGGCCCGAACAGCTTGATACCGTTGTCATGGTAGGGATTGTGCGAGGCCGACAGCATGACACCCAAATCAGCGCGCAACGACTGCGTTAGCATGGCGATAGCCGGGGTCGGAATCGGGCCGACGATGATCACGTCCATGCCGACGGAAACGAACCCGGCAACCAGCGCCGGTTCCAGCAGATAGCCCGACAGCCGCGTGTCCTTGCCGATCACCACACGATGGCGGTGGTCGCCGCGGATAAACTGGGCCCCCGCCGCCATGCCGACCTTCAATGCCGTTTCGGCGTTCATGGGGTCTGAATTGGCGGTGCCGCGGATGCCGTCGGTGCCGAACAGTTTGCGTGTCATGGCTCGATTTGTACCAAAGCGTTGGTTAACAGGCCCCTTATGAACCCTTCGCGCGGGCCTCCGCAATAGCGCCGTAAACGGCCAAGGCCTGGCGGTGTTCCGCGATATCGTGGACCCGGAAGAGACGCACCCCCTGATCCCAGGCGGCCAACGCCGTGGCAACGGAACCCGCGACCCGCTCGGCCGGCGGCACGTCACGGTCGATCTTGGCGATGTAGCTTTTGCGCGACACGCCCAGAACCACGGGATGGCCGCTCTCCGTCAGGCGGTCCAAATGGGCGAGCAGCGCAAGATTGTGGGCCACCGTCTTGCCGAAGCCGATCCCGGGGTCGAGCGCAATGTCCTGGGCCGCGATACCCGCCTCCCGGCAGGCATGGGCGCGGTCCAGAAGAGCGTCCCGCACCTCAGCCACCACATCACCGTAAGTGGGATTATCCTGCATGGTGCCGGGCTCGCCTTGCATATGCATGAGGATCACCGGCACGCCTAAATCCGCTGCCGCGTCTAGGGCTCCCTCGCCCCGCAAAGCCGACACGTCGTTAATGATGCGGGCCCCCGCCGTCACGGCGGCGCGCATGACCTCGGCGCGGCGACTGTCGATGGAAATCAAGACACCCTCGGCTGCCAGGGCCTCGACCACCGGCACGACGCGGCGGATTTCCTCGGCCACCGGCACCGGTTCGGCCCCGGGGCGGGTCGACTCCCCACCGACATCCAGAATATCCGCACCTTCGGCCAGGAAGGCCCGGCCGCGGCGCACCGCATCCTCAACGGCGAAGGCTTCGCCACCATCGGAAAAGCTGTCGGGCGTGGCGTTGATCACCGCCATCAGGCGCGGCCGGTCAAGGGTCAGGCCCGCAAACGATGAGGGCGCCGCGGACGGCACCCCCTCGCCCGCCGAAACGGTCGTCGTCACGATTCCGGTTGCGGTTCCGGCCCGAACCCGCCCGGGCTTCCCTTCGGCTTACGGCCCTTGCCGGCGTCGGGCACCGAAGCCTTGCGGCCGGACCCTTCCGTCGGCGTCGACCCGCCATCGTCCTCGCGGGTGATGGCTTCGCCGCGCATGGCTTTTTTGACCTCGTCGCCGGTCAGGGTTTCGTATTCCAACAGGGCCTCGGCCAAGCGGTGAAGCTCGTCCAAATGCTCGGTCAGGATATCGTGAGCCCGGTGTTCGGCCTCGTCGATCAGGCGGCGCACTTCTTCGTCGATCAGCGCCGCCGTGGCGTCGGACACGTTCTTCTGCCGCGCCACGGAATGGCCCAGGAACACTTCTTCCTCGTTATCCGCATAGCGCAGTCGGCCCAGCTTGTCGGAAAACCCGAACTCGGTGACCATGCGCCGCGCCATATAGGTCGCCTGCTGAATGTCGCCGCCGGCCCCGGTGGTGATGTTCTCCTTGCCGAAGATCAGCTCTTCCGCGGTACGCCCACCGAAGGCCATGGCCAGCTTGGATTCAAGCTGCACCTGCGACTGGCTCAACTGGTCCCGTTCCGGCAGGGACATGGTCAGGCCGAGGGCCCGGCCGCGCGGGATGATCGTCACCTTGTGGATCGGGTCGTGCTTGGGCACGTAGATGCCGACGATGGCATGCCCGGCCTCGTGATAGGCGGTCAGCCGTTTTTCTTCCTCGGTCATGACCATGGAGCGACGCTCCGCCCCCATCAGGACCTTGTCCTTGGCATTTTCGAAGTCGCTCATGGTGACCACGCGGTGGCCAGCACGGGCGGCCAGCAACGCCGCCTCGTTCACCAGATTGGCGAGGTCCGCGCCGGAAAACCCGGGGGACCCACGGGCGATGATCTTGGCATCCACGTCGGGCGCCAGCGGCACCTTTTTCATATGGACCTTGAGGATTTTCTCGCGGCCCAGGATATCCGGGTTGGGCACCACGACCTGACGGTCGAAACGGCCGGGGCGCAGGAGCGCCGGGTCAAGAACGTCGGGCCGGTTGGTCGCGGCGACCAGAATGACGCCTTCATTGGCCTCAAACCCGTCCATTTCGACCAGTAACTGGTTGAGGGTCTGCTCGCGTTCATCATTGCCGCCGCCGAGACCGGCGCCACGATGGCGACCGACGGCGTCGATTTCGTCGATGAAGATGATGCAAGGCGCGTTCTTCTTGCCCTGTTCGAACATGTCACGCACACGGCTGGCACCCACGCCGACGAACATTTCCACGAAGTCGGAGCCGGAAATGGTGAAGAACGGCACATTGGCCTCGCCGGCGATGGCGCGCGCCAGCAGCGTCTTACCCGTGCCCGGAGGGCCGACGAGCAGGCAGCCCTTGGGAATCTTGCCGCCCAGGCGCTGGAACTTCTGCGGGTCCTTCAGGAACTCGACGATTTCCTCAAGCTCCTGCTTGGCTTCATCGATGCCGGCGACATCTTCAAACGTCACGCGACCCGCCTTCTCGGTCAGCAATTTGGCCTTCGACTTACCGAAACCCATGGCTTTGCCGCCGCCCGACTGCATCTGGCGCATGAAGAAAATCCACACCCCGATCAGCAGCAGCATGGGGAACCAGGAAATCAGAATGCCCCACAGCGTCGGCGAATTTTCATCCGATGGCTTGGCCTTGATGCTCACGCCCTGTTCGCGCAGACGGCTCACCAATGTGGGATCGTCAGGCGCATAGGTCGTGAAATGGCGGCCGTCGCGCAGGTTGCCGGAAATCGACTGCCCCTGGATGACGACATTACGAACTTCACCGCTTTCCACGTTGTTGAGGAAGTCGGTGAAGGCCAATTCGTTCTGCACGGCCCGCTGAGGCGTACCCTGGAACAGATTGAACAGGGCAAAAACCAGCAAGGCGATGATGACCCAGAGGGCGAAATTCCGGCTGAAATTCAACGATTAAGTCCTTTTAAGAGGTTGGACGAAGGCCGCAGGGACGACGTGTCCACGCCGCATGCAGCGCCCACAGGGCCCTTCTTTCAGAGATAGTACTCCGAAACCCTCACGCAATACAAAACCCGTTAAAGCCCAAGGTATTTTTTGCCCGGAAGCGGATAGCGAGCCCATCCGCGCCGTCACCGGGAACCGCATGGGCCCGGAGAATACCGTTTTCGAACAGGGCCGGCAACGTGCGCGCGGCAGCGGCGGGCACCCCGGGCATCCGGCGCATATCCTTCGGAATTTGCCGCCAGCCTTCGGCCCCCAGGGGGGCGACAACCGCCCCTGGGGAGATTTTTGCCGGCAGGTCGATGACGAAGCGGCCGTCCCATTCCGCCACGGAGCCCGCGTCGGCCCTCACCGGGTCGGGCAGCCCGCGCCCGTCGCGGCACACAAGGATGCGCCCGGCCTGTTCCGCCAGGAACCGGCAGCGGCCCAGGCTGGCGCCGGAAAAGGCCCCGTCCTTCGCGATGCGCCGGGCCAGTCGGTCCGTCCGCGCCGCCGGGGGGGCATGGTCGGCACCACCCAGAACCTGCGCCAGCCGGGCGGCCAGACGCGCCGCCACATCGGGGGTCAGGGCAGAGAACGCCCGGCGGTCGAGATATGCAAAGCCGAGAGGATACAGGGAAACGCTTTCCGCCAATGCCCGGTTGACCGCATCCTCATGCACCTTACGCGCCGTCCCCGCCGCATGTGCGTCCGCAAGGGCGCTGTCGACCAACCCCGCATTGGCTGCAAGGTGCTGCCGGGTGCGCACGCGTTCGAAATCGGCATTGGCATTGGAGGGGTCTTCGATCCAGGCGACGCCCTTCGCCGTAAGATAGGCCACCAGGTCGCCATGGCGGATACCCAGAAGCGGGCGCAGCAGGCGCACTTCGGGAAAGCTCACCTGGGCGCTCATCCCCGCGGCACCGAAGTCACCGCCCCGGCTTTGCCGCATCACATGGGTCTCCGCCTGATCGTCACCGTGATGCCCGGCCAGAAGATGCAGCACCCCGGCGGTCCGGCACCAATTCCGCAACAGCCCGTAGCGCGCCGCCCGCGCCTGCGCCTGCACCGCCGCAGCCGGCTTGGCCCCCTCCCAGGTCAAGATATGCGCCGCAATGTCGAGGGATTTGAGACGCGCCGCCGTCCCCGCCGCTTCCGCCACCGAGCCGTCCCGCAGCCCATGATCGACGATCAGCGCCGTCACCCGCCCGTCCCGGTCCGCCGCCCATTCACGGGCCAGCAGGGCCAGGGCCGTGCTGTCCGCCCCCCCGGAAACGGCGACAGCCAGATGCGGGCCGATCTCGAACGGACCGAGACGACCCATCGTCTGGGCAAACCGGCGGCCAAGGCCGTCGATGGCATCGTTTGATAAGGAATGGGCGGTTGCCGTCATCATCTGCCGTCCGGGCTGTCTCCAGAGGGCGCAAGTCCGTGAAGGCCGGCGCGGCGTCAGGTCGAGCCGGTTACTGCTTGCAGTTCATCTGCCGCTGCTGGCGGGTGGCCGTGCGCTTGAGGGAGCTGCTGGCATTGGGGAAATCGGCGAGCAGCTTGTCGATGGCGGCACAGCCTTCCTTGTTCTGGCCCAGTTGGCCCAGCGACATGGCCAGCTTCAGCAGGCTGTCCGGCGCCTTGCCGCCCTTGGGGTCCTTTTCGAACCCCTGCAGGAAGACTTCGGCCGCCTTCACGTATTCGGCCCGCGCGTAATGGGTTTCGCCCAGCCAATAGCGCGCGTTGCTTGAAAGACCGCCCCCATCGTGCTTGCCCAGGAATTCCTTGAAGGCTGATTCCGCCTGATCGAACTGGTGCTTGCGCAACAGATCGAAGGCGAATTTGTATTGTTCCTCGGCGGTGCCGTCCGGCAGCACCGGCCCCTGTGCCGCACTGGACTGGGGCACGGCCGCAGTCTGTTGCGGCGCCTGAACGCGGGTGACAGCCGCCGGGTTGGGGGCACCTGCCGGTGCCGGCATGGGAGCTGACTGAACCGGCCCGCCAACGCCCGACGGGGTGGCCTTGACGGCCCCCGGCTCGGCCGGCGAAGCGTCGGATTTGACGAGGTTAGGGTCGATCTGACCCAGAGTCCCCTCGGGACGGCCGATGATGCGAACCTCGCCCGGAGTCGGCGCCGCGTTGGCCTGGGGCCCGGCCGCACCCGGCTGCATGGCCGAGGAGGCCCCCGGCACGCGGCCCTGCTGTTCCAGACCGGACAGGCGGAAATCCACATCGGTGACCAGGCGATCGACCCGCGCCGTCAGCTGATCCACATTGTAGGTCATTTCCTCGATCCGCCCGGTCACGTCACGCAGTTCGTTTTCCAGCGTGTCGAGCCGCACACCGATGCGCGCAACGGCGTTCTGCGGCAGGTTGGGCATCGGCTCAACCGGTTTGGCGGCGGCCGGGAGGTCCGCAGCCGGCACCGCCCCCGGACCGCGGACGACCATTTTCGACAGAGTCTGGATATCCCGTTCCAGCCGTTCGAGGCGCTGCGACAGGGCCTGCGCGTCCTGAGCCTGGGCCGGAACGGCGGCGGTCAGAACGGCGGCGAGGCAGAGCGCGGTCAGAGCGGTCGGGAAGGTCATCAGACGCATGGGAATTCGAGTGCCCCTGTTATCGCGGTTGAAACGGGCGCGGTGATCCGAAACGACGGTTTCGCGACCGCAGGCTGAATGCCCGTAATCCCAGGAATTTTAGGCAAAACTAAGGCGCTTGCCCATACCGCAATCCGCGGTCGGACAAGCGCCCTAGAAACGCTAGACGGTCAGCCCGAAGATCAGGAGCCGGGGCCCGTCACGACGGTCACGCCACGGCGGTTTTGCGACCAGGCGGTTTCGTCGGAGCCGAGCGCCACGGGGCGTTCCTCACCGTAGGAGACAGTCTTGATCCGCTTGGCGTCGATGCCGAGATAGATCAGATATTCTTTCACCGCATTGGCGCGGCGTTCGCCGAGCGCCAAGTTGTATTCCCGCGTGCCGCGTTCGTCGGCATGGCCTTCGATCGTAACCGTCACGGAGCTGTATTTCTTGAGCCAGGCGGCCTGGACATCCAGAACCTTCTTCTGATCCTGCTCGACATCGAAGCGGTCGAACGAGAAGAACACTCGATCACCGACATCAACGACGAACTGATCCTTCAACGCCAGCGGCGCGGCGGCCGGCAGCGGTGTGATCGATTGGCCAGAACCGGAGGCGCCGGCGCCCGACCCTGACGTGGATTCGCAGGCCGAAACTGCCAAAGCAAGAGCGGCGACCATTCCGAGAACTTTAAAGCGCATGTAATCCCCCATTTGTCGGGTTTTAGTGCATTGCAAATCCGCCGGGGCTGCCGACGGTGAAATCTGCTTGGCCTTATAAAAAAAGGCCGTTCGTGTGATGTATTAACGGTTAAGCGTTCTGATTCCAAGTACTTTTTAAGTTCAAAGGCGTTCTGAGACCCTGCATTTTTGCATGCGCGAAATGTCTTTTTGTATGATCACTGTCACAACATTTCCCGCCGTCAGGGAATAAGTGGCGACCACGCTGGGTCGGAAGCATCCATGGGGGTCGGGATTTCGCGTTCGTTATGCCCGGTCAAGTCAATGGACCACAGCTTCGACTGCCCGCCGCTGCCGTCCTTTTCCGACCTGCCCTTGCGATAGAAGATCAACACACGGCCGTTGGGCGACCAGGTCGGCCCTTCGATCTTGAAATCCTCGGCCAAAAGCCGCTCCCCCGACCCGTCCGGCTTCATGACGCCGATGAAGAACCGCCCGCCCGACAATTTGGTGAAGGCGATCAGATCGCCGCGCGGCGACCACACCGGCGTGGCATACCTACCGTTGCCGAAGCTGATGCGGCGCACGTTCTTGCCACGGTCGTCCATGATGTAGAGCTGCTGGCTGCCGCCCCGGTCGGAGTTGAAAACGACCTGATCGGCGTCAGGCGAAAAGCTGGGCGAGGTATCGATGGCGGAATGGAACGTCAGCTGCCGCACCACACGGGTGCGCAGGTCCATGACGTAGATTTCCGAGTTCCCGTCCTTGGCCATGGACATGATGATCTTCTTGCCATCCGGCGAGAACCGGGGCGCGAAGGTCATACCGGGAAAGTCGCCCAGGACTTCCTGGCGTCCCGTGTCGATGTTGAAGATGTAGACGCGCGGGTTGTTGCGAAAATAGGACATATAGGTGATTTCCTGCAACGTCGGCGAGAATCGGGGCGTCAGCACCAAGGTCGTGCCGTCGGTCAGGAAGCGGTGGTTTTCCCCGTCCTGATCCATGATCGCCAGCCGCTTGCCGAACGGGTTCAGGCGGTTGCGCCCGACCCCCTTGGCGTCCTTGGGCTGTTCGGAAACATAGACGATGCGGGTGTCGAAATAACCGTCTTCGCCGGTGATGCGCTTGTAGATCGAATCGGAAATGATGTGCGCCACGCGCCGCCAGTTGTCCGGCACGGTGAAATAGGCAAGGCCGATCATCTGCTGTTCCGAGAACACGTCCCACAGACGGAATTCGACGCGCAGCCGCCCGTCGGACACGACCTCGGTCCGGCCTTGGACCAGGGCCTGGGCGTTGATGACGCGCCAGTCGCCGAACCGGGGCAGCGCATTGAGCGCCCCCGCCGACTGGATAAAGGCCTTAGGGTCTATGGGCTTGAACAGGCCGGAGCGTTCCAGGTTGGCGGCGATCACGCCGGCGATGTCGCGCCCCGCCCGGGCCGCGGCGCCGGATTTACCGACGAAATCAGTGACCGCGATGGGCAGCGGCTCAACATTGCCGCGGGTGATGTCGATTGTGATCTCGGCGTGCGCCGGGCGGGCGTCGCTCAACGCCACGGCGAAAGCCAACAGCGCAATCAGCGGGGCAAAGGTTTTCATTGCGAATTTAGCGGGCATAATCATCGGCCTAATGGTCATCACAGCATTCCGCTCGGGTCAAATATGAACTTGAGATCCCGCCAGACATGATATTTGTCTGGCGGTAGGTTGAACTTGTTGCATCGCGGGTCCTGAACCGCGCGGCGGGCCGCCTCGACGGCAACCTGAAAATAGCGGTCGGTAAACATGCGGCCCTTATCCTCGACCTCGACCGACTGCACGGTGCCGTCGGAATTCATCGTCAGGCGCAGTTCAGGTTTCAGCTTTTCCGCCCCCGGCGCGCCATAGGGCGGCGACCAGCACTTGGACACCTGGTTGCGGATCATCGTTCGCCACTGGTCGATCTCAAGCTGCGATACCTTCTTGTCCGGATCGTACTTGATCGACTTGGAATTGTTCTGCAAGGCTGCCCGAATGCGCGCCATGGTGTCGTCCTTCGGCGTTTCCGACACTTTCTTCTCCGGCTTTTCCTCGGTCTTCGGCGTCGGTTGCTGCTTGATCTTCTCAAGCGTCTTCAGCACGGACGCCGTGTCGAAGGTCGGCTTCTGCGGTTTCTTGGGCTTCTTCGGGACCTCGACCTGGGCCAGTTTCGGTTTGGGCGGCTCCGGCTTTTTCTCGGGCTTAGGCTCCGCTTCCTTCTTGGGCTCCGGTTCGGGCTTGGGTTCCGGCTGCGCCTTGGGCAGGGGTTCGGGCTCCGCCTCGGGCTTGGGCGGCAGGGCCGCGATCTCGGGCTGCTTGGGCGTCGGCGGCGCCGGTTTCGGCTTGGGCGGCGTCGGCGGTTTGGGCAGCTCGGCCTTGGCCTCTTTCTTCGGCGTTTCCTGGACCGGCATCGGCGGCGCGTTGCGCATCTCATCGACGTCGACGATCTCGACGAAGATGGGCTGCTCTTCATGCAACGGCGTGATCTTGTTGAACGGCAGGCCAAGCCAAGCAGCCAGCACCAAACCCACGTGCAGGGAGACGGATGTGATCAGTGCGGTCCGCAAGGGGCCCCGGTTTACTTCTTGGCCGGCGGGCGTTTCGCCGCCTTGCCAGGTTCCTGCGCGATCAGCGCCACGCGCCGATAACCGGCCGCGTTGATCTGCCCCATCACCGCCATGACACGTCCGTAATTGATGGCCTTATCCCCTCTGACGAAGATCCGGATATCCGGATTGTTGCCGGTGATAGCGTGCAATCTTGGCACCAATGTGTCCAAGTCGACGGCGGTGTCCTGAATATAAATCTGCCCGCCGGCATCGACGCTGACAGCCAGCGGCTCGTCCTGGCCGCTGACGGCCCCCGCCTTGGTATCCGGCAGGTCGACCTGAACGCCCACGGTCAAAAGCGGCGCCGTGACCATGAAGATGATGAGCAGGACCAGCATCACGTCGACGAACGGCGTGACGTTGATATCGCTCATCAGCGCCCGGTTCTTGCGCCGCCGACGCGAGGTTCGTTGGATGGTGACGGCCACGTTCCCGCTCCCCGCCCTAGGTATCCAGTTCGCGCGACAGGATCGCCGAGAACTCGCCCGAGAAATTTTCGAGCCGCCCGGCATAACGGTCCAGATCGCGGGAGAACTTGTTGTAGGCGATGACCGCCGGGATCGCCGCGAGAAGTCCCAACGCCGTGGCGAACAGGGCCTCGGCAATGCCGGGCGCGACCACGGCAAGCGACGTGTTCTTGGAAATAGCGATCGACTGGAACGAATTCATGATGCCCCAGACCGTGCCGAACAAACCGATGAAGGGGGCCGTATTGCCCGTGGTCGCCAAGAATGTGAGATAACGTTCGGCGCGATCCATTTCCCGGTCGGCGGTGATCTGCATGACCCGCTCGATGCGTTGGGCCAAGGTCGTCGCCCCTCCGCCGCCATTGGTCGAAGCGCGCCGCCATTCCCGCATGGCGGCGGCGAACACGGCGGACATGGGATCCATGGGCCGGCTGCCGATCTTGTCATACAGGCTGTCGAGGCTGTCGCCGGACCAGAAGCGATCCTCGAATTTGTCGGTTCGTTTGTTCAAGCGACGCACGGACAGCAGCTTTTCGAAGATGATCGCCCAGCACCAGACCGACGCCGACACCAACATGATGATCACCGACTTGACCACCAGATCGGCCTTCATGAACAGTGCCACGACCGAGAAATCCAGGTTCGTCGAGCCCGCCAGGGCCATCGCTTCGACCGCTTGATTTTCCATCTTTGTCCGTCTCGTTCCGTTTTTCTTACGGCCCATCGCCGGCGTCGGCGATACGGGCCATTTCAATTCGCACCTCGGCCGGCAGGCGCACGGGCCGTCCGGTCGTGTTCATACAGGCGAGGGTCAGGTTCATCTGCACCAGGTCTTCATCGTCCCGGCGCACCACCTGGGCCATCTCCACTGTCGCCCCCCGCACCGCCAGCACCCGCGTCTCGACACTCAGTGCATCGTCCAGCCGCGCCGGCTTCAGGTATTCAGCACTGACCCGGCGCACGGCAAGGGCGACGCCCTTCTGCGCCAAAATCGCGGAATTTTCAAATCCCAGTTCACGTAGAAGCTCCGTGCGGGCGCGTTCCGCATAGCGCAGGTAGTTGGCGTAATAGACGATGCCGCCGGCGTCCGTATCCTCGTAATAGACACGCACGGGCATGCGGTGGCAGGGCGTTTCTCCTGTTCCGGTCACGCGCCATCCTCCGTCCCACTTGTGGCGGAAAGAAGGTCGAGTTGCGGTGCACCCGGCGGCAGGTCGAGCCCCAGGTGTCGGAACGTCTCCGGCGTCACGGCGCGGCCGCGCGGTGTGCGCATCAATAATCCCTGCTGGATCAGGAAGGGTTCGATCACTTCCTCGATGGTGTCGCGCTGTTCGGACAGGGCGGCGGCCAGGGTTTCGACGCCAACCGGCCCGCCGCCGT
>CAXAVJ010000061.1:0-21151 GCA_963972065.1 uncultured Rhodospirillaceae bacterium
ACGGGGGCCCGCTCGTCGGCAACGATCGGCGGTGCGGCGGACAATCTCGACGGCCTCGATGTGGCCGATCGCATCCGCTACGATTCGCCCGCGATCAACGGCTTCCATCTGTCCACGAGCCTGTTGGACAATGGCATCATCGACGCCGCCCTGTACTATTCCGGCGACGTCTCGGGCATCACCGTCGAAGCCGCGGCCGGCTGGTACAACGGATCGGGCAATACGGACGCCTTCACGGACGGGATTTCGGGCTCGGTCTCGGCGCTTGCGCCAAATGGCTTCAGCCTGACGCTGGCCGCCGGGACCAAGTCATCCGCCACCCAGGGCCGCGACGATCCGAAGTTCTATTACGGCAAGGTCGGTTATCAGACGAAGCTCAATACCTTCGGCACGACCGCCTTCGCCGTCGACCTGGGGCGGTTCGAGGATTCGGCGCAGAACGGCGATACCCTCGATACCTTCGGTGCCCAGGCGGTGCAGGAGATCGAGGGCACCGGCTCCAGCGTTTATATCGCCTACCGCTATCACACGCTCGATCGCAGCGGCACCGACTTCGACGCCATCCACTCGATCATGACCGGGGCATACGTGGCCTTCTAATTCCAGGACTTCCGATCAAGGAATATCCAACGGGCCCCGTCAATCGGGGCCCGTTTCCTGTTCCGGGGCCTGGGCCCTGCGGCAGCGGGCGGCGGCCATCAGCGCGACGGCGCCCAGGATCCCCGCGAACAGGGTCATGGCCAAAACGCCGTCATATCCAGTGACCAGCCAGACCAGCCCGGCAAGACCCGGGGCGAGGGCGGAAAATCCGATATAGGGCATGGCCAGAATTCCGGCGATGACGCCATAACGCCTGCGGCCCAGAAGTTCGGCGACGATGACCGGGCGGGTGATGCTCATGACCCCGTTGCCGGCCCCCTGGAACAACACGAAAACGACCAGCAGACCGGGCACCGCATTGGCCCCCAGCAAGGCCGCCGAGGCGATCGCCATGGCCAGCAGACTGACGGCCGCGATGGGCGGTGCCGAGGTCACGTGGCGCTGCACGGCAAGCACGCAAAGCCGGCCCGCGACCTGCATGGGCCCGATCATCGATGCGGCCAGAACCGCCGTTTCCGGCCCGACGCCGCGTTCCGCCAGCAACGGCAGCATGTGGGAAATGATGGCGAAATGGTTGAACGCCATCATGGCGTAGGCCACGGCGAGCAGCCAGAACACGATATTCCGCGTCAGGTTCAGCGGCTTTCCCGTATTCGCCGCCGCACCTTCGGCCGGGGCCGGGGCTTCTTTGCCGTGGTGGGCCAGACCGAAGAACAGCAGCGGCACGCAGACAAAGGCCGCCAGACCGGCAAACACCAGCACCACATTGCGCCAGCCCATGATCGCGTCCAGGGTATGGACCGTCGGGAACGCCACCGTGCCGGCAAACCCGGCGACCAGGGTGACGATGGTGATCGCCTGGCGTGAACGGTCGCCCATGATCCGGGTCAGGATCGCGAAACAGGGTTCATACAGGCAACCGGCCATGATCACGCCGATCCCGGCCCAGACGGCGTAGAATTCCCACAATTCGGTCACCCGCGACAGCGCCACCAGCATCACCGCCCCCGTGAAGGCGGAGCCGATAAACAGACGCCGGCCGTGTCCATGATCGATCAGGCGCCCGGCGACGGGGGCAAGGAAGGCGGAGACCAGAAGCGCCGTGGTCAAAGCGCCCGCGATTTCCAACTTGGTCCAAGGGAATTCCTGTTCCCAAATGCCCAGCAAGGCCGGGAACAGATAGTAGAAACCGGCCCACAGCAGGGTTTCCGCCACGGCAAGCGGCCAGACAACGCGGCGGAACGTATCTCCAGACGCCACGGGGATGCTCCTTGGTGGGCAACGGCGGAAACGCGGGCGGACGCCCACTGCATTTGTTTAGACCAATTTTCTCATGGAAGCAAAACAAGGGGGGGCGGCCAAACAGCGAATGCGCTTTTCCCATAAGAAGAGGCGTCAGGGATACAGGTCCTGGGACACCTGCATCTCGTGCCGACAAGCGACACACCTGACACCTCTCTTGGAGCCGGCCAGGCTCCACGCTTATGAAAGACGCCTATCCGCCTTTGAAACCCTTCCTCCCGCGGCCGCACCCTGGGCAGAGATCGAACCCCGGGACGATGGGTCTTTGGACTTGCGACCGGCGCGCGTTCGAAAACGTGCCCCGGGCCTGGGCCCTACGGCGGGATGCCGGACTGCGGCTGATACCGGCTCTCCCTCCCTCCGGATCGGCGAAGCGAAGCTTCACCTTTCTTTCGGGTGGCCCGGCCGGACGGCCGGGACCATGGCGACGCTTTTCAAAGCGCGCAACATCATGGTCTTGGCATATGTGTCGCGGCAACGCGGAAACCTGGGGATTAGCGCCGAAAGTTGTGCATAACTCCCGCACCTTCCCACATTTCATCCACAGGTTTTCCCCAGGCGATCAGGGACATTCCGCCTAACTCGTTGAAAGCTTATGAAACCATCATATCGCCGCCGCCAAAACCGCGACGGCACGATCTGCATCGAGACTTGCGAACACCAATGGGATTTATTGTGGGATACAAAAGACCATATACCATAAGTATCTGAAATCGTGACATATCCAATCGCCAACAGACGTTTGCGCAATTGCGAAATAGGCGTTAGGTTTGCCGCGGATTCATCACTAGGCGAGGTTCTCCCATGGCGCGTCGTGAACGGCCCCTGTCGCCCCATCTGCAGGTCTATCGGCCGCAAATCACTTCCGTATTGTCGATCACGCATCGCATGACCGGCATCGCCCTTGCGGGGGGCATCCTGATCCTGACCTATTGGCTGACGGCCGCGACCTACGGCGCCGACGCCTTTGCCACCGCCCAGGCGGTGATCGGGTCCTGGGTCGGCCAGGTGGTTCTCTGGGGGCTTCTGTTCTCTCTCTATTATCATCTCGGCAACGGCATCCGCCACCTGATGTGGGACGCCGGGTCTGGCTTCGACCTGCCGTCGGTCCGGCGCACGGGCATGCTGGTCGTGCTGTTCGCCGTCGTCATGACGGCGGCGACGCTTGGTTGCGCCTACTTCGTGATCGGAGGCTAAGCCCATGGAAATGCGATCCCCCTTAAGCCGCGTGCGCGGTCTGGGTGCCGCCCACGAAGGCGTGGCCCATTGGTGGGCCCAGCGCCTGACCGGCGTCGCCCTGGTGCCGCTGACCCTGTGGTTCATCTGGGCCATGTCCGGGCTTCTCGGCGCCGATCTGGCCGCCATGAAGGTCTGGATGGGCACCGGACAGAACGCGGTCCTGCTGATCCTGCTGATCGTCGCCGGCATGCACCACGCGCAGCTTGGCCTGCAGGTCGTGATCGAGGATTACGTCCATTCCGAAAGTGCAAAAACCGTTTCACTGATCCTTATTAAGCTCGGCGCCGTATTACTGGGTGTGCTCAACATCTTCGCCGTTCTCAAGCTGACCTTCGGGAGCTGATTCGCAAATGTCCAAGGCCTACGAACTCACCGATCACAAATACGACGTCGTCGTGCTGGGCGCCGGCGGCGCCGGGCTGCGGGCGACGCTGGGCATGGCGGCGGCGGGACTGAAGACCGCCTGCATCACCAAGGTGTTCCCGACCCGATCCCACACCGTGGCCGCCCAAGGCGGGGTGTCGGCCGCGCTCGGCAACCTGGATGAAGACCATTGGGAATGGCACATGTACGACACCGTCAAGGGCGCCGATTGGCTGGGCGACCAGGACGCCATCGAATACATGTGCCGCGAGGCCGTGCCGGCGGTGATCGAAATGGAACACTTCGGCATGCCGTTTTCCCGCACCGACGACGGGCGCATCTACCAGCGCCCCTTCGGCGGCCACATGCGCAACTTCGGCGAGGCCCCGGTGCGCCGCGCCTGCGCCGCCGCCGACCGCACCGGCCATGCCATGCTGCATACCCTCTATCAGCAGTCGTTGGCCCATAACGCGGAATTCTTCGTCGAATATTTCGCCCTCGACCTGATCATGAGCGACGACGGCGTGTGCGAAGGCGTCGTCGCCTGGAACCTGGACGACGGCACCATCCACACCTTCCGCGCCCATCAGACCGTGATGGCGACGGGCGGTTACGGCCGGGCCTATTTCTCCTGCACCTCGGCCCATACCTGCACGGGCGACGGCAACGCCATGTTCGCGCGCGCCGGCCTGCCGCTGGAAGACCACGAATTCGTGCAGTTCCACCCCACCGGCATCTATGGCGCCGGCTGCCTGATTACCGAGGGGGCCCGCGGCGAAGGCGGATACCTGACCAATTCCGAGGGCGAACGTTTCATGGAACGTTACGCGCCGACGGCCAAGGACCTGGCGTCCCGTGACGTCGTGTCGCGCGCCATGACCATGGAAATCCGCGAAGGCCGCGGCATCGGCGACAACAGCGACCACATCATGCTGCACCTGGAACATCTGGGCTCGGACACCCTG
Organism: uncultured Rhodospirillaceae bacterium; assembly: GCA_963972065.1. Taxonomy (GTDB): domain Bacteria; phylum Pseudomonadota; class Alphaproteobacteria; order Rhodospirillales; family Casp-alpha2; genus UBA1479. The sequence continues at coordinate 4,470 of CAXAVJ010000061.1, forward strand.
TTGCAGCGCCTGCCCGGGATCACGGAAACGGCCAAGATCTTCTCCGGCGTCGACGCCACGAAAGAGCCGATCCCCGTGCTGCCGACCGTGCACTACAACATGGGCGGCATTCCGACCAACTACATGACCGAGGCCCTGAATCCCACGGACGACGATCCGGACGCGGTCAGCCCCGGCATCATGGCCGTCGGCGAATGCGCCTGCGCCTCCGTGCACGGCGCCAACCGGCTGGGCACCAACTCGCTGCTCGACCTGATCGTGTTCGGCCGCGCCGCCGGCCTGCGCGCCGCCGAAACCATCAAGCCGGGCGCGCCGCTGCGTCCCTACCGTTCGGGCTGCACGGACAAGGCGCTGGAACGCCTCGACCGCATCCGCCATTCCTCGGGTGACACCAAGGTCGCCGACATCCGCGACGCCATGCAGCGCACCATGCAGAACGACGCCGCCGTCTACCGCACCTCGAAGACGCTGAAGGAAGGCTGCGAGAAGATGGATCAGGTGTGGAAATCCAAAGACGATATGCGCATCGAGGACCGCTCCATGATCTGGAACTCGGACCTGGTCGAAGCCCTGGAGCTGGAAAATCTTCTGATCTGCGCCAAGGCGACGATCCATTCGGCGGAAGCCCGCCACGAAAGCCGGGGCGCCCAGGCGCACGAGGATTATCCCGACCGCGACGACGCCAACTGGATGAAACACACGCTCGCCTGGGTCAACGAGGACGGGTCCGTGCGCCTCGACTACCGGCCGGTCCATACCTGGACCCTAACGGACGAGGTCCAGTACATCGAGCCCAAGGCTCGGGTGTATTAAAAGAAGGAAGGAACGCAGCACATGGTCGAATTCAACCTTCCCGCCAACTCGCGCATCACCGAGGGCAAGACCGTCAAGGCCGCCCCCGACGCGACCAATATCCGAAAGTTCAAGGTCTACCGCTGGGACCCGGACACGGACGATCTGCCCAGGGTCGATACCTACGAGGTCGATCTCGACCGTTGCGGGCCGATGGTTCTCGACGCCCTGATCAAGATCAAGAACGAGCTGGATTCAACCCTGACCTTTCGGCGGTCCTGCCGCGAAGGGGTCTGCGGGTCCTGCGCCTTCAACATCGACGGCACCAACACCCTGGCCTGCACCACCGCCATCGAAGACATCAAGGGCGACGTGAAGATCTATCCCTTGCCGCACATGCCGGTGATCAAGGATCTGGTGCCCGACCTCAACGTGCCTTATGCGCAGCTGAAATCCATCGAACCCTGGCTGCAGGCCGACACCCCGGCGCCGACCCGCGAACGCCTGCAAAGCCCGGAAGAGCGCGAGAAGCTCGACGGTCTGTGGGAATGCATCCTGTGCTTCTGCTGCCAGACGTCCTGCCCGAGCTATTGGTGGAACGGCGATCGCTACCTCGGCCCGGCCATCCTGCTGCAAAGCTACCGCTGGATCGCCGACAGCCGCGACGAAGCCACGGGCAAACGGCTCGACAACCTGAACGACCCGTACCGGCTGTACCGCTGCCACACCATCATGAACTGCACCAACACCTGCCCGAAGCACCTGAACCCGGGCCTGGCGATCGCGGAAATCAAGAAATCGATCGCAGCGCGGCAGTAAGTTTCATTAAATTTCGCCAACGAAAAGCCCGCCTCACGGCGGGCTTTTTGCTGTGCAAATCGTCACCCCAGATCAGTCGTAGGTCAGATCAATCGTAGGACGGCGTGCCGTGCGGGTCCTCGGGCTCCAGCGTGATGTCGCTGGTGATGTCGTGGGCGATGCCCAGTTCGGGAATGCTGAGGGTCACCTTGGCGGTCACGCCGCCGTCCGCGGCCAGCGTGCCGGACGCAAGCGCGGCGCGCACCGCGCCCTCGATCTCACGCTGGCTGGTCACGCCGACCTGTTTCAGGAACTTCCTGATCTGCATGTTGAAGTGTTCTTCGTCCATCGGTCCCTCCATCGTCCGGGCGCGCCCATCCGCCATTGAACGGGCTGTCCCCTCTGCCTCCTGGCAACCTAGGCCGTGGCCCCCGCGCGGGCAACGGTCAAAGCGGCCCTTTTCATTTGGTGGAAATGGTCCTTTCATGGGGGCCCAATCCGGGCCTAAACGGAAACTTGGCGCGGCATGGGCCGCGCCCCGGATGACTGTAAGGACCACCGCCATGTACCGCCCCAAGATGTTCGACGTCACCGACGTCACCGACATGCACGCAATCATCCACGCCAACGGCTTCGCCGCCCTGGTGACGGCCGGGGCCCAGGGCATGACCGCGAGCCATGTGCCCCTGCACCTGACGGACGACGGGGAATTCGGTTTGTTGTGGGGACACCTGGCCAAGGGCAACGACCAATGGCAGGCCTTCGACGGCAAGACGGAGGCCTTGGCCATTTTCGGCGGCCCGCACACTTATATTTCGCCCAGCTGGTACGCGACGGAAAAGTCCGTGCCGACCTGGAACTATGAAGCCGTCCATGCCTATGGCCGCCCCACGGTGATGGATGACCCGGATCAGGTGATCCGCCGGCTGGCGTCATTGACGGCGCAATACGAAGACGGCAAGCCGCCGCCCTGGACCATGGACCGCCTGCCCGATGATTTCGTGCGCGCGCAGTTGAAGGGCATCGTCGCCTTCGAGATGCGGATCGAGCGCCTGGAAGGCAAGCGCAAGATGAGCCAGAACCGCAAACCCGAAGATGCCCAAGGCGCCATCGACGGCCTGAAGGCAACCGGCCGCCCGGTGGAAAGTCAGGTCGCCGAGATCGTCGCCAAGGCCAACAAGGACCGGTTTTAGGATTTGCGGAACGGCTGAACCAGCAGGTCGGTGAGCCGTAATTTTTGCGGGTCCCGATAATCGCCGACGCCGATCGCCATGGCGTCGTGGCCATCCCGGGGCTGGGCCCGGTAGGTGCCGAACAGGCGGTCCCAGACCGACAGGTTGAAGCCGAAATTGCTGTCCGTCTCGTCCCGATGGACGGAGTGGTGCACCCGGTGCATGTCCGGCGTCACGAGGATGCGGCGCAGGACAGCGTCGAGCCCCAAGGGCAGGCGCAGGTTGGCATGGTTGAACAGAGACGTCGCGTTCAACACCACTTCGAACACCACCACCGCCGCCGCCGGCGCCCCCAAGGCCAGGACCAATCCGACCTTGATCGCGATGGACAGCAGGATTTCCAGCGGGTGAAAGCGCACGCCCGTGGTCGTATCAATGGCCAGGTCCGTGTGATGCACCCGGTGCAGGCGCCACAGCGCCGGAATATGGTGGACCGCCACGTGCTGGGCATAGATCGCAAGATCGAACAGCAGCAGGGAAAGCCAGAAAGCGGTCCAGCCGTCCAGCCCGAGCAGGGGCAGCAGCCCCCAGCCCTGCCCTTGATCTCCTTGGGCCGCCGCCCACACCGCCGCCGCCACGGGCAGGAAGGCCGGCAGCGCCCAGGCCACGGCACGCACGGCCAGGGTATCGACCACGACCAGCGCCGCGTTACGCGGCCAGCGCCGCATCCGGCCCATGTCCGGGCGGCGCGGCCACAGGGCTTCCGCCGCCGCCATGGCGATCAGCATGCCCACGAAACATCCCAGGCGCAGCAGGGGCTCATGGGCCGATATGAAGTCGTTGAGCGCGGTCATGCCTTGGACTTGCGTCACCTGATGGATGGCTTGGAGGAATCCGGCGTCGGGCCTGTTTCCCGTTCCGAATTGGGATGTGGTTGTAGTATGGTGCCTTTTCCCCCGGGCGGCCAGCAGGGCCACGGAAATGTGATACCCGGGGGGACGCGCCGCGCCCAGCCGCACCAGGGTCGGCCGCCAACCTGGGAAGTGGTGCCTGGGAACGGATCCGGTGAACGGGTCCGGGGAAAGGGAACGGATGAACCTTAATTCGCTTCTGCATGCCCGCGCCGATGCGGGAAACCCCGTACGCGTCGGCGTGATCGGTGCCGGCAAATTCGGCTCCATGTTCCTCAGCCAAGCCCTGCATCATCCGGGCTTCCATGTCGTCGGCGTCGCCGACCTGAACCCCGCGACGGCGGAAAAGGCCCTGTTGAATACGGGCTGGCCGAAGGAACGCATCACCCGCCATTCCGCCGCCAAGGCGCTCAACAAGGGCATGACCTTCGTCACCGACGACGCCCTGTCGCTGATCGAACACGGTGGCCTGGAAGTCGTCGTCGAGGCCACCGGCATCCCCGAAGTCGGCATCAAGCATGCGCTTGCCGCGTTCAATCGCGGCCGCCACGTGGTTATGGTCAACGTCGAGGCCGACGTGCTGGCCGGCCCACTTCTGGCCAAAAAGGCGGCCGAGATGGAGGTCGTCTATTCCATGGCCTACGGCGACCAGCCGTCGCTGATCTGCCAGCAGGTCGATTGGGCCCGCACCATCGGGCTCGAGGTCGTCGCCGCCGGCAAGGGTACCTTGTACATGCCCGAATTCCACGCCTCGACGCCGGATACGGTCTGGTCCCATTACGGACTGACCCCCGAGCGCGCCAAGGAAAGCGGCATGAACGCCAAGATGTTCAATTCCTTCCTCGACGGCACCAAATCGGGGATCGAAATGGCCGCCGTCGCCAATGCGACCGGCCTGACGCCGGCGCCGCACGGGCTCGACTTCCCGGCCGTGCCGGTGGATGAACTGGCCTCGACCCTTATCCCGAAAGAGGCCGGCGGCCAACTGCACCACAAAGGGCAGGTCGAAGTGATTTCAAGCCGCGAACGATCGGGCGAGGATCTGGAAAACGATCTGCGCTGGGGCGTCTATGTGGTGTTCGAAGCCCCCACCGACTACGTCAAGCGCTGCTTCTCCGACTACGGCATGATCACCGACGCCGGCGGCGGCTATTCCGCCCTGTGGCGGCCCTATCACCTGATCGGCCTGGAACTGGGCGTGTCCGTCGCCTATGCGGCGATCTTGAAGCAGCCGACGGGGGCGTCGACCCGGTTCGTCGGCGATGTCGCCGCCTGCGCCAAGCGCGACCTGCGCGCCGGGGAGGAACTGGACGGCGAAGGCGGATTTACCGTCTGGGGCAAGCTGATGCCCGCCGCCGACAGCCTGCGCACCAAGGCCCTGCCCATCGGGCTGGCGCAGAAAATCAAGCTGAAACGCCCGATCAAACAGGGCGCCATCGTGACCTGGGACGATGTGGAGCAGGACCGGACGGACGCCACCTATCAGTTCCGCCGCGAGATGGAGACCCTGTTCGGCCCCGCGCCGAAGACCCCGGCGGGCGCGCCACCGGCCACACCCGGTGCCGCTTCGGGCGGTGGGACTGCATCCGGCCCCACGAAGCCCAAGGACAACCAGGTCGCCGCGGCAAGGAACTGACCCCTGCACGATCTCCAAAGACAAGAAAGGTGACCGCAGGTGTCGATCATCCGCACCCCGCAGGAAGCCTATGACGCGCTGATCAAAAACGGCGACGTGCGCCCCGACCCTGCCCAGGCCCATGCCATCCGGCGCCTACAGGACCTGTCCGAGCGGCTGCAGGGATATGGATCCCAGATGGGCCGCTCCGGCTGGGCCGCGCGCCTGGGCTTGGGCGGACGCAAGCAGCCGGCGCCCAAAGGCATCTACATGTGGGGCGGTGTCGGACGCGGCAAGACCATGTTGATGGACCTGTTCTTCGAACACACCCCGGTCGAAGCCAAGAAACACGTCCATTTCCACGCCTTCATGCAGGAAGTCCATCGCCGCATCCACGCCTTCCGCGAAGCCCAGAAGGCGGGCAAGGTCGGCGAGGAAAAAGACCCCTTGCCGGCGCTCGCGCGGGTCATCGTCGATCAGGCTTGGCTGCTGGCCTTCGATGAATTCCACGTTACCGACATCGCCGACGCCATGATCCTCGGCCGCCTGTTCGAAACCCTGTTCGAACAGGGCGTGGTCGTGGTCGCGACGTCGAACCGACACCCAAAGGACCTGTACAAGGACGGCCTGCAGCGCGAACGGTTCGTGCCGTTCATCGAGACGTTCATCGATAAGATGGAGGTGATCGAACTGGATTCCGGCACCGACTACCGCCTGCAACGGCTTCAGGAACTGGACATTTACATCACCCCCAATTCAGCCGAAGCGGACAGAAAGCTTGAACAGGCCTTCCGCGACCTGACCGTGGGCATGGAGCCGCGGGCCGTGACGCTGGCCGTCAACGGCCGGTCGATCGACATTCCGCTGGCCGCCGAGGGCGTTGCCTTCACCACGTTTTCGGACCTCTGCGCACGGCCGCTGGGGGCCGGCGACTATCTGGCGATCGCGGAAAAGTTCCATTCCGTGGTGATGAACGGGGTGCCCAAACTGGGCCCGGATAAGCGCGACCAGGCCAAACGTTTCGTAACCCTGATCGACGCGCTGTACGATGCGCGCGTCAATTTCGTCTGCGCCGCCGACGCGCCGCCCACGGAGCTTTACACACAAGGAGACGGCGCGTTCGAGTTCGAACGCACGGTCTCGCGCCTGATCGAAATGCAGTCGCCCGAATACATCGCCCAGCCCCACGGCGGCGGTGTCTAGGGCAATTTGCCACCCGTGCCGCCCAGGCACAGGTGTCATGCGATTGAAAAATACAGATTGACCCGGAACCTTGTTCTGGTTTTCTTAAGGTCTGAACCTATATTAGGGTTCAGAGACCCCCTCCGAGGCTGGCCCCGATGCCGCTGGCCGGGGGAAGACGTTTCAAGGAGCTTTCAGGCAATGGCCGCCGATATGACCCCATTGATCGTGCCCGATACGGTGATCCCGGCGGGCCCCGAGGCAACCTCGTGGACGGACGTCGACCCGACTATCGACCTGTGGGCGGAGATCGACCGCCTGCGCAAGGAAAAGAACGCCGTCATCCTGGCCCACTATTACCAGGACCCGGAAATCCAGGATCTGGCCGATTTCGTGGGCGATAGCCTCGACCTGTCGCGCAAGGCGGCGGCCACGGAAGCCGACATGATCGTGTTCTGCGGCGTGCGCTTCATGGCCGAGGTCGCAAAGATCCTGAGCCCGACCAAGACCGTCGTGCTGCCCGATCTGGACGCCGGTTGCTCGCTCGAGGAAAGCTGCCCGCCGGACGACTTCGCCAAGTTCGTCGCCCAGCACCCGGACCACATCGTGGTCACCTACATCAATTCATCGGCCCGGGTGAAGGCCCTGTCGGACGTCATCGTAACCTCGTCCAACGCCGAACACATCGTGCGCAACCTGCCGGCCGACCGGCCGATCCTGTTCGCGCCGGACAAACATCTGGGGTCCTACATCCAGCGCCAGACGGGCCGCGACATGATTTTCTGGGACGGCGCCTGCATCGTCCACGACATGTTTTCGGAACGCGAGCTGGTCAAACTGAAGGCGCGCCACCCGGACGCCCCCGTCGCCGCCCACCCGGAATGCCACGAAGGCATCCTGAAGCACGCGGACCATGTCGGCTCGACCCGCTCGATCCTCGATTACGTGGTCGAGCATCCCGCCGATACGGTGATCGTCGCCACGGAACAGCACATCTTCCACCAGATGCAGAAGTCAGCCCCCGGCAAGACCTTTCTGGCCGCCCCCGGTGCGGACGGCACCTGCAACTGCGCCAACTGCCCCTATATGGAGCTGAACACCCTGGAAAAGCTGTACCTGTCCATGGTCAACGAAGCGCCCCGGGTGGAAATCAGCGAGGACCTGCGCCTCCAGGCCTTGAAGCCGCTGGAGAAGATGCTGGAGATGTCGCCGCCGGCCAAGGCAAGCCAGGAAACCAAAAGCCAGAACGGCAAAGGCAAGGCCGCGGCCTGATCGCCGCCGCCCGCCCTTCCCGCCGACAGCAGATGACCTTCGCCCCTCCCGATCCGGCCGACATCAAGGCCGTCGTCGATGCCGCGCTGACCGAAGATATCGGTCAGGGCGACGTGACGACCCGCGCCACGGTGCCCGCCGATACGCAGCTGACCCTCGACCTCAACACCCGCCAGGACATCGTCGTCTGCGGCATGCCGGTGGCGCTCGACGTGTTTCGCCGCCTTGCCCCCGACGCCGTGGTCGAGGTCTTCGTCACCGACGGCGACCGCGTCGCCAAGGGCACCCATCTGGCGCGCCTTACCGGCACGGCCCAGGGCCTGCTGTCGGCGGAACGCACGGCCTTGAACCTGCTGCAGAAACTGTCCGGCATCGCGACCCTGACCCGCCAGTACGTCGACGCCATCGACGGCACCGGGGCGGTGCTGCTGGATACGCGCAAGACCATTCCGGGCCTGCGGGGCCTGTCGAAATACGCCGTGCGTGCCGGCGGCGGCACCAACCACCGCATGCGGCTGGACGACGGCATCCTGATCAAGGACAACCATGTCGCGGTCTGCGGCGGATCGGTCGGCGAGGCGGTGACGCGCGCCAAGGCGGCGAACACGGGGCTCGAGGTGCGCTGCGAATGCGACACGCTCGATCAGGTCCGCGAAGCGGTCGACGCCGGGGCGGACTCGCTGCTGCTCGACAACATGCCGCCGCCCGTGCTGCGCGAGGCCGTGGCCTGGGTCGCCGGGCGGGTACCGCTGGAGGCCTCCGGCGGGGTCAAGCTCGACACCATCCGCGCCATCGCCGAGACGGGGGTCGATTACATCTCCGTCGGCGGCATCACGCAGAGCGCGCCCGCCGTCGACATCGGGCTCGACCTCGCCGACTAAATCCAACTAACGCCGCACGCAGGCCGCCTGCGTGTTGTAGCGCACACCGACCCTGCCCTCGACGTCGGCAAAGCGATGGGCAAGATCGAGGATCGCCCTGCGGGCCGCATCCTCGCCGTGCACGTCCTTGTAGGGCGTCATCTTGGAGCGCGACAGCATCAACCCGGCGAAGCCTTCCGGCGTCAGCCGCCAGGTCCAGGGATGGACGATCTCGGTCACGTCCTGCGCCCAGTCGAGCGCATGCAGTTCCGCCATCAGGTTCCAACTGCGATAATTCCGCCAATAGCCCTCGACCGAGGTTTCGACCTCGGTCTCGAACGCCGCCATCAGCCGATCGTCATAGAGATCGCGGTTATTGTAGAGGATCACCATTACCCCGCCGGGCGCCAGGACGCGCGCCGCATCGGCATAAAACCGGGGGCGGTCGAACCAATGGGCCGCCTGCGCCGCCAGCAAAAGCCCCACGGCGCCATCGCCGAACGGCAGGACCTCGGCCGTGCCCTTGACCACCGAAACGTCCGGCCGGTCGGCCAGCGCCGCCGTGGCCTGCGCGCGCATGTCGTCGTTGGGCTCCACCACCTGGGCGGTCCAGACATCCCCGCCGCCCTCGGCCAGCGCCGTCATCATGGCCCGGGTCGAGATTCCCGTGCCGCCGCCGATATCGGCCAATAGACGCGGCACACCGGGGGTTTCCGCCCAATAGGCCCGCACCGCGGCGAGGGCTTCCGGCGGATAACTCGGGCGGAATTTCTCGTAGGTTTCGGCCAAGCCGGTGAAGCGGGCCGTGTTGTCCGGATGTGCGGAATCGCTCATGGCGCGACTATAGCGCCGCCCCCTCGCCGCGACATCTCCGGATACAATTCGGCGCGCAGAATTTTACCCGACCCGGCCGGAAGGGGCTTGCCGAGGAGAAATCACTGTGGGATATTGTATACCAGATTGTGACACCAAGAGGCGGGCAGCCGGTCCCGGTTGCCCTGGGGATCGTTTCGCGCTACGAACAGTTTGAGATTCTTGGGGTTCTTGGGGAGTTCCGGGACTAATCCCGCTGTCCTGATCCGGAATCCGGGAATTCACTTCACCACAAACGACTCGCGGCAAGGGATTTAAAAATGGCACGCAACAAAATCGCGCTCATCGGCGCCGGTAACATCGGGGGCACGCTTGCCCATCTGGTCGGCCTCAAGGAACTGGGCGACGTAGTGCTTTTCGACATCGTCGACGGCATTCCCCAGGGCAAGGCCCTGGACATCGCTGAATCGGGCCCCGTCGAAGGCTTTGATTCCAACATGAAGGGCGCGAACAGCTACGCCGCCATCCGTGGCGCCGATGTCTGCATCGTCACCGCCGGCGTCGCCCGCAAGCCGGGCATGAGCCGCGACGACCTGATCGGCATCAACACCTCGGTCATGCAATCCGTGGGTGCCGGCATCAAGAAGTACGCGCCCAACGCCTTCGTCATCTGCATCACCAACCCGCTGGACGCCATGGTTCAGGTGCTGCGCGATGCCTCGGGCCTGCCCCATCGCAAGGTCGTCGGCATGGCCGGCGTTCTGGACAGTGCGCGGTTCCGCACCTTCCTTGCCGAGGAATTCAAGGTTTCCGTCGAAGACGTCACCGCCTTCGTTCTGGGTGGCCACGGCGACAGCATGGTGCCGTCGGTGCGCTATTCCACGGTCGCCGGCATTCCCGTGCCCGACCTGATCAAGATGAAGTGGACGACCCAGGAAAAGATCGACGCCATCGTCCAGCGCACCCGCATGGGCGGCGGCGAGATCGTCGCCCTGCTGAAGACCGGCTCCGCGTTCTATGCGCCGGCGTCTTCCGCCATCCAGATGGCCGAAAGCTACCTGAAGGACAAAAAGCGCGTCCTGCCCTGCGCCGCCTATCTGTCGGGCGAATACGGGGTTAAGGGCATGTACGTCGGCGTGCCGACGGTGATCGGCGCCCGGGGTGTCGAGCGCATCGTCGAGATCCAGCTGGATGCCGACGAGAAGGCCATGTTCAAGGCATCGGTTTCGGCCGTGAAAAGCCTGGTCACCGTGACCCAGCGCCTGATGAAGAAGGCCGCCGCCGCGGCCAAGAAGGCGCCTGCCAAGAAAAAAGCCCCGGCGAAGAAAAAAGCCCCGGCGAAGAAAGCCGCGGCGAAAAAGCCGGCTGCCCGCAAGGCCCCGGCGAAGAAGGCCGCCGCACCGGCCGCCGCTTCCACGCCGCCGACGAAGTCGTAGTGAACAACCGCCCGCGCCCGTCCCCCGGGCGCGGGCCGGTTTTTTTGAACCTTAACCAGCAGAGTTGGGAGTTTGAGGGGACGCAATGAATATCCATGAGTACCAGGGCAAGCAGTTGCTCGCCAAATACGGGGTCGCCGTGCCGAAAGGCAAGGTCGCCTATACCGTCGACGAGGCCGTCTCGGCCGCCCAGGAATTGGGCGGACCGGTGTTCGTGGTCAAGTCCCAGATTCATGCAGGCGGCCGCGGTGCCGGCAAATTCAAGGGCAACGAAGGCGGCAAGGGCGGCGTGCGCGTCGTCAAGTCCGTCGACGACGTCAAGGCGAGCGCTTCGGAAATGCTGGGCCAGGTCCTGGTCACCAAGCAGACCGGCCCCGAGGGCAAGGAAGTGAAGCGCCTTTACATCGAAGAAGGCTGCGACATCGCCCGCGAGTTGTATCTTTCGGTGCTGCTCGACCGCGACTCCTCGCGCATCGTCATCATGGCCTCCACCGAGGGCGGCATGGACATCGAGGACGTCGCCCATAACACCCCGGAAAAGATCATCAAGGTGTTCATCGACCCGGCCACCGGGATCCAGGCGTTCCACGCCCGACAGGTCGCCTTCGGCCTGGGCCTTGAAGGCAATCAGGTGAAGTCGGGCGTCAAGTTCGTGATGGCGCTGTACAAGGCGTTCATGGACCTGGATTGCTCGCTGGTCGAGATCAACCCGCTGGTCGTCACCGGTTCGGGCGACGTCATCGCGCTCGACGCCAAGATGAACTTCGACGACAACGCCCTGTTCCGTCACAAGGACGTGGCCGAACTGCGCGACGAAGACGAAGAAGACCCCACGGAACTGGAAGCCGCCAAGCACGAGCTGAACTACATCAAGCTCGACGGCTCGATCGGCTGCATGGTCAACGGCGCCGGCCTGGCCATGGCGACCATGGACATCATCCAGCTGGAAGGCGGCTCGCCTGCCAACTTCCTGGACGTCGGCGGCGGCGCCACCAAGGAGCGCGTCACCGAAGCCTTCAAGATCATCCTGTCCGACCCCAACGTCGAAGGCATCCTGGTCAACATCTTCGGCGGCATCATGCGCTGTGACGTCATCGCCGAAGGCGTCGTCGCGGCAGCCAAGGAGGTTTCCCTGAGCGTCCCCCTGGTGGTTCGCCTTGAGGGCACCAACGTCGAAAAGGGCAAGCAGATCCTCGCCGATTCGGGGCTTCCCATCAAATCCGCCGACGACCTGGGCGATGCCGCCCGCAAGATCGTCCAAGCCGTGAAGGAGGCCGCGTAATCATGTCGGTTCTGGTCAACAAGAACACCCGGGTCATCTGCCAGGGCTTCACGGGTGCGCAAGGCACCTTCCATTCCGAACAGGCGATCGCCTACGGCACCAACATGGTCGGCGGCGTGACGCCGGGCAAGGGCGGCACCAAGCATCTTGATCTGCCCGTGTTCGACACGGTTAAAGACGCCCGCGAGGCCACCGGCGCCGACGCCTCCGTGATCTACGTGCCGCCGCCCTTCGCGGCCGACGCGATCCTGGAAGCCATCGCGGCGGAAATCCCGCTGGTCATCTGCATCACCGAAGGCATTCCCGTGAAGGACATGCTGGCGGTGAAGCGTGCCCTGCAGGGCTCCAACACGCGGCTGATCGGGCCGAACTGCCCGGGCGTCATCACCCCGGGCGAATGCAAGATCGGCATCATGCCGGGTCACATCCACAAACCGGGCAAGGTCGGCATCGTGTCCCGCTCGGGCACCTTGACCTACGAAGCCGTGGCGCAGACGACCAAGCCCGGCCTGGGCCAGACCACCTGCATCGGCATCGGCGGTGACCCCATCAACGGCACCAATTTCGTCGACTGCCTGCAGATGTTCGTCGAAGACGACGCCACCAAGGCGATCGTGATGATCGGTGAAATCGGCGGTTCCGCGGAAGAAGAAGGTGCTGAGTTCCTCAAGGCATCCGGCACCAAGAAGCCCGTCGTCGGCTTCATTGCCGGCCGCACCGCCCCTCCGGGCCGCAGAATGGGCCACGCCGGTGCGATTATCTCTGGCGGTAAAGGTGGTGCGGAAGATAAGATCGACGCCATGAAGGCCGCTGGAATCCACGTATCGGATTCACCGGCGGCCCTCGGCGAAACGATGATGAAGGTGTTCAAGGGGTAACCCGCGCCTGGGATCGACCCGGCGCGGCCCCCATATCAGGGAGGGCGCGCCGGGCTCGCGCCTTATCGCATGACGGAAATCGATCTCGATCCGACCCAATTTCTCTACTCCGGCAATACGGTCTATGTCGCGGAACTCTATGAACGCTACATGGATGACCCCGGCTCCGTAGACCTGCGTTGGCAGGATTTCTTCAAGGGGCTGGAAGACGACGCCCGCGGATTCTCCAAGGAACAGGACGGGGCCAGTTGGGCGCCGCGGTCCGAGAAGATCCTCGGCCACGGCGATGTCGTCCCCCTGACCGACCATCTGACCGCGGCCCAGCAGGGCCGCCGCCGCGACGACCGCGGCCGCCACCAGGAACCGGCGCAAGACCGCATGAGTTCCGCCAAGGTCCGCGAAGCGACCCTCGATTCCCTGCGGGCATTGATGCTGATTCGCGCCTATCGCGTGCGCGGCCATCTGCACGCCAACCTGGACCCCCTCGGCCTGACCGAACCGGCGCCCCATTCGGAACTGGATCCGGCGACCTACGGCTTCACGGACAAGGACTGGGACCGGGAAATCTTCATCAACTACGTCCTGGGCCTGGAAACGGCGACGCTGCGCACGATCATGCAGATCCTGAAGGAGACCTATTGCGGGTCCATCGGGATCGAATTCATGCACATCCAGGACCCGGAGGAGAAATCCTGGCTGCAGGAACGGATCGAGCGCATCCGGAATCAGACGTCCTTCACCAACGAAGGCAAGCGCGCGATTCTCAACCGCCTGATCGAGACGGAAGGCTTTGAGCGCTACCTGGACAAGAAGTTCACGGGCACCAAGCGGTTCGGCCTGGACGGCGGGGAAAGCCTGGTCCCGGCCATGGAACAGATCTTCAAGCGCGGCAGCCAGCTGGGCATGGAGGAAATCGTTCTCGGCATGGCCCACCGCGGCCGCCTCAACGTGCTGGCCAACGTCATGTCGAAGCCGTTTCAGGCGATCCTGAACGAATTCCAAGGCGGGGCCTCCAAGCCGGAGGACGTCGGCGGATCGGGCGACGTGAAATACCACCTTGGGGCGTCGGCCGACCGCGTCTTTGACGGCCGCGCCATCCACCTGTCGTTGACCGCCAACCCGTCGCATCTGGAATGCGTCAACACGGTCTGTCTGGGCAAGACCCTGGCCAAGCAGCGCCAGCGCAACGACCCGGAAATGGAAAAGGTGATGTGCATCCTGCTGCACGGCGATGCCGCCTTCATGGGGCAGGGCATCATTCAGGAGACCCTGGATCTGTCCAACCTGAGCGGCTACCAGACCGGCGGCACCATCCACATCATCATCAACAACCAGATCGGCTTCACCACCAATCCGAAGCAGCACCGTTCGTCGCCCTATTGTTCCGACGCGGCCAAGATCGTTTCCGCGCCCATTTTCCACGTCAACGCCGACGACGTCGAAGCCGTTGTCCATACGGCGCGCATCGCCACGGAATACCGCCAGCGCTTCAAGAAAGACGTGGTGGTGGACATGATCTGTTATCGCCGCCACGGCCATAACGAAGGCGACGAGCCGATGTTCACTCAGCCGAAGATGTACAAGACCATCCAGACGCATCCGACGACCCTGAACATCTATGCCCGCAAGCTGATCCACGAAAAAGTCCTGACCGAGGACGAAATCGAAAAGCAGATGCAGACCTTCATCACCACCATGGATGAGGCTTTCGAAGCATCCAAGGGCTACAAGCCCAACAAGGCCGATTGGATGGACGGCGTATGGGCCGGCATGGCCGTTGCCTCCGGCGACGCCCGGCGCGGCGAAACCGGCTGTTCCATTGATTTCCTGAAGGAAGTCGGCGCCGGCTTGACCCGGCTTCCCGGCAATTTCACCCCGCATCCCAAGATCGAACGCCAGTTGGCCGCCAAGGCCAAGATGATCGAAACCGGCGAGGGCATCGACTGGTCGACGGCCGAGGCCCTTGCTTTCGGCACTCTGGTTGTCGAAGGCCATCCGGTGCGCCTGTCGGGCGAGGATTGTGAACGCGGCACGTTTTCACAACGCCATTCCGTACTGATCGACCAGGAGAACGAGGACCGCCACACCCCGCTCGCCAATATCCGCTTCGGCCAGGCGCCGTTCGAGGTCCTGAATTCGCCGCTGTCCGAATTCGGCGTGCTCGGCTTTGAATACGGCTATTCCCTGGCCGAACCGCAGACCCTGACCTTGTGGGAAGCCCAGTTCGGCGATTTCGCCAATGGTGCTCAGGTCATCATCGACCAGTTCATTTCCTCGGGCGAACAAAAGTGGCTGCGCATGTGCGGCCTGGTGATGCTGCTGCCGCACGGCTACGAAGGCCAGGGGCCGGAGCATTCATCGGCGCGCCTGGAACGCTATCTGCAGAATTCCGCCGACGACAACTGGCAGGTCTGCAACTGTTCCACGCCGGCCAACTATTTCCATGTCCTGCGCCGCCAGATGCGCCGCGACTTCCGCAAGCCGCTGATCCTGATGACGCCGAAATCGCTGCTGCGTCACAAGCTCTGCGTGTCGAAGCTGGAAGAATTGGGGCCGGGCACAACCTTCCATCGGTTGTTGTGGGACGACGCACAACTGGTCAAGGGCGGCCTTGTCGCCGACGACAAGATCAAGCGGGTCGTGCTGTGTTCGGGTAAGGTCTATTTCGACCTGTTCGAAGAACGCGCCCAGCGCGGCACCAAGGATGTCTATCTACTGCGGGTCGAACAGATCTATCCGTTCCCGCATTCCGCCCTGGTCGAGGAATTGAAGCGCTTCAAGAACGCCGAGATCGTGTGGTGCCAGGAAGAACCCAAGAACATGGGGGCCTGGAGCTTCATCCTTGAGCCGATGATGGCCGTCATGGAGGAACTAAAGCTCAAACAAGCCAAGCCGGCCTATACCGGCCGCGCCGCCGCCGCCGCACCGGCCACGGGCAGCGCCAACAAGCACAAGATCGAGCTGGCGGCCTTCATGGATGCCGCGCTGACCGTCCAGGCGCCGCCGCGCGCCAGAACCAAAGCACCAGCCAAAGCACCGGCCAAAGCCAAGAAATAACGCCGGAACCGGTCGCAGGGTTTCGAGCAGTCGATAATCGCAGGGGAAGATTTTATGACCGTTGAAGTTAATGTCCCGACCTTGGGTGAATCCGTTACGGAGGCGACCGTCGGCAAATGGACCAAAAGCCCGGGCGACGCCGTCGCCATGGACGAGGCCCTGGTCGAACTGGAAACCGACAAGGTAACCATCGAGGTCAACGCCCCGGCCGCCGGGACGCTGGGCGCCATCGCCGCCCAGGAGGGTGAGACGGTCGCCGTCGGCGCGTTGCTCGCGACCATCCAGGAAGGGGCCGCCCCCGCCAAGGCAGCGGCCAAACCGGCCGCCGCCCCGGCCGCAGCCCCCGCCGCCGCGAAATCGGGCGGCGGCAAGACAGTCGACATCGTCACCCCGACCATGGGCGAAAGCGTGTCCACGGGCACTTTGGGCACCTGGGCCAAACAGGTCGGCGACAGCGTCGCCGCCGACGAGGTTCTGGTCGAGGTCGAAACCGACAAGGTGACCATCGAGGTCAACGCCCCGGCCGCCGGACGGCTTGCCTCCATCGACGCCCAGGCGGGCGCTGAAGTCGGCCCCGGCGTGAAGATCGGCCCCATCGAAGCGGGCGCCGCAGG
>CAXAVJ010000062.1:0-21112 GCA_963972065.1 uncultured Rhodospirillaceae bacterium
TGGTCGCCCCCCAGCCGAGGCCCAGAAGCGCATCGGGCGCCAAGGCACCTGATACGAATTGTCCTGCCGCCAGGCCGACGACGCGGCGCACGTCATCCTCGTCGATGGGGGCGGGGACGACGACGGCATCCTTCAGGTCGAAGCGGTCGCGCAGTGCATTCTCCGCCTCCAGGCAGGGGGCCAAAGGCAGGTTTAGGGTCACGCGGACATGGCCCTCCCGCCGCGCTTCGTTGATGATCCGGTTCACAGTGGCGCGATTGAGTTTCACGCGGTCAGCCACTTCCTGCTGTGTCTGTCCCTCGCGGAAGTGGTACCAGCAGATGCGTGCCACAAGCGCCGGATCGACGGCAGTGTAGCGGGCGCCGGAGGCGTTGTTTTTAGGCCTTCTTACCATGCCGCATCCTAGCCTTCTGGAGGGCACTAGGCGAGCTACAATGGCTTGAAAGTGCTGTCTTTCGGCTATCGGGGCTTCGGGTGTCCCCCCGAACGGATTACACGGTTAATCCCATCAGGCGCAGCGCCGCCTGATGGACCGGGCTGTCCGGCCGGCCCAGTTCGCGGCTCATGGTGAAATGATGGATGCCGGGCAGGTCCGTCTCGCGGACCGTCAATCCGGCGTCCCGCAGCGCCTGGGCGAAGTCCCGGCCGTGGCGGCGGAATTCGGTCAACTCGCCCTCGCCGTAAAATACCGCGACAGGCGGCAGGCCCGGGCGCAGGTGGCGCATCGGGCTCAGGCGGTCGACCGCCGCATCGTCCAGGTTCAGATAGCCGTTGCGGTGGCTCAGGCGGATCGGCGTCAGGTCGTACATGCCGCTGGTCATGACGCAGCCTTTGACCGCGTCGGCGGGCAGGCCGTGGCCTGCCCAATCCGTGACCATCATCATCGCCGTCAGATGCGCGCCCGACGAATGTCCGGCGACGATCAGCCGCCCGGCGTCGGCGTTGAGGTCCGCCGCATGGGCGTGGACCCAGGCGACGGCGCGGCGGCATTGGTCGGCGATGTCGTCCAGCGAGGCCCCGGGGGCCAGGGAAAAGTTGACCGCTACGACGGCGGCCCCGGCGGCGATCAGGGCTGGGGCAAGATGGCTTTCGTTGACCTTGTCGCCCCGCGTCCAGGCGCCGCCGTGCAGGAACACCAACACTGGCGCCCCGGAGGCGCGGGCGGGAAACAAGTCCATGACCTCGTCCGGGCCGGGTCCGTAGGCGACGTCGAGGCGGCAGTCCAGATCGGCCCGTGCCTGTGCGCTGGCGGCGGCGTTCTCTGCGACATAGACGTCGCCGTCGGGCACCAGCGAACGCTGTTCATACTGATTGTCCAGTTCGGCCTGGTCGTAGTCGAGCCACACCTTGGCTGCGGCGGTTGCGGTCATGACGGTCTCCGGTGTTTTGGAATGGGTCTTAGAGAAGGCCCGACAGAATAGTCGCGATGCCGAGGAAGGAAAAGAACCCGGCGATGTCGATCGCCGTGGTCAGGATGATCGATGACGCGACCGCCGGGTCCTGGCCCAGTTTGGTCAGCACCACGGGCACGATGGCCCCGGTCCGCCCGGAAGCGGCCTTTCTTAGTCTACATCCGGAACACGCCGAAGGGCTTGGGCTCTATGGGCGCGCGCCTAGCGGCTTCGCTTGATCGCTCCCGGCGTCACGCCGAACATATCCTTGAAGGCCCGACTGAAATTGCTGACGTGGTTGTAGCCAACCTGCCAGGCAATGCCCTTGATGGGCTCGTCCGTTTGTTCGATCAATTGACGGGCCTGCGACAGGCGCGTGTTTCGTAGCACCTCGAAAACCGATCCGTCGTATATCTCACGGAAGGCGTTGTTCAGACGTTTTTCGGAGAGCCCAGCCGTGAGCGCGAGTTCCGCCAGGCTCGGTGGCTCCTGAAGACAGTCCAGCAACCGCTCGTGGGCGCGTGCCACGTTCTTCCGCTCTGCGCGGGTCAATCTTTGCCTGGGCGGTGGTGCTTGATCGAGCGCGCGCGCAACCATCGTGATGTACATCAGCGCCGCGCTTTCCATCTGGATACGCTGCAGCTGGCCGCTGAGGCCCGGTATGGTCATCTCCGTCACCGAGCGGCGCATTTCCGGCGTTACCGGAAACGGCGTGAAGGCATGGGTTTCTTCTTCCGGGTCCAACATGTTTCTCAGGACGTCCGGTACTTCACCTTCGAAAAAGCGCGCCAACACTTCCGGCGGCGCCGCCACGGTAAAGTTTTTGACCTCGACGCCGGCTTTCAGATGAAACGTGCCGGGTGTGCCCTGATAGCGCATGTTGTAGCCCTGCGATTGCGAGAACTCGTAGGTATCGCCGTTGGGGTATTTCAGGGTCGCCTGACCCTTGAGCAACATGATGCTGACCATGCGCGGCGTCCCGTCCATTGGGTCGAAAGCGAGCGACATATCGTGGGCTGGAACGAAGCGGTTGATGTTGATGATCATCCCGTTCGGCAACTCGAACATCTGAATGTCGCTCTCGCCCATGCTTTCCGCGAGCGCGGCCTGCTGCTCGATGACGATTTTCTCGGCTTCGCCGTCGGCGGTCGTTACTTCCAAATTGGTGGGAAGCCCTTGGAGTGGGCTCTCGGTCTCATTGTCTTTCATCTTACTTTACCTGGTCTTGGATCGGCGACTTTATGCGCTGCCCTGTAAGTCCGGCAGGTGGCTGCGGTTTCGCAACATCCGGCAGTTTCAGATAATTATCGGGCATTTCCAATAAGTATCAAAAATTGATCTGAATAAAACTACTTATTACCATTTATTTCTAACAACTTAATCGAATCACGGGACGTAGGGGGCTTTCGCATGCGCCATTTTATTATGACGATTGGCGGTTCTATTTTAACCGTCATGCTAGGCATCGTTGCACTGGATGCAAAAGCTGAAGTTACCTGCCGCGGGTTCGATAAAAACAATAAATGGATAGCCAACTGTACGGGTAAATTTATCTGGAAACCGGATCCCTACCCAACCCGGGAGCCTGTTACCGCGCTGAAAGGTGCGAGGGAAGTGATGTTAGAGCTGCTCAAGCATCCAGCGGTGATTACCACGATGATGGAGAGCATGGCGAAGGTGCAGAAAATAGCCAACGTCAAAAAATATGTTTCAGACCAATGGGAATTAATAAGGCGGCAGTCTCCAGCTGATAACCAAGTGATGCACAACTTGCTGTTCGCAACCATGCTGTTGGAGATGAACAATCCAAAAGCACCGACGCATGCAAAACAGCTCATTGCCTCATTTGAAGCCTATATCAGGTCTTATCAGACGCATATGGCCCAAGACGCCTTGAATGCCTACGACGCATGGAAAATAGGCGATTTGGAGTTCAAAAAGCGAAGTGGCCAGCATAAGACCATGCTGGGGCTGGTCGATTACGGCTCGCCCCCTCCGGATTTCAGCCAGGCGGGGCAAGCGGTTTTGATTGCAGCGTCTGTGGCCCCTTCACTTGCGGGATCGATGGCTGCAATTCAGAGTTTTGGCGCGGCACTTGCTTCGGCACATGCGGCGACAAGTGCGGCTGTAACCGCGGGTCTTACGGGCGGCACCGCCGCGACCGCCGGTGGCTCCAGCGCCGGTACCGCGGGGTCCCTGTTCGCGACCGGGGTAACGGGATCATCGACAGCCATGGCCGGCGCAATGGTTGTCGCCTTGCCGTTTGCCATCATTGCGGGGGCCGCAATTAACCAGTTTGTCGCGATTGTTTCAGCACGCCCGAAACTGGAAGCCGCCCTGAGGGAGGCCCAAAAGCCCGTCAGTTTTAAGAAATTGATGGCCACAGCCGAAGGCAGAAACAAGGTGTCCATGTATTGGAACTTGGCCCTGGCCCCCCCCGATCAGAAGCATCACATGTACGTTTTGGATGGGGCGTTGAATGGGGCGGTTACTCAGGCCTATCAACTCTGGAAAAACCCGCCGCAAAAAATTGCGATGCCGACATCCGGTCAAGGCAAATGGCAAAGCGGGGGTTTTCAAATTACAGCGGGGCTTCCCGCCGTTGGTGGGGCATCCGGGAAATCATCCGTGAAGTCCTCCAAATCCGTGCACCCATCCAAATGGCAGTTTGCAACGCTTCCGGGGGGTGCAATTGATATCGCTGTTGGCGATGACAATCGTGCCGCCGTCGTCGGCCCCGATCAAACGATCTGGTTTCAAAAAGGGAATTCCTGGACAAAAATCGAAGGCAAGGCATTGCGGATCGCCATTGCCGGTAAGCAGCCCTGGATCGTTGCCATCGATGGCACGATCTGGCGCCGGGATGGCAATAAATGGACCGGGATAAAAGGCCCGAAGGCTTATGATATTGGGGCCAAAGGCGAGGCGGTCTGGATCATTGCCGGCAAGGAGGGACCCGCGGGATATGGCGTTTATTCCTGGACCGGGAACAATTGGAAAAGCCACGGCGGTGAAGCCATCCGCATTGCCGTCAAGCCGGATGGCTACCCCTGGGTCGTGACCGCCAATCAAGAAACGTGGGTCATGGTCAAAGGGAAATGGAAAAAATCCAGCGGTGCCGGAGTAGATATCTCCAGCAACCCGTCGGGTGTGCCGATGGTTGTCGGCATGGACGGTAATATCTGGGCCTATGACGTCCCGTCGCAACAATGGGCGAATACCAAGAAAAAAGGGGTCTCTGTTGCCTTTGGGCCGGATGGAAAAGCTTGGTATGTCGACACGAAGCTCAAAATTCACAAACAGAAATAGAGATGATTCCTGTCTAGGGGGGCATTAGGGGCCGCTCCCACCACGTCATAAAATTTTCGGCCTGCCACCCGGAAGTGGCCCTTCTTGGACGACATCCGGAACACGCCGAAGCGTGTCGGCGCGCCGGGCGTGAAAGGCTGCGCGCCGCGATTGGCAGCACTCGTACCGATAGGCTGCTAATCTATTGTTTTTTATGTATTAATTATTGACGCTGGGGATTCCCAGAGGCGACAATTCAGGTGATCCAGGGAGGACATGCAAGCCACGCAACCAAGACGGAGGGTTAGACATGTCTTTGGAAGTGCAGCTTTCAGGCTATCGCCTGACGACCGCCGAGATCACCTATCGGCGGCCGGATCATCTTCACCTTCTACAGGACTACATCTGGCAGGATATGGACATGGCGCCGGACTTTCCCGTGCTGCGCCGGTTCCTGGACTTCTGGGAAAACAACCTGGACGGCCCCCTGCATTCCGTGCGCGTCGCCTCGGTGGCGCTGGTCAAGCCGGCGGAATTCCGTCTTGTCGGTGGAATGATGCGCCTGCACTGAGGGGTGAGTTAGCCCGCCATGCGGGTGAGCGCCAGACCAACGCCGATCAGGCTTTCCCCGGCGACAAGCCCGGCGGCGACGGCCGTGCCGTAACGTTCCGTCCATCGGGGGTTCAGGCGCGCGGCCCCGGCCGCAATCACGGCGCCGAGGCAGAGCGACATCGAATTCCACGCCGGAATGACGAAAGCGACCCCGGCGGCGGGCGCACTCGGCAGGAAGCGCGCGATGGGTTCCGGCAGCACACGGTCCGCCGCGCCCAAGACCACGCCAAGTGTCGCCGCGACGGCCATGGCGGGGCCCGCCCCTTCCGGGATCGCGCTTAAGCCCGCCGCCATCACCTCGGCCACGGCCTTCCAGGTCGCCACGGCGGGGGCCGGCCATTCGGGGGTCATCAGCATGGCGGCGGGGTCGGGGATTAGGGTCAGATAAACCGCCGCCCCGGCCAGCGATCCGGTCAGGACGCCCAGCGCCTGGGCGTAGATCTGCAACCGCGGCGCGGCACCGATCAGGGACCCGGTTTTCAAATCGTGCATCATGTCGGCGCATTGCCCGGCGGCCCCCCCGGTGATGTTGGCGGTCATCAGGTTGGCCGCCATGTCGCCGGGCGTGATGGCGCCGTAAGTCAGCTGCGTCACCTTGCCCAAGGCCCCCACCGGCGTGACCCCCGTTTCCCCGGACACGCGGGCGGCAATCACGGCCAGCACGTAGCTGAGGGCCACCGCCAGCACCGAAACCCAGACCGGCAAACCGAACAAGGTCCATCCGGCAATACAGATCAACATCGTGACCCCGGCCAGCGCCAGGGCGTAGCCGCGCCCCATCCGCCCGTCCGTGCCGGTCAATTGTCGGCGGATGCGGAGGACCGAAATCGCAAAGGCGGTCAGGGCCGCCGTGACCGTCAGGGTCACCCCCGGCCACAACAGCCAGGCCACCAGTTCGGAAAACCATACCGTGCCGGGCGCCCCGGCCTGGGCCCAGCCCCGGTCCAGCACCCAGGGGGCGAGCAGCCCCCAGGACGCGGCCGCGCCCAGCAGCAGCGACAGCCCCGCGCGCGGGCCGATCAGCGCCCCGAAGCCGATCATCAGCAGCGACGGGTCGACCGCCAGGCCCAGATTCTTGAAGGTCACGCCCCCGGCCAACGATCCCGGCAGGGCCAGGCGCGGCACCGCCGCCGCCAGATCGACCGCCAATTTGACTGCCGCCGACAGCCCCGCCGCCGCCAGGAGCGCGCGCAGGCGCGCCCCCTGTTCGCGGCCCTTGCCGTGGATGCGTTTCAGGGTTTCCGCCGTGGCCAGGCCGGCGGGAAAGGCCAGGTTCTCGTGCTCGATCATTTGGCGGCGCAGGCCGGCGGCGACGACCACGCCCAGAATCGAGACGCAGAACACCCAGAAGGCCAGCACGGGCCATTGTAGGCTCTGCCCGGTCAGCAGCGTCAGCGCCGGGATGGGGGCGACCAGTCCGCCCGACACGATGGAGGCCGAAGCCGAGGCGGCCGTCTGGTTGATGTTGTTTTCCCTGAGACCCAGGGGGGCGGTGCCCAGGCTGCGCTCGGCCAGGCGCCAGGCCCCCACGGCCAGCAGCCCGGCGGCGATCGACATGTTGAAGGACCAACCGATCTTCAGCCCTGAATAGACGTTGCAGGGGGTAAGTGCCGCGCCCAGGACCATGCCGGTCAGGACCGCGCGTTTGGTGAATTCGGCGGGGCTTTCCTGTTCCATGCCGCCCAGGATTTGCAGACGGGGTTCCGTCTGTCAAACCGGGGCGTCAAACCAGGCTTGGCCGGCATGGCGTCAGAATCCTTGCGGCGGCGGCGGATCTACGGGGTATAATCGGGCAAAAGCCGATCACGGCACGCGTGCGCGGATCACGCGTCGAAAATAATGGGAGACGTTCATGGATCACTCCGTTCTGGTGGTCGAAGACGACGACAACATCGTCCTGTCGCTGAAATTCCTGCTCGAAAAATCGGGCTTCGACACGCGCGTCGTCGGCGACGGGAACGCGGCGCTCGGCGAAATGCGCGCGGCAAAACCGGACGTCGTGCTGTTGGACGTCATGCTGCCGGAACGGGACGGCTTTTCCGTGTGTGAGGAAATTCGCGGCAACAGCGCCTGGTCCGACGTTCACGTCATCATGCTGACGGCCAAGGGACGCGAGGCAGACCGCGAAAAGGGCCTGTCCGCCGGGGCCGACGATTTCATCACCAAACCGTTTTCCACCCGTGACCTGGTCACCAGGGTCAAGGCCGCCGTCGGGTTGACCGTGGACTGATGGCGGACGGTCCGGCACGCGATTCCGGGCCGCGCCGGACAGGTGCTCCGGAGCGGGGAACAAGCCGGGTCGGCGCCTTTTCCGTGTCGCTGTTTTTGGTCGCCACGCTGCTGTTTCTGCCGCCGCTCGTGACTCTGGGCGAGGGACCGGCGGATTTGTTCGGTCTGCCGCGGATTTTTGTGATTCTGTTTGCCGTGTGGATCGGCGTCGTCGCCATGATCTATCTGATCGCCGAACGCGTCGGCCGGCCCGGTCCGCCGGAAACCTGACGTGCTCGAAGGTTGGGTCATTTTCATCACGTCGGTGGCCTATCTCGGGCTGCTGTTCGCGATTGCCTTCTGGGGCGACAAGCGGGCGGATGCCGGGCGCTCGATCCTCAACAATCCCTATATCTATGCATTGTCCATGGCGGTCTATTGCACAAGCTGGACCTTCTACGGCAGCGTCGGCCGTGCCGCGACCTCGGGCCTGGATTTCCTGCCCATCTACCTGGGGCCGACCCTGGTGCTGGTACTCTGGCCCTTCGTGCTGGAAAAGATGGTCCGCATCTCGGCGGAAAACCGCATCACCTCGATCGCCGATTTCATCGCATCCCGCTACGGCAAAAGCATCTATCTCGGCGGCATCGTCACGGTGATCGTGGTGGTCGGCATCCTGCCTTACATCGCCTTGCAGCTTAAGGCCGTGTCGACCAGTTTCACCGTGCTGATCCAGTATCCGGAAATCGTCATGCCGCGCCATCTCGGCCGCGTGCCGCTGTTTCAGGATACGGCATTTTTCGTGGCCCTGATCATGGCCCTGTTCGCCATCCTGTTCGGCACCCGCCACATCGATGCCTCGGAACATCACGAAGGCATGGTGATCGCCGTCGCCTTCGAATCGATCATCAAGCTGCTGGCGTTCCTTGCCGTCGGGTTTTACGTCACCTACGGCGTGTTCGACGGGTTCGGCGACCTGTTCGCCAAAGGCAACGCGGTTCCGGAAATTTCCCATCTGTTCCATCAGGTCGGCGCCGGGGGCTATGCCCAGTGGTCGACCTTGCTGGTGCTATCCATGTTCGCCATCGTCTGCCTGCCGCGTCAGTTCCAGGTTGGCGTGGTTGAGAACGTCAACCCGGATCATGTGCGCAAGGCGGCCTGGCTGTTCCCGCTGTATCTGATCCTGATCAACGTGTTCGTTTTGCCGATCGCCATCGGTGGCCTGCTGCAGTTTCCCGACGGCGGCGTCGATGCGGATACCTTTGTCTTGACCGTGGCCATGGCCAATCAGAATGAGGGCATGGCCCTGTTCGCCTATATCGGCGGCCTATCGGCGGCCACGGGGATGCTGATCGTCGCGACCATCGCGCTGTCGACCATGGTGTGTAACGACCTGGTGGTGCCGGTGCTGTTGCGTATGCGGTGGTTCCAGACCCGGTTTACCGGCGACCTGTCCGCGTTCCTGCTGTTCGTCCGGCGCAGTGCGATCCTGTTCGTGCTGTTGCTGGCCTATACCTACATGCGGCTGATCGGGGAATCCTATGCCCTGGTGACCATCGGTCTGGTGTCGTTCGCCGCGGCGGCGCAGTTCGCGCCGTCGTTGCTGGGCGGCATTTTCTGGAAGGGCGGCACGCGGGCCGGTGCCATGACGGGCCTTTTGCTGGGTACCGCCATGTGGTTCTACACTCTGGTGTTGCCGTCGTTCGCGCGCTCGGGCTGGGTGGACATGAGCCTGATCGAATTGGGCCCCTATGGGATCGCGTATCTGAAACCCTATGCTCTGTTCGGGCTCGACGGGATCGATCATCTGTCCCATTCCCTGTTCTGGTCGATGCTGGTCAATATCGGCGGCTTTGTCTGGGTGTCGCTGCTCAGCCGGCCCAGCGATCTGGAACAGTTGCAGGCTGGCGAGTTCGTGCAGAAGTTGGACAGCCCTGGTGCGAAACCGGTCACCGTGTGGCGCGGCTCTGCCGAGGTCGGCGAACTGAAGGCCGTGCTGCGGCGCTTTCTGGGTGACGATCGGGCGGGGGCGGCACTCGCCGATTTCGCCGCACGCCAGGGCCTCAACCTGGACCCCAGGGCGGAAGCGGCGCCGGCGCTCGTGTCCTTCGCCGAACGGCAACTGGCCGGGGTGATCGGCGCGGCCTCGGCCCAGGCCGTGGTCGCCAGCGTGACCAAGGGCGAGGTCGTCAGCACCGAGGACCTGATGCGCATTCTCGACGAAACGTCACAGGTCATCGAGTATTCCCACGAGCTTGAGGAGAAATCCAAGGCGCTTGAGGAAACCACGGCCGAGTTGCGGGCCGCCAACGAGCGGCTCAAGGAACTGGACCGCATGAAGGACAACTTCATCACCACCGTGGGCCACGAATTCCGCACGCCGTTGACGTCGATCCGCGCGGCGGGGGAAATCCTGTCCGACAACCCGGCCCTGCGCGGGCCCGAACGTGACCGTTTCTACAGTGTCGTGGTTGCCGAGACGCAACGCCTGACGCGCCTGATCGACCAGCTTCTGGACCTGTCGAAGATGGAAGCCGGCAATCTGAAATGGAATATGATCTCGCTTGACCTCGGTGCCGTCATGGGGGCTGCCGTGGCCGCCGCGTCTCCCCTGGCCCAGGCCGAGGGGGTGCGTCTGAATTTGGATCTTCCCGACGACCTGCCTCGGGTGCATGCCGACCGCGACCGGTTGATTCAGGTGCTGGTTAACCTGATTTCCAACGCCGTGAAATTCTGTGATCCGAACGACGGACATATCCGCGTTACCGCCACGGTGGATGGTGACATGGTTACCGTCGATGTGATCGACAACGGCCCCGGCGTGGCGCCCGGCGAACGGGACCGCATTTTCGAACGTTTCCAACAGGGCGGGTCGGGCGAAACCCTGACCAACAAGCCGAAGGGGACGGGATTGGGCCTCGCCATCTGCCGCGAGATCGTGGAACGTTTCGGCGGCAAGGTATGGGTCGAAGCCGCGCCGGGGCGGGGGTCCGTGTTCCGTTTCACGCTGCCGGCATCAACCGCGGACGCGGCGGGCTGATCGCGCCAGCCACCTAAAGTCCGACTCGATATTGTCAGGGTAACGATTTAGCCTGTCAGGCAGCACAGGGGCTTGCAAGTCATCGAAGCCATCGGGATATCCAGATATCGCCGGGTCGATGCCGGAGTTCACCCATGACAGAAACGCCACCGTCGGATAGTGCAGATCAGCGGCCTGCAATGCCCCGGTCGTCCGGCCGCCTGCCCGACAACTTGCCGGGGATCGATGTGGACGCGTTCCGTGTCATGGCGCGCGGCAATGACGACTTGATTCGCAAACTGTTGGGCAAGTTTCGCGACACGTATAGTGGCAAGGCGGCGGAGATTTCGGCTGACGTGGCGGCGGGTCGTTTCCAGCAGGCTATCAGTACCGCCCATACGTTGAAGGGCGTCAGCGGCAACATTCGGGCGACAGCGGTGTTCGAGGCGGCGAAAGCCCTTGAAGCCGCCTTGAAGGCGGCACCTGAAGGCCCGGAGATCGAGCCGCTGCTGAACGATCTCGCCGACGCATTGGACCTGGTCATGGCCGGGTTGGAAGATGCGCTTGGGCGTTCGTCGAATTCATCGGCTTAGCCTGTCCGGCCGGTCTTTGTCTTCCGGTCTGATGGATCGTTTGGGAAAGTGAACAATTCACCAAAAAATATCAGTTCCTCATGCCTTTACTTGATTTTGGCGGCTGAAACCCCGAAGACAGATAGGTGAACATCGGTTAATATGTTGCCAAACCTATACCCGGGCGCCGCATCAGACCTGGGACAGGGTAATTATTCGTGGAATCCCATGGGGGGAAACATAATGTCGCGATCGCCAATGTTGGGCGCGCGCCTTCGGCGGCTCCGCAAGGACCGTGGACTGACGCAGGTTAAGCTTGCTGAAATTCTTGGCATCTCGCCCAGCTACCTGAACATGATCGAGCACAATGACCGGCCCTTGACCGTGTCGCTGCTGCTCAAGCTTTCGGAGGCCCTCGGCGTTGATCTGCGGGACTTTTCCGCGGGCGACGAGGTGCGCATCAAAAGCGACCTGGAAGAGGCCCTGTCTGACCCCATGTTCGGCGGCACCCGTCCCTCGGCGGCGGAACTGGACGAATTCGTGACCTCCGTGCCCGACATCTGCCGCTCGTTCCTTCGTCTTTATAGGTCCTACCGCAACAGCCGCGAGGATGTGGAGGCGCTGACGGACAAGCTGGCCTCCAGCCCCTATCTGGTGGCCTCCAGCCACTCCGTGCGCACGCTGCTGACCTCGGTCCGCAGTTTCTCTGAAATCCTGCTCGACAACATCGATCTGGCGGCGGCGGAGCGTCAGCAGTTCCTCGGCATCGTCGTCGATGGCACGGAAAAGCTCACGCTGCAGGTCGATGAACTGCTGCGTTTCATCACCGGCGAGAACCTCGACAACCTTCTTGAAAGCCGCACCCCGGCGGAAGAGGTCGGCGACTTCACCGAACGTAACGACAATTTCTTCGACGATCTGGATCGCCGGGCGGAGGCACTCCGCGCTGAAATCGGGATGGAGACCGTGGGGTTGTTCTCGCGCCTGTCCGAGGTGCTGCGGGGCCGCTTCGGGATCGAGGTCGAAACCACGGGTGTCGGCGATGCAGGCCGGGGGGGAACAGCGGTGCCCGCCGTGCATCTGGAGTCCGGGCCGGGCGGGGCGGGCGGACGGCTGATCGTGCGCGATGATTTGGCATTGCCCAGTTTGCGCTTTCACCTGGCGCGCGAAACCGGCCGCCGCGCCGCCGCCGGCCTGATTGACGCCTGGGTTGGGGAGGCGGATCTTTCCCCCGCTTCCGAAGATCTTTGCCGGGATTATCTGGCGGGATATTTCGCTGCCGCGGTGCTGATGCCTTATGATGCCTTTCTCGATCGTGCGCGCGCCTATCGTTATGACGTGGAACGTCTGAGCCAGGCCTTTGGCGTCAGCCTGGAACAGGCCTGCCGGCGACTCGCGACCCTGCGCCGCCCGGGCGAGGAGGGTGTGCGCTTCCATTTCCTGCGCATCGACAGCGCCGGCAACGTGTTCCGGCGGGTGCCCGGTTCGGGCCTGCCGATCCCCCGGTTCGCGGGAATCTGCCCGCGTTGGAACGTGCATGCAGCCAGCGGCCGGCCGGGCACCGTCGATGCCCAGGTCCTGCAATTGGCCGACGGCAGTGCCTATCTTTCCGTCGCCTTCGGCCAGCGCCTGCCCGGAGCCGGGTATAATGCACCCGACGGCAGCTATGCGCTGGCGCTGGGCTGCCGGCTGGAGGACGCGGGCGAGTTGGTCTATTCGGGCGGTCTGGACCTGACCCGGTCGGAGACTTTCCTGCCCGTCGGCGTGACCTGCCGGCTGTGCGAACGGACCGACTGTGCTCAGCGCGCCCATCCGACCCTTATCCATGCCGTCGAGCGCGGGGCGCCGGCGCCGGACAAGTCGGCCCTCAAGTCGGCCCGCAAGCAGGCCGCGTCGCTTTCCGACTGACGGGCGTCCCAGGGGCGCGGATAAAAAAAGCGCGGGTCTTGCGGACCCGCGCTCGATCACCAGTCTTTGGGACGATATGGCCTAGCTGGTCAGGATGCCAATCGCGATCAGAACCGCGAAGACAACCGGCAGGATCAGGAATGCTTTGTTGATTTTGCCCATGACTGCTCTCCCATTGTGAAATTCGTAAATCTGCGCCCTATCTGCAGGCCGACGGACCGGTCTTTGGCGGGCGGCTGGCATATGCCAGATTTCGTATTGTTAAGTTTACACTATTATTTTTATTCGGCAATTTAAATGCTGATTTCATTATAAAAATTACGTTAAGCGATGTGTATAAAATTATGTATTTAAGTTAATAATGTGAATATTTAGAACAATTGGCTGGCCGGTCTGCGGTCCGAATTCAGGCTGGTTTCCACCGACGGCGGCTGTCCCGCGTGCTACCATGCACCCTCCCGCGGCGCTATCGGGAGCGCGGGATGCGTAGGGGTAAGGGGGCTGACAAGCGATGATCATCCATGTTGAAAAGCTGCTCGGTGACGACGGGCTCGGTGAAATCGACGCCACCCTCGACGATGTTCCCTGGATCGACGGGGCGGGTGGAATGCGCGACGACATCAAAGCCGTGAAGCGCAATCGTCAGGCTGACCGTGCCACTGCCGGCGACGCCCTGGCGCCTGCCGACCGCCTTGTCATCGGGGCGATCGGGCAGTCGGCGCAGATCCGCAACGGAACCTTCCCCCACAGGGTCATGCGCCCGCTTTACGCCCGTTACGGCGTGGGCGCGGAATATGGCCTGCACACGGATAACCCCTTCATCGGAAATCCGGAATCGATCCGCGCCGACGTGTCCTGCACGTTGTTCCTGAATGGGCCGCAGGATTACGACGGCGGAGAACTGGTGATCCTGGCCCCCGGCGGCGAGGTCAAGGTCAAGCTGTCCCGAGGCGCCGCCGTGGTCTATCCGACCGGCTGGCATCATCGGGTCGAGGCTGTGACAAAGGGTGAGCGGCGGGTCGCCGTGACCTGGATCCAAAGCCGCGTTGCCTCCGCCGAGCGCCGCGAGATTCTGGCCGACGCCAACGGCGTCGCCCACCACCTGCATCAGACGGCGGCCAACAGCCCGGCCGCCCTGACCGCGCAACGGGTGTTCAACGGCCTGATGCGGCGCTGGGCCGAGGGTAGCTAAGCGCCGCCAGTCCCTTCTTCTGAGCCAGGTCCTATCTCTGAACATCGGTCGAGTCTGCCCCCGCCCGCAGCCTCTCGGGGGTACCGGGGATGCTTGCGCGTTTCCGGAATTTGTGCAAAATTACGTCAAATACGAATAATTATGCATAATTTACGGAATCGCATGGGAAACACCCCACGCGTCCTGGGAATGGGAACGGGCGGACAGCCAGACGATGCAGGATTTCGGGCAGGCCTTCCTCACGGCCTTTTCATTGCTGTTCAGCTTCGACGCGGACCTGATGGAGGTCATCGGGCTGTCGCTGCGGGTCAGTCTGACGGCCCTGCTGGTGGCGGGGCTGATCGGCCTCAGCATCGGGGCTCTGTTGGCCGTGACACGCTTCCCCGGCCGCGGCGTGGCGCTGGTCGTCGTCAATTCCATGATGGGCCTGCCGCCGGTGGTGGTCGGCCTGATCATCTACATGCTGCTGTCCAATGCAGGGCCGCTCGGTTTCTTAGGATTGCTCTATACGCCGACGGCCATGATCATCGCCCAGGCGGTTCTGATCCTGCCGATCATTGCCGCCCTGTCGCGCCAAGTGATCGAGGACCTGCACAACGAATACGCCGACCAGTTCCGTTCCTTCTGCGTGCCCACGGGGCGGATGATGGCGGAGCTGTTGTGGGACGCGCGCTATTCCCTGCTGACGGTGATGCTGGCCGGGCTCGGCCGCGCCATGGCCGAGGTCGGCGCCGTCATCATCGTCGGCGGCAACATCAACCATCTGACCCGCGTCATGACGACGACCATCGCCCTGGAAACCTCAAAGGGCGATCTGGCCCTGGCGCTCGGCCTCGGCGTCGTGCTGCTGACCATAGCACTGACCATCAACGCGGCGGTCATGGGGCTGAACGCGACGGCGAAAAGGCAGGCCTATGCCTGATCTGCGCCCCGCCAATGTCATTGATCTGCGAAGCAACCAGGATGCCGGTGCCGGCGCCGACCTGTTCCCCGCCGGGGTCGAGGACCTGACCTATCAGGCCGGCGGCACCGTGCTGATCAAGGGCATCGACCTGACCCTGAACGCCGACGGCGTCACCGTCATCATGGGGCCCAACGGGGCGGGCAAGAGCCTGCTGCTGCGCCTCATGCACGGGCTGCTTGAGCCCTCGGGCGGGCACGTCACCTGGGGTGGTCGTTTGTTAGATGACGCCATCCGCCGTCGTCAGGCCATGGTGTTCCAACGCGCGGTGATGCTGCGCCGCTCCGTCGCCGCCAACATTGATTCCGTGTTGCGCCTGCGCGGCCGGGCGGACCCCGCGCGGCGGCGGGACATTCTCGAACATGCCGGGCTGGCCGACCGCGCCGAACAGCCGGCGCGGCTTCTGTCCGGCGGCGAACAGCAGCGTCTGGCCCTGGCCCGCGCGCTGGCGACCGAGCCGGACGTGCTGTTCATGGACGAGCCGACGTCGAACCTGGACCCGGCCTCGACCCTGGTGATCGAGGACATCACCAAGGCGGCTCGCGACCGCGGCACCAAGATCATCTTCATCACCCACGACATGGGCCAGGCCCGGCGCCTGGCCGACGACGTGGTGTTCATGCACCGGGGCAAGGTTTTGGAACACAGCCCGGCGGCGGCGTTTTTCAACCAGCCGGCCTCGGCCGAGGCCGGCGACTACATGGCGGGCAAGATCATCCTGTAACCGGCCTTCGCAAAGGGACCTGTCCCCAATCATCACCAACCGGAACCAGCACTCAGGGAGATATCCATGACAACAATCAAACGGTTCACCTTCGGCGCGGCCGCCCTGGCCCTCGCCGTGACGGTGGTCGCCGCCGCCCCGGCCCAGGCCGACGGCAAGGCGATCATCGTGCAGTCGACGACCTCCACCCAGAACTCGGGCCTGTACGGCTACATGCTGCCGATCTTCGAAAAGAAGACGGGCATCAAGGTCAACGTGGTCGCCGTCGGCACGGGCCAGGCGATCAAGAACGCCCAGAACTGCGACGGCGACGTGCTGCTCGTCCACGCCAAGCCGGCCGAGGAAAAGTTCGTCAAGGAAGGCTACGGCGTGAAGCGCACGGACGTCATGTACAACGACTTCATCGTCGTCGGCCCGCCCGCGGACCCGGCCAAGGTCGGCGGCATGAAGG
The DNA here is from genome assembly GCA_963972065.1 of uncultured Rhodospirillaceae bacterium. Taxonomy (GTDB): domain Bacteria; phylum Pseudomonadota; class Alphaproteobacteria; order Rhodospirillales; family Casp-alpha2; genus UBA1479. The sequence continues at coordinate 16,327 of CAXAVJ010000062.1, forward strand.
ACGCGCCCAAGGCCTTCAAGATGATCGCAGACGCCAAGGCGACCTTCGCCTCGCGCGGTGATAACTCCGGCACCCATAAGAAAGAGGTCCGCCTGTGGAAGGCCGCCGGCACCGATATCAAGGCGGCCTCGGGCGGCTGGTATCGGGAAACCGGCAGCGGCATGGGGGCGACCCTCAACGCCGCCGTCGGCATGGGCGCCTATGCCCTGACCGACCGCGCCACCTGGATCAGCTTCAAGAACAAGGGCGACTACAAGATTCAGGTCGAAGGCGACAAGCAGCTGTTCAACCAGTACGGCATCATCCTGGTCAACCCGAAGAAATGCCCCAAGGTGAAACAGGCCGAAGGCCAAGCCTTCATCGACTGGGTGCTGTCCAAGGACGGCCAGGACACCATCGCGTCCTACAAGCTGAACGGCCTGCAGCTGTTCTTCCCGAACGGCAAGTCGTCGTAACGGCACCGACGTTCACGCATTACGGAAAGGGCGGGCCTTCGGGGCCGCCCTTTTTCGTTTGAACCACAGAGACAGTGAGGCGGTGAGGAGGATGAAACCGGGCGCTTCCGGACCGACTTGCATGGCGGGATGGAGGGGCTCTCATGTTCTTCAATTTCTCACTGTCATGATACTTTGAGAGAGCGGAACAAGTAGATCGCGACTTTTCCTCACGCCGGAAAACTGAATGTGTGGCCACTACCTTTTGACAAAAGGATGTATGTAGCAGTGGAAACTGAGTCTGATTCTGCCCTCTCGGCAAAGCTCGTCCGCATCAGTGCATGTGCCCATGACATCAACAGTGAATTGGGAAGAAATCTTTTGCATGCTTATGTCGCCTGTCTAACTTTCGTCGAGTTGATGACAGCGGCGAAATTATCCTTGGAGGATTCTAAGGATATTTCAGGTGCAATTCGCAATCGCCTTGTTCGATTGGGGCGGGAAGGGAAGGCGCTTCGCGAAATCGATTCTCTCGGGACCGAGCTGATGCAAGGCACCCACCCAAACCAGCGAGCGCGCAGACGTGTGGAGGCGTTGCTCTCCCACATCTATCCGTTTCTCATGCCTCCAACTCGTCAGGCAGTGTTGGAGCGATGGCGCGGCCGAGGAACTCGTGGTGCCGGTCGTCGGTGGCTGAAGGCGATCTCTAACGATGAACTCTTATTCAGCCTAGATCTGGTCTTTCAGTATTGGCGTGAGAGCCGCGACGAGAATGCGGCAAAGGTTCTCGTTAATAGCGCTGATCCAAATAGGCTGACGGAATTATTGCCTGAATTGGTGGCGCACTGCGAATCAGGGTGGATCGTTAGCCGTGGGGCCTTGCGTGCCCGGTCCATACTAAATGAAACTTGGATGTCTATACGAACCAAGTTTCCGGCAACATATGCCTATCTTTGCGCGAGAATGGACCGGAATCTAACAGAGCAAGAAGCACTCGATATCATTGGTGAGACTGATGCTGGTGTATTTGGAGATCGAGGACTGGCGATCTGGGCCATCGGCCAACTCAACATGTCGTCCGTCCTTGACCGTGTTTGGGAAAACCGAGAGCGAATTTACATATCAGATATGGAACAGCTTGGCATAGTGATTGATCGGAAGAGGTAGCAAAGGGAAGCCTCGTGCATAGCCAGCGGCGTTATGGTCGTGCCGTGGATGAGGACGTCTAGTCCCCCACGAAATGCACCTTGCCCAGGCCGGTGATGTCGTAGCCGCCCATGGTCTGGGCCTTGAAGCGGAAGGCTTCGGTGCGGCAGAAGGCCAGGAACGCCTGCATCGGCGGCTCGAACCAGGCCTTGCGGTCGACCAACAGGTCGAAGCGTTCACGCAGCAGCGGCACGAAATCAAGCTTCAGCGGCGCCGCCGTGGCGCGCAGGCCCAACGTGACCTCGCCCATATGGTCGGCGACGACCTGGGCGGCGTCGGTTTCCGTGCGCGCGGGTTCGGTCATCACGCAGCTTTCGGGGCCGATCCCGGCCTCGGCCAGCAGATGTTCCAAAAGCGCCTGGGTTCCGGCCTCGGCCTGGCGCGGCACGATCAGCCGGCCGCGCAGGTCGGCGATGGTTTTGAACTGATCGGCGGATACGGGATTGACAATCAATCCCCGCTCTCGCCAGGCGAACTCGATCAGTACGCAGGGGGCCGCCGCCGCATAGCGCCGGACCCAGCCGATGTTCCAGGCCGCGTCGTCGTCGCTGCCCCCGGCCTCCGGGTCGAACATGTGCAGGCCGGCGGCGATGCCCTCAAAATCGGCGAACCGTTCCAGCCCGTCGGCGGAGCCGTCGAAAAAGGTCGCGAGCCCGCAGCGCGACTGGCGCAGCGCCCAATCCAACAGCGGATCGTGGGACCCCAGGAACACCCCCGGCCGCACCTTGGCCGGTTGCGGGGCGGCCCCCGCCGCGGCCATGCCCCCACCGTCGCCGGCCATACCCCGGGCGACCCAGGCTTCGATCTCGGCGCGGGGAAACAACAGCTTGCCCATGGCGCGGGAACAGGGAATGCGCCCCGTGGCGGCCAGATCATAGACCTTGCGCTGCTTGATGCGCAGAAAGTCCGCCAGTTCCTTGGTGGTCATGTATTCGGTCATGGGGCCGCAGTTTTGCGGAAAGGCCCGTTATTTACAAGATGTCATAACGGCTTTGCACGGTCTGCCTAGGTGCATGTCCCGTTATGCTGCGGGAAAGGCATGCCCCGTGGCGCCCAGGGTCGCGACCCGCCGCCGGTGGAAGTCGTCCGCGAAGGCGGCCAGGAACGGGTCGCTGAACGCCGGGCCGACGAAGGTCATGCCCATGGGCAGGCCCGACGGCAGGAAGCCGTTGGGCACGGCGATGGCGGCGAGGTCGGCCATGGAGGCGAAATTCAGGTAATAGCCGTTGCTGGCGTTGGTCGGGATCGGGTCGGCCAGGACCTGGGCGACCGTGTAGACGGTGCCGACCGTGGGCACGGCGATCAGGTCGGCGTCGTCGAAGGTGCGGCGGATTTCGCGGGCGTTGCGGTGCAGGCGGTACATGGCCTGGAACGCCTCGGCCGCCGTATAGCCACCGGCGGCGGTGATGACCTGGCGGACGATGGGGTCGGCGGCGTCCGGGTTGGCGCGGATGAAGTCGCCGACCATGGCGTCGCGCTCGGCGATCCAGGGGCCTTCGAACATCATGCGGCTGGTTTCGAAGAACACGTCGAAATCGATCTCGGCCAGGGTGTGGCCCATGGCGGTGAGTTCGGCCAATCCCTGGTCGAACAGGGCCTCGGCCTCGGCATTGCCGAAGAAGGTGCGGCTGGTCTTGCCCGGCACCGCGATGCGGAGCGGCGCACCCGTATCCTGCACGGGGGGCTGGGCCGGGGCCGCGCGGCCGTAGGCGTCGTCCGGATCGACGGCCTGGCAGGTTTCCAGCACGCGGCGCGCGTCGGCCGTCGTCAGGGCATAGACCGAGACCGTATCGAAGGACGGGCTGGCGTTGACCATGGCGGTGCGCGGGAACAGGCCCAACGTCGGCTTGAGGCCGACCACGTTGTTGTAGCTGGCGGGCACGCGGCCCGAGCCGCCGGTGTCCGAGCCGAAGGCGAAGCCGCACAGTCCCGACGATACGGAGACGGCGGCGCCGGAGCTTGATCCGCCCGGGATGTAGCCAGCGTCGAAGGGGTTGCGGGCGACGCCATAGGGCGTGCGCACGCCGACCACGCCGGTCGCGAACTGATCCATGTTGGTCTTGCCGATGAGGACGGCGCCCGCGTCCAGGGCGCGCTGCACGGCCAGGTTGGTGCGCGCCGCCGTATAGGCATAGGCGGGACAGGCCGAGGTCGTCGGCAGGCCGGCGATGTCGATGCAGTCCTTGACGCTGAACGGAATGCCGTAAAGGGGCAGGGCGGCCCGGTCGGCTGGCGGCAGGGCGGCCAGGGCCTGGGCGCGGGCCAGGACGGTGTCGCGGGGGACCTTGTGGATCCACACGCCGTCGTCGCCGCGGGCGGCGATCGTGTCGAGGACATGGGCCGCGACGTCCACGGGCGTGACGTCGCCCGCGGCATAGGCCGCCCGAAGGGCCGTGAACTCAAGATTGATGGTCGGCGGGGTCATGACGGTCTCAATTCTGGGCGGCCTCGAATATGGGCGGTGCGTCGTGCCGGCGGCGGCGGAAGGCCCCGGCGTCTGACCCGACTCATGGCCGATCCGCGCCCGGGGCGGCGAGCAAATATTTGCGGTGGCGAGAAGGAGAGGGAGGCCGGCGTCAGTCGCAGAGGGCGCGCAGGCCCTGAACATCGAGGATGCGGATGGCGTCGCCGCGGCGGTCGATCAGGCGCTGTTTCTCGAACTTGTCGAGGGAGGTCGAGATCGACTGGCGGGTCGAGCCGATCAGGTTGGCCAGTTCCTCCTGCGTGAAATGCTGGTGCAGGCGGGCGCTGTTGCCGCCGTCCGCCGCCGGGGCGGCCAGGGTCAGCAGCAGATGGCCGAGGCGGCTGGTTTTCGACTGCGTGCCCATGATCTGCAACAGGGCCGTGTAGCACATGCTTTTGTAGGTCAGGCCCTCGATCAGGGCGATCGCCAGATTGGGGGTTTCGCGGATCAGGCCGCGCAGCACCGTGCCCGGCAGCCACAGGCCGGCCGAGGGCTCGACCGCGACCGACGACCACATGTGTTCGCCGCCGCCGAGAATCTGGGGCGCGCCGACGAAATGCCCTTTGGGCCAATAGGCCAGGGTGATCTCGCGGCCGCTGGGCGAGGTGTAGAAGGAGCGCACCCGGCCGGCGCGGATGAAGTGGATGCCGTCGTGGGCATCGCCCTGCTGAAAGAAATAATC
>CAXAVJ010000063.1:0-20940 GCA_963972065.1 uncultured Rhodospirillaceae bacterium
GCCGGACCTGGACCGCCCCGGCCCCGATTTGTCGGCGGAACAGGCGGCCGCCGCCGATTCGCTGAGTGCGGCCGTGACCTCGGGCTTTTCCGTTCAGGTTCTGGAAGGCGTGCCCGGGTCGGGCAAGACCGAGGTTTATCTGCAGGCCGTGGCGGAAGCGGTCGCGCGCGGCCGCCAGGTGTTGGTGCTGCTGCCGGAAATCGCCCTGTCGGCGCAATGGCTGGAACGCTTCCAGGCCAGGTTCGGCGGGGAGCCGGCGCTGTGGCATTCCGAGGTGACGCAAGCGCAAAAGCGCGAGACCTGGCGCCATGTGGCGCTGGGTCAGGCCGACGTGGTGGTGGGTGCCCGCTCGGCCCTGTTCCTGCCGTTCCGGGATTTGGGGCTGATCATCATCGACGAGGAGCACGACGGCTCCTTCAAACAGGAGGAAGGCGTCGTCTACAACGCCCGCGACATGGCCGTGGTGCGGGCCCGGATGGGCCGCATCCCCGTGGTCCTGGTCTCGGCAACGCCGTCCCTGGAAACCCAGGCTAACGTGGACCGGGGCCGCTACGTCCACCTGCACCTGCCGGCCCGCCACGGCGGCGCCGACCTGCCCGATGTCGACCTGATCAACATGACCAAGACGCCGCCGCAGCGGGGCCAGTGGTTGTCGCCACCGCTGCGCGAGGCCGTCACGGCGACGATCGCGCGCGGCGAGCAGGCCCTGCTGTTCCTCAACCGCCGGGGCTACGCCCCGCTGACCCTGTGCCGGACCTGCGGCCATCGCCTGCAATGCCCGCAATGCACGGCCTGGCTGGTCGAACACCGGCTGCTCGGGCGCCTGCAATGCCACCATTGCGGCTACCAGATGGCCCCGCCCCCCGCCTGTCCGGAATGCGGGACGGAGGACAGCCTGGTGCCCTGCGGGCCGGGGGTCGAGCGCCTGGAGGAAGAGGTCCGCGCCCTCTACCCCGACGCCCGCATCGCCATGGCGACCTCGGACAATCTGTACAACCAGCGCACGGCGCGCGAGTTCGTTCACCGCATCGAGGCCCATGAGATCGACCTGATCATCGGCACCCAGATCGTCGCCAAGGGCTACCATTTCCCGCTGCTGACCCTGGTCGGCGTGGTCGACGCGGACTTGGGATTATCCGGCGGCGACCTGCGGGCGGCGGAGCGCACCTATCAGTTGCTTTACCAGGTCGCCGGGCGGGCCGGGCGGGCGGACCGCCCGGGCCGGGTGTTGATTCAGACCTTCATGCCCGAACACCCGGTGATGGACGCGATTCTGAAGGGCGACCGCGCGGCCTTCCTGGCCGCCGAGGCCAAGGGCCGCGAAGAGGCCCGCATGCCGCCCTACGGCCGCCTGGTCGGCGTGGTGGTGTCGGGCACGGACGAGGCCGCGGTCGATGCCGGGGCCCGCGCGCTGGGCCGGACCGCCCCACAGGGGGCCGATATTCAGGTCCTGGGCCCGGCACCTGCGCCGCTCGCCATGATCCGAGGCCGCCACCGCCGGCGCCTGTTGTTGAAGGCCGGGCGCGGCACGGCGGTACAGCCCCTGGTGCGGGCCTGGATCAAACGCGCCAGTATTCCGAAAAAGGTTCGCGTACTGATCGACATCGATCCTTATTCCTTCATGTGACCGGCCCCGTGATCGGGCCGCTCATCAGGCTTAAAAATTGCCCCGAAACGGGCCCAATCCGGGGTCTTTCACAGTCTGTGAAAAAACCCGGGCGACTCTGGTTGCATGCGCGAAACCTCTGTGGTAGGACTGGCCGCGCTTTCCAGGCGGGGCCCGCCGGAATTGGCGGGATTACGGCTGTTTTTTAGGCGCAATCCCTGTCCGAAACCGGCATCTCAGGGTCCGTAAAAAAAACTTAATCAAGGGGTTTCCCAGGTGTCATCGGATATCGCAGGCGCTTCCGGCCTTGCAGGTCGCTACGCGACCGCCCTGTACGAATTGGCCGCGGCCGACAAGCAACTGGACACGGTCGCCCAGGACATGGCCGCGATCCGCGACATGGTCGATGAAAGTGCCGATCTGGCGCGCCTGATCCGCTCCCCCGTCATCGCCCGCGACAGCCAGATCGCCGCCATGGACGCGATCCTGACCAAGGTCGGGATTTCCGAGCTGACCAAGCATTTCGTCGGTGTCGTCGCGCAGAACCGCCGGTTGTTCGCGCTGACCGCCATGATCAAGCAGTTTCAAGGCATCTTGGCCCAGCATCGGGGTGAAATGACCGCCGAGGTCACGTCCGCCCAGGCGCTGAGCGACAAGCAGCGTCAAGCGATCGAGGATGGATTGAAAAAGGCCATGGGCACGAAAGTAGCCGTGGACGCCCGGGTTGACGAAGACCTTCTGGGCGGCCTCGTGGTCAAAATCGGCTCACGCATGATCGATTCCTCGATCAAAACCAAACTTCAGCAACTTCGCTTAAGCATGCGATAAGAGGGGATCCCGACAATGGAAATCCGCGCCGCGGAAATCTCCGCCATTCTCAAGAAACAGATTGCCGACTTCGGCTCGGAAGCCGAGGTCGCGGAAGTCGGCCAGGTGCTGTCCGTCGGTGACGGTATTGCCCGCGTCTACGGTCTGGACCAGGTCCAGGCCGGCGAAATGGTCGAATTCCCGGGCGGCATCAAAGGGATGGCGCTGAACCTGGAAACCGACAATGTCGGCATCGTTATTTTCGGCGACGACCGGGACATTAAAGAAGGCGACACCGTCAAGCGCACCGGCGATATCGTCGACGTGCCGGTCGGCAAGGCCCTGCTGGGCCGCGTCGTTGACGGCCTCGGCAACCCGATCGACGGCAAGGGCGAAATCAACACCACCGAACGCTCCCTGGTCGAAGTCAAAGCGCCCGGCATCATTCCCCGGAAATCGGTGCATGAGCCCGTGCAGACCGGCCTCAAGGCCATCGACAGCCTGATCCCGGTCGGCCGCGGCCAGCGCGAACTGATCATCGGCGACCGCCAGACCGGCAAGACCGCCGTCATCATCGACACCATCCTGAATCAGAAGTCGGTCAACGAGAACGCCAAGGACGAGTCGGAAAAGCTGTACTGCGTCTATGTCGCCATCGGCCAGAAGCGGTCCACGGTGGCCCAGTTGGTCAAGACCCTCGAAGATTACGACGCCATGAAGTATTCCATCGTCGTCGCCGCCACGGCCTCCGAGCCGGCGCCGATGCAGTTCCTGGCCCCCTACACGGGCTGCGCCATGGGCGAGTACTTCCGCGACAACGGCATGCACGCCGTCATCTTCTATGACGATCTGTCCAAGCAGGCCGTCGCCTACCGCCAGATGTCCCTGCTGCTGCGCCGCCCGCCGGGCCGCGAAGCCTATCCGGGCGACGTTTTCTATCTGCACTCCCGCCTGCTTGAGCGCGCGGCCAAGATGAACGACGAATTGGGCGCCGGTTCTCTGACCGCCCTGCCGGTCATCGAAACCCAGGCCGGCGACGTGTCGGCCTACATTCCGACCAACGTGATTTCGATCACCGACGGCCAGATCTTCCTGGAAACGGAACTGTTTTATAAGGGCATCCGCCCGGCCGTGAACGTCGGCCTGTCGGTGTCGCGTGTCGGTTCCGCCGCCCAGACCAAGGCCATGAAGCAGGTCGCCGGTTCGATCAAGCTGGAACTGGCCCAGTACCGCGAAATGGCGGCCTTCGCCCAGTTCGCGTCGGACCTGGATCCGTCCACGCAGAAGCTGCTGGCCCGCGGTGCGCGCCTGACCGAGCTTCTGAAGCAGCCGCAGTATTCGCCGCTGACCGTCGCCGAACAGGTCGTCGTGATCTTCGCCGGCGTGAAGGGCTTTGCGGACAAGATCGCCGTCGGCGACATCACGGCCTACGAACGCCGTCTGCTCGACGCGGCCCGCGACAAGGGTGCCGACCTCCTGGCGACGATCACCAAGGAAAAGGCGCTCAGCGACGACACCACCGAGAAGCTGTCGAAGTTCCTGGACGACTTCACCAAGTCCTTCGCAGCCTAAGCGTCGGGATCGGTTATCAGCCCAACCTGACGGACAAACGGGGAAAGCGCTTTCATGCCTTCGCTTAAGGATCTGAAAATCCGGATCAACAGCGTCAAGTCGACGCAGAAGATCACATCGGCCATGAAGATGGTGGCGGCGGCCAAGCTGCGCCGTGCCCAGGAAGGTGCCGAGGCCGCCCGCCCCTATGCCCAGCGCATGGAGGGCATGGTGGCGGCCATCGGTGCGTCGATCGGCGATCCCACGGGGGCTCCCCGGATGCTGTCCGGCACCGGGGCGTCGGACGTGCATCTGCTTGTCGCCTGTACCGCCGACCGCGGCCTGTGCGGCGGCTTCAACGGCACCATCGTACGGGAAACGCGCGCCACGGCCCGCCGCCTGAAGGCCGACGGCAAGACCGTGAAAATCATCTGTGTCGGCAAGAAAGCGCGTGACCTTCTGAAGCGCGACATGGCATCCGACATCGTCGACACCTTTGAAGGCATCGGCCGGCGCGGCGTCAAATACGACGAGGCAGAGGCCGTCGCCAATAAGGTCACCCAGATGTTCGACGCCGGCGAATTCGACGTCTGCACCGTGATCTTCAACCGCTTCCAGTCGGCGATGACCCAGATCATCACCAAACAGCAGGTCATTCCCTTCCAGCTGCCGGAAGGTGGCGAAGAGGAAAAGTCCAGCGGCCCGTCCCCGGTCTATCTGTACGAGCCGGAAGAACAGGAAATCCTCGCCGACCTGCTGCCCCGCAACATGGCGGTGCAGCTGTTCCAGGCGTTTCTCGAAAGTTCGGCCTCCGAACACGGGGCGCGCATGACCGCCATGGACAGCGCAACGCGCAACGCCGGCGACATGATCAACAACCTGACGTTGACCTATAACCGGACGCGTCAGGCCGTCATCACCAAAGAACTCATCGAAATCATCTCTGGCGCGGAAGCGCTTTAGAATGTCCGTTTAACGGGAGCTAGAAGACTATGGCTACGAACAGTGTTGGTAAGGTGACCCAGGTTCTGGGCGCCGTGGTGGACGTACAGTTCTCGGGCGACCTGCCCGCGATTCTGAACGCCCTGCATGTGAAACTCGGCGACCGGGTTCTGGTCCTGGAAGTGGCGCAGCACCTGGGTGAAAACACGGTGCGCACCGTCGCCATGGACACCACGGACGGCCTGCAGCGCGGCACCGAAGTCACCGACACGGGCGACAGCATCACCGTTCCCGTCGGGCCGGAAACGCTCGGCCGCATCATGAACGTGATCGGCGACCCCGTGGACGAACGCGGCCCTGTCGTCACTAAGATGAAGATGCCGATCCACCGTTCGGCCCCGGAATTCCATGAACAGTCGACGGAAACGGAAATTCTGACCACGGGCATCAAGGTCGTCGACCTGATCGCGCCCTACTCCAAGGGTGGTAAGATCGGCCTGTTCGGCGGCGCCGGCGTGGGCAAGACGGTGCTGATCATGGAACTGATCAACAACGTCGCCAAGGGCCACGGCGGATATTCCGTGTTCGCCGGGGTCGGCGAGCGCACCCGCGAAGGCAACGACCTGTACCACGAAATGATCGAATCGGGCGTTATCGACCTGGAAGGCGGCAATTCCAAGGCCGCCCTCGTCTACGGTCAGATGAACGAACCCCCGGGGGCCCGCTCCCGCGTGGCGCTGACCGGCCTGACCCAGGCGGAATATTTCCGCGATGAGGAAGGCCAGGACGTGCTGCTGTTCATCGATAACATCTTCCGTTTCACCCAGGCCGGCTCGGAAGTGTCGGCGCTGTTGGGCCGCATTCCTTCCGCCGTGGGCTATCAGCCGACGCTGGCCACGGACATGGGCGCCCTGCAGGAACGCATCACCTCGACCAAGAAGGGCTCGATCACGTCCGTGCAGGCCATTTACGTGCCGGCCGACGATTTGACCGACCCGGCGCCCGCGACGTCCTTCGCGCACCTTGATGCGACGACCGTTCTGTCGCGCCAGATCGCGGAACTGGGCATCTATCCGGCCGTCGATCCGCTCGACTCGACTTCGCGCATCCTTGATCCGCGCATCATCGGTGACGAGCATTACGGCGTCGCCACGAAGGTTCAGCAGACCCTGCAGACCTACAAGTCCCTGCAGGACATCATCGCCATTCTGGGCATGGACGAACTGTCGGAAGAAGACAAACAGACCGTCTCCCGCGCCCGCAAGATCCAGCGCTTCCTCAGCCAGCCCTTCCACGTCGCCGAAGTGTTCACCGGCACGCCGGGCGTTCTGGTGTCGCTCGAAGACACCATCAAGGGCTTCAAGGGCATCGTCGAGGGCGAATACGACCATCTGCCGGAATCGGCGTTCTACATGGTCGGCACCATCGACGAAGCCATCGAGAAAGCCAAACGCATGGCGGCGGAAGCGGCCTAAGGACCTGGTGCTGACAAAGGACATCCGATAAATGGCCGATACGATCCAATTCGATCTGGTTTCGCCGACAAAATTGGTGGCGTCGCAGGCCGTGGACATGGTCGTCGTCCCCGGCGGCGAAGGCGACCTGGGTGTCCTGCCCGGCCACTCGCTGCTGATCGGCACCGTGCGCCCCGGCGTCATCGACATCCACGAAGGCGGCAAGGTAACCAATCGCATCTTCGTCGCCGGCGGGTTCGTCGAAGTCAATCCGGAAACCTGCACGGTTCTGGTCGAAGAAGCGACGGCCGTCGCCGACATCGACAAGGCGGCCGCCAGCCAGCGCCTGCAAGACGCACAGAAGGCCCTCGCCGACGCCGGTGACGCCAAGGCGAAATCCGCCGCCGAGGGCGAAGTGAAGGTCGCCGAGGCGATGATCGCCGCAGCCGGCTGACCAGGTCTTCACCGAGTTAGAAAAAGCGCCGCGGTTTGCGGCGCTTTTTTTATGCGCCATATTCCACCACGCGAGACACGCCGGCCGCCGGCGCCCGGGTTCGAATAAGAGGCCCCTCTACTAGAGCCTATCATCTTGATACGGAAGCGGCTGAGATCGGTTGACCGGGTTTCCGGATAGGAGAGGACGTGACGGCGATGCGGGGCATCGGCGAGCGGCCTCGACGACGCCGGAAGCCCGGACAACCGACCGCAGCGCTCTGGCGGCGTCAGACGGCGCTTCCGATGACACCGCATCGCTGCGCGCCGCCTTCCTGGCCAGAACACGTCCTCCGCCGTCTCAGTGATTCCGTATCAAGATGATAGGCTCTAGAGCCCTGCCCCCAGCGAGAACAGAACCCGCAAATCCTTGTCGGCCTCGGTCGAGACTTCGTGGTTAAGCGGCTTGGCCACCTGCATATCGGCATAGAACCCCTTGGCGAAACTTCCCCGCACCCCCATCCCGGCCGACGTCAGCGCCTGACGGCCGGCGCCCTCGTTCCACACGAAACCGCCGTCATAGAACGCGTAGACGTCGAAACTGTCGATCCAGTCGGCAGGGTTTTTGCCGGTGTAACGCAGTTCCAGCGCCCCCGCGGCGCCCCGGTCTCCGACAAGCTCGCCATAATCGTAGGCACGGCCATATTGACTGCCGCCAAGAGAGAATTCCGCCGCCGTCAGAAGCGGTTGATTGGCCCATTGGCCCTTGACCTGCGCATAAAGGCCGAAGCCGCCCCACAGCTTTTGCATGCGGCGAATCTCGATTGTCACCTTGTCGAAGGTCGCCTTACCGTCGGATCGCGACAACTGACCGCTACCGGGGTTGGATGCGCCCAGGATGTCCAGGCCGCGGGCGTAGACGGCCTTGGCGTAGAAATCCCCGTTGAGAAGCTTCGCGCGATAATACTCCAGACCGAGCCGGGCCATGCGGTTCCGATCCTCGTAACTGGTCGCGCCGAACGTGTCTTCGTTCACGTTGTAGATATCGAACTCGCCGCTCGCCCACAGGCTGTCCTGGCGGGTTCGCAGGATCGGATGACGCAGGGACAGTTGCATGCGCCGGCTGTCCGATTCTGTTTCGCTGGCGGCCAGGCTGCCGCCGGCATCGACCTTGCTGCCCGACAGGGTCACTTCGCCGACGGTGCCCCAACCGCCCAAGGGTCGTGACCATTTCACCTGGCCATAAAGCAGTTCGCGGGGGGTGTCGGGGATGGTGAACAAACCGAACTGCAGCCTGTCGCCCGTGGCGAGCAGCCCGTTGGCCGAGGCCGAGGCCCAAGCTTGCAGACGTCCCGACGACGGCGTGCCCCGGTTATCGACATAGAGGTCCGCGTTGACCCCGGTTTCCTCCAACACGAGGTTCAGAACCTTGGCGGCCGGCTCATCGCCATCGCCGACGCTGGCATCGGCGACGGTGATGCCGGGAAGGTCGTTAACGAGCAGCATGGCGCGTTCGATGGTTTCCAGGCGCACAGGCTTTTCCGCCAGAACCGGCGCCATATAGGCTGCGATAATTCCGCTTTTTCGGCCTGTGCCACCGTAATCAATGCGCGCGACATACCCTTCGGTGACGCGGATCTTCAATACGCCGGCCAAAACATCCTGCGCCGGAACGTCGGCCTGTGAAAAAACGTAGCCGGCGTCGTGGTACGCCTGGGTGATCGACCGGGCAATTTCCTGAACCTCGACCTCCGTCACCTTGCGGGCGAGGTACTTGCCGTATAGCGGCGCCAGGGATGCCCGCGTAAAGACCGTCGCGCCATCGATGACGACGGCGCTGAGCACGAACGAGAACGTATCCCTGATCGGCGTGATCTGGGAGGGCGGTAAAACCTCGAGATGCGGCTGCAATGTCTGGGGCCGGCGCGGCTGCTGATCATCGATGCGCTGTTCAATCTGCGTCGGGTCGGACGCCGTCGTCGCGGACTGGGCGACACCGTAACCGGGCCGACCGAAGGTCGCCGCGGCGACCACGCAAAACGCCAGTCCCGCACGCCGCGAAACGCCGGTCATGAGCCCCGCCGGCGAATGGCGGAACCCGGTCGCGCGGGGCGTTTCAACATATCGGGCAATTCGTCCTCACATACCAAAGGCCATGTTGCATCCCATGAGTATGATGGTTAACATGAATTTAACAAATATTAAAAAATTAACAATATCAATGCTCTTTGGTGAAATAATAGGACTATTGGTTCATTTTTGAACCTTTTTAACTTCATTGCCCCTTGTGTTCCGGGGTACAGACCAGAGATGCGTTAAACATGAACAATTTCTTGTCCCGCCCCGCTTCGCTATTGCGCGTTGCCGCAGTCTTTCTGATGGCGGTCTTCGCCGCGATTCGGCCTGCCGCAGCCAACGATGGGACCGCATGGCTTCTGGCCGAAAGCAGCGGCAATGTCCACATCACCGCAAGCGGCATTCGCCCCGTGGCGCTGACCACGGGCGACCTGATCGGGCCCGGCCAGCGCATCGTCACCGATACGGACGGACGCGCCGTCCTGCGTCGCGGCAAGAATACCATCGTCGTCTCGCCGAACAGCATCCTTGAGGTGCCGGGCGACGCCGCCGGCGGCCTGATGACGCGGATTCGCCATGTCCTGGGCACGCTTCTGTTCGACGTGGAAAAACGCAAGGAACAGCATTTCGAAGTCCTGACGCCCGACGTCGCGGTGGTTGTCAAAGGGACGACCTTCACCACCAGCGTGGGGCCGCAAGGCGCCGTCGTGCACGTCATCAGCGGCCTGGTCCAGGTCGCCGACATCCGGTCGGGCCAGCGCGTGTTCGTGCGCCCTGGTCAAACCGCCGTCAGTCCGACCGGCGGTGGCCGCGTCGATATTCAAGGCGGCCCGTCGAACGGTCCGCAGCCAAACGCCCCCAAGGCCGACGGCGACACCGCCGCCAACACCACCGAGATCGGCAAGGCGAACAAGGGCGGCGTGAAGATCGCGCATAACATTTCCGGCCAGAATCGGTCCCTGGGTGCGGTCAGCGGCGGATTGCTGCGCAAGGACGGCAACCCCGGCAAGGGTCATGGCAAGGGTGCCGGCGAACCGGCCGGTCTGGACGCCGCCGGGTTTGATGCCGGCAAGAACGGAAACGGACTAGCCCTGGGCCAACTGCCCGGCTTTACACCGCCCGGCCTGACCAACGTCAGTGAAACCGGCGGCAACGGTCTGGCCTTGGGCCAGCAGCCCGGCTTCACGCCGCCGGGATTGATCGACAATCCGAACGCCCATGGTGGCAATCCGAACGCCAACGGCGGCAACCCGAACGCCAACGGTGGCAACGGCAAGAAATAACCGGCCCAAGCCCAAGATCGATAAAACCGCAGTTCAACCGGCGATAAAGGGGGCAAGATCATCGCCAAGGGCCTGACGCGAGGGGGGCTCAAGGTAGCCGTGCTTCGGCACCTGCCTTATGCCGTGATTTTCCTGGTCGTTGCGGCGTTGCACGCCACCGGCGCGCTATGGCCCATCGACCGGCTGTTCAATGACGCCGGGTTTGCCTTGTCCAAGCGGCCCGCGACGCATCACCTCGTCCTCGTGGAAATGGATCCGCATTCGCTGGAGAAGATCGGGGTGTGGCCCTGGCCGCGTTCGGTTCACGCCCGCCTGCTCGACCGCCTGATCGATGCCGGCGTCAGCGAAATCGGCTACGACGTCGATTTTTCCTCACGCTCCACCCCCGCCGAAGACAAAGCCTTGGCCGACGCCCTGAAACGGGCGCGAGACAAGGTCATCCTGCCGGCCTTCCGGCAACGGCCGAACGCGCGGCACAGCGGCCTGAATACCCACGACACGCTACCGCTGCCGACGTTCCTGAAACACGTCCAGTTGGGCAATGTCGTTTTCCGGCCTGCGACGGACGGCCTGATTCGGCAGATGTCCGTCACGGCCCCATGGCAGGGCGGCGCCGTGCCGGCCATGTCGGCGCTGCTCGCCGGTCCCGCCGCTTTCAACATCGAGACCTTTAACATCGACTTTGCGATCGATGTCACCACCATCCCCCGCTATTCCCTGATTGATGTTCTGGAACGCCGTGTGCCCGACAATGCGTTGAAGGGCAAAAAGATTTTGGTCGGAGCCGCCGCGACGGAATTGGGCGATCAACATGCCGTCCCGGTTTATGGCCGGCTGCACGGGATCGAACTTCAGGCCTTGGCCTTCGAAAGCCTCGTCCAGGGCCGCGCACTGCAGACGGCGCGACCGGAAGCGGTCATCATCGGCCTGCTTCTGATCACGCTGATGCTGGGCGCGCGCCTGGAAATTCTCCGCTGGCAGACCAGCGCGGTGATCGGCGGCGTGCTCGCGACGGGCTATGTCGTCTTCGCGCTCATGCTCCAAACCATCCTGCCTGTCGTGCTGCCCGCAACCGCCATACTTCTGTTGGTCGGGTCTTTCGTGTTGTTTTCCGCCTACCGCGACCTGTGGGCCAACGCCATCCTGATCTTTCGCCAGCGCATGAACCTGATCCACCAGCGCGCCTTCATTCAGGAAGTGCTGGAGAACAGCTTTGACGGGCTTGTGGTCACGGATTCAAACGGACTCATCGTTGCCCATAACGACGCCGCACGTGTTCTGCTGCGGACCGGCGACGGCGAATTAACGGGACGCGCCCTCAACGAATTCCTGCCGGCAAACAAGGAATTTCTGTTTCCCGGCATGGTGAAGGACAGCGTCGATACGGAGACCGCGTCGCGCGCGCCCATCGTCATCCGATTCAACCCGCATTACGATCCGGAATACTATCTGGAATTCATGCCCGGCCGGTTCCGCCGCCAGGTTTCGCACCGCGTCCAGGCAGAGCGGCGGCAAACCGACCGCATCTTCCACACCTATACCTTCCGCGACGTGACGGAGCGCGTGAACCACGAGATCGCCGACCGGCTGGAGAAGGAACACGCGCTCGAGCAGAGCCGGGCGAAATCCGAAGTTCTGGCCAGCATGTCGCACGAACTGCGTACACCGCTCAACGCGATCCTCGGCTTTTCCGAGATCATGAAGAGCGAGATTCTCGGCCCCCTGACCGCCAATTACCGCAGCTATGCAGACGGTGTCTATGAAAGCGGCAAGCACCTTCTCAACCTGATCGATGAAATGCTCGATGTGGCGCGTATCGACGGCGGCCAGTTCACCCTGAACGAAGCCCTGTTCGACGTCGGTCAGACGTTGACCCGGTGCATGCGCATCGCCGAGGGCTGGCGCGACACCCGCAACAGGTTCATCAGCCTGGAACTGGCCGAAGACCTGCCGCAGATGATGGGCAGCGCGCGTCTGGTCACGCAATGCGTCATCAACACCCTGTCCAACGCCATCAAGTATTCCGGCGAAAGCGACGCCGTGACCCTGAAGGCACGCATGAGCAACGAGGGTGACTTGGTGATCGAGGTCGTCGATACGGGCATCGGTATCGACCCCGACCAGATCGAATTCGTCACGAAACCTTTCTACCGCGCCGGCGGGGTATCGACCCGCGCCGCCACCGACAGTGTCGGCCTGGGCCTGTCCCTGGTCGATGCCTATGTACGCGTCCACGGCGGGCGCCTGGAGATATTCAGCCAACCGGGCCTGGGCACCAACGTGCGGATGACATTCCCCGCGGCACGCCTGTTCACCGCTGATGACGCGGCGCCCGAGGATACCCCTGAACCGCCCACCGGACCGGGCGATTCGCCGCGGGACGACAACATCATCGATTTTCGCAATAAGTTTTAGCGCCCCCGCCAGCTGACCATTTGGCGGTGCCCTTCGGCCTGTTATAACAGTGCTGTCAAAAAGATAAAAAACAGACCAAAGAAGGGAATGTCGTCCATGCGCCTCTACCTCGTGCGTCACGGCCTTGCACTGACCAAGGACGAAAATCCCGACCGGCCGCTCAGCGATCAAGGCCAGAAGGACGTGAAGCGCATGGCCTCGTTTCTCGGTCGGGCCGGCGTGCGGGTGTCCCGTGTCATCCATTCTGAAATTCTGCGCGCCCAACAGACCGCCATGCACCTGTCCGCCGTGATCGGACCCGGACGCATCGTCGAGGAAATGCGGGACCTGAAGCCGTCGTCGCGCCTGGACAGTCTGGTCCAGGCCGCGTCCGGGTGGACCGAGGACACCCTGGTCGTCGGCCACGATCCGTTCATGAGCCGCATCACGTCGTTCCTGACCGCGGGCGATGCCAACGCCGGGGTCATCGCCTTCGATCCGGGCGCCGTGGTCTGCCTGGAACGCGACCCGATCATCACGGACAAGGGCGGCCATTGGACTATCCTGTGGCACATGAGCCCGATATTGTTGAGCGCGTGATGGCAGGCGTCGCCAGCGGCCCCGGTGCCGTCGTATTGCTGATCGTGGTGGTCTATCTGCTGATCCGCGTGTTCATCGTCGCCCATCCGAAAAACGAACGCACGGTGGTCGAAGTGTTCGAGAATATGCTTCTGGAACTGGTCGGCGCCGCGATCATCGTGATCGGGGTGCTGATCCTGCCGCTGTTTCTGTGACCATTTAACCGCTGGTGCTACGACCGCCGCTTCGGCGCGCGGGACGATGCCTTGCGCGCCCCCTTGCCTTTCGGTTTCCAGGCCGGACCGCCGGCCACGCGTTTTTCCGCCCCCGGCTTGCGGCTGACCAACTTGGAAGGCGCCGTTCCGGGCGCGGCCAATCCCAGGTCGACGGCTTCCAGCCGGCGGATTTCGTCGCGCAGGCGGGCCGCCTCCTCGAATTCAAGGTTCCCCGCGGCCTTGCGCATTTTATCGTTCATGTCATTGATGACGGCGGTCAGGTTGTGCCCGGCAAGATGGGTTTCGCCGGCGACGCCCGTGTCGACAGTCATGTAATCGCCCTCGTAAACGCTTTCCAGGGCCTTGGAGAACCCCTTCTTCACGCTTTCCGGGGTGATGCCGTGGGCAAGGTTGTATTCCTGCTGCTTTTCCCGCCGCCGCTCGGTTTCCGACAGGGCGTAATCCAGGGCCTCGGTCATATTGTCGGCATACAGAATGACCCGACCGTCCAGGTTGCGCGCGGCCCGGCCGATGGTTTGCACCAACGACGTCTTGGAGCGCAGGTAGCCCGGCTTGTCCGCATCGAGAATACAGACCAGGGCGCATTCCGGGATGTCCAAACCTTCACGCAAAAGGTTAATACCGACCAGTACGTCGAAAGCCCCCAGGCGCAAATCGCGGATGATTTCGATGCGTTCCAGGGTGTCGATGTCGGAATGCATGTAGCGCACCCGCACACCCTGTTCGTGCAGGTATTCTGTGAGGTCCTCGGCCATGCGCTTGGTCAGAGTTGTGACCAGGGTACGCTGCCCCTTCAACGCCGTTTCCTTGACCTCCATCAGCAGATCGTCAACCTGATTTTCCACCGGACGGACGATACACAGCGGATCGATGAGCCCCGTCGGGCGCACCACCTGCTCGGTTATTACGCCCCCGGTACGATCTAGCTCCCACGGGCCCGGTGTGGCCGAGACGAACACCGTCTGCGGGCGCATGCCTTCCCATTCCTCGAACTTCAGGGGCCGGTTGTCGACACAGCTGGGCAGGCGAAAACCGAATTGCGACAAGGTCGTTTTGCGCGCGTAATCGCCTTTGAACATGCCGCCGATCTGCGGCACCGTGACGTGGCTTTCGTCGACCACCAAAAGGGCGTTTTCCGGCAGGTATTCGAACAGGGTGGGCGGCGGCTCCCCGGGGGCCCGCCCCGTAAGGTAGCGGCTGTAATTTTCGATCCCGGAACAATGCCCCGTGGTCTCCAGCATCTCGATGTCGAAGGTGGTGCGTTCCTGCAGCCGTTGCGCCTCCAGAAGCTTGCCCTCGGCGATCAGGCGGGCAAGCGTTTCCTTCAGCTCGGCCTTGATCTGGGGGATCGCCTGCATGAGCGTCGGGCGCGGCGTCACGTAGTGGCTGTTCGGGTAGACAATGATCTCGTCCAGGGTCGCGATCTTGTCGCCGGTAAGCGGGTCGATCTCCCACATGGCCTCGACCTCGTCGCCGAACAGCGACAGCCGCCAGGCCCGATCCTCCAGGTGCGAGGGGAAGATTTCCACGACATCGCCCCGCACCCGGAACGTCCCCCGCACGAAGGACGCGTCGTTGCGCTTGTATTGCAGTTCGACCAACTGCTTTAGCAGTTTTTGCCGGTCGACGACGGATCCTGCCTTCAGGCGCACGATCATCTCGGCATAGGTCTCGACCGCGCCGATACCGTAGATGCAGGACACGGAGGCGACGATCACCACGTCATTGCGTTCCAACAGGGCGCGGGTCGCCGAATGGCGCATGCGGTCGATCTGCTCGTTGATCGAGGCGTCTTTTTCGATATAGGTGTCCGTGCGCGGCACGTAGGCTTCCGGCTGGTAATAGTCGTAATAGCTGACGAAATATTCGACCGAGTTTTCCGGGAAGAATTCCTTCATCTCGCCGTAAAGCTGCGCCGCCAGGGTCTTGTTGGGCGCCAACACCAGGGTCGGCCGGTTCAGGTTGCGGATGACGTGCGCCATGGTGAAGGTCTTGCCCGAGCCGGTAACCCCGAGCAGCACCTGGTCCCGCTCCCCGGCCTCAAGCCCCGCCGTCAGTTCGGCAATCGCCTCGGGCTGGTCGCCGGCCGGGGAATATTCGCTTTGCAGGTCGAACACGGGGCCGCCCGAGACCGCCGGCCGCCGGGACGGATGATAAAGCGCCGGGTCGTTTTTCAGTTCCATGGCCATGGCTGATTATATAGGCGCTGCGCGCCCGCCGGTCATCCCTTGGCTTGGCTAAATTTCCGGGATGCCGGTGGGCGCAATTACGGTTTAGGACTTAGGATTCAGGATGGCGTCGACAAGCTGTGCCGACAGGCCCGTGTAGCGCGCCGGGTCAAGCAGGATATCCAGTTCCTCGGCGGTCATGATCTCCGCCACACGGGCGTCTTCCAGCAACAGGTCACGGAACACCTTGCCCTGTTCGAAGGCCGTCATGGCCGCTTCGTAGACCACGTCATGGGCCGTGTTACGGCCGATGGTCTCGCCCAGTTTCATCATCACCGCCTCGGACAGCAGCAGACCGCCGGTCAGGTCCAGGTTGCGGCGCATGTTGTCGGCCCGCACAGTCAGCCCGCCGGTAACCATCACCGCCTTGCGCAGCGCCGATTCCGTCAGACAGCTGACCCGCGGCACGAAATCCCGTTCGACCTGGTTGGCGACCTTGTCCCGTTCGTGGTCGGCGATCATGCTTTCGAAGGCCGGCGGCACGCAGGCCCAGGCCAGGCGAACGATGCCCTGGGTAACCTCGCAGATCGCCGGGTTGCGTTTCTGCGGCATGGTTGAGGATCCGACCTTGCCCGGCTTGTGCGGTTCCTCCAACTCGGCCGCTTCCGTGCGCTGCAGGGTCGCGACCTCGCGGACGATGCGGCCCATGGTGCCGGCGATGCTGGCCAGCACGGCCGCGTATTCGGTGAACCGGTCCTTGGCGACGTGCCAGGAAATCGCCGGCGCACCGAGCCCCAGGTCGGCCATCATGCGGGCTGCCACTTCGGGCCCCTTCTCGCCGACCGCCGCATGGGTGCCGACGGCGCCGGAGAACTGACCGACAAGAACCCGCGCGGCCATCTGGTCCAGGCGTTCGCGCTGGCGGCGGATTTCGTCGATCCAGACCGCGACCTTGTAGCCGAAGGTGATCGGCAGGGCCTGCTGGCCATGGGTGCGTCCGGCCATCGGTGTGTCGCGGTGATCCCGGGCCAGTTTGACGCAATTGGCTTCGAGTTCACCCAAGCCGTCGCGGATCAATGCCACCGCGTCCTTCATCTGCAACACCAAGCCGGTGTCCATAACGTCCTGAGTGGTCGCCCCCCAATGGACGTATTCGCCGGCCTTCTTGTCGCCCTGGGCTTCGCATTGCGCGGCCATGGCGCGGACCAACGGCACGATGGGATGGCTGGTACGGGCCATTTCGTCACGGATCGCATCGAAATCGTACAGCGACATGTCGGCCGCCTTGGTGATCTGCGCGGCCGCACTTTCTGGAATGATGCCGAGGGCCGCTTCGGCGCGGGCCAAGGCCGCTTCCATGTCGAGAAATTTCTGCAGGGTCGCGGTGTCGTCGAAGGCCGCGCGCATGGCGGGGGTGGAAAACTGGTCGCGGTAAAGGACGCTGTCGATGCCGGAAACGGCCATGGGGTATTCCTCCTGGAGGCGTGGTTTCTTATTGAGAAGGCCGCCATGTTAGGGGGAACCGCGGGCAAGGTTAATCAGAATCGCTTTTCCGCCGTGACGATCAGGCGCAGCGGCCCGCCCGGCGTCCAATCTTCGAACGGATAGCAGGTGATCAGGGTCAACAGGTTTGCCTCCGGATGCAACATGACCTGTTCGGTTCGCGTGTCGATGACCCGGCGCTCGACGATGCGGTAGCCGCTTTTGGCGCCCGACGGCTGTTCGATCCCGATCAGGTCGCCGACCTCTGCGTTCTTCAGATAGGCGAAATGGGTGTCGCGGTGGGCCGAGACGACGCTGTGCCCCGGTTGCCCCGGCAGGGCCGTGCCGTCGACATGACCGGGCCCGAAGGCGAGCGTGCTGCCCGATGCCCCGGCGAGCACGATGTTCGATCCCCCCAGCCGCGCGATGCCGAGCTTCGCCAAGGGCGTCATATCGGCCCAGGGCCAAGGCCGGGCAAGCACGCTCGAGGGGGCTTGGTTGGCCCGCGACCGGTCCCAGGCATGCGCCAGCAGCATCTGCGCCGCCCAGGCCTTGGCCGGGATATAGGCACCCCAGGCAAAAAGACCCAGGCCGGCGGCGGCCACAAGGACAGCCGCCGACCTGGAAGGTGCCTTGGAGGCAGGGAGCAAACGCGAAATATGGGCGGCCAGGGCCATCAGTCGGCGCCTTCCGGACCCCGGCGGCGGCGCGGCCGCGGGCCGCGCCAGCCGAGGGCGAGAATGGCCAGCGCGGCAATCACGAACAGCGCACCGAGCCCCATGTAGGCATGGGCCGGGGTCGCCGTCTGGGGAGTGGCCGCCAACGGCGTGCCGGAACCAGCGGCGGCGAGATGAGCGCGCATGGCCGGGTCCGTCCGGTCGAAGGCCAGGGTCGCGGCCTGTCCGGCGGGCATCGGGGTTGCCGGCGCCATGGTCTTTTGTAGGCTCGGCACAGGTGCTGCGGGGGTGCCTTCCAGGCCCCCACGGTCCCAACCCGCCGGCAGGTTGACCGGCACCTGGGCCGCCGCAAGCGGTGTGCCGGCAGGGCGCGACGGCGCGGTTTCCAGATCAACGGCAACTAGGCTGGTGAACTTGCTGACCAGGCCCAGGGCCAACGCCGTATCGACGATTTCCCGGCGGATTTCGACCCGGGCGGCGTCAGCGTCCTTGGGTTCGAGATGCAGGCTGGCCGTCCGCATGTTGGCCATCAATTGGCGGATCTTCTCGCGGCCCCACAGGCTCGCCACGCCGGGTGCCGGGGCACCGCCTGTGATGGTCACCGACTGTTCCCAGAAACGCCCGCCCAGGCGACCCGAGACCTTCATCTCCGGCCCCGCCCCGTTCAGCTTCATCAGCGCAACCAGGGGCTCACCCGCATAAAGATCCGGCAGAGGCCGGGGCCAGACCTCGACCGAATGGACGCCGCCCTGCGGCCAGGTCAGGGCCACGTCGGTCAACGCCGGGCGTTCCAACTTGAGGAACAATTCGGCCATGCGTTCCTTGATCTCGCCGGCGGCCTGGATGAACGTATAGCTACCGCGCCCGGCGCGGGCGGCGCGGGTCATCAGAAAGCCGTTGGGTGCCGATCCGATGCCGACCGTGAACAGCCGCGCATCGCCGATGCGCCCGTTGATCAGGGACAGCAGGCGATCCTCGTCGCCGATGGCGCCGTCGGTGATCAGCACGATCTGCTTGAGGCGCGACCGGGTTCCCTGCCCCGTGTCCTCGGCCGGGCCGTGCACGCCGGCCAGCGCCGCCGTGACGGCGTTGACGATTTCCGTGCCGCCTTCGGCCTGCAATCCCCGCACATAGACCTGGGCGCGGGCCACGGCCGCCGCGTCGGCGGCGACCGGCAGGGGTGTTAGATCCGAATAGCCCGAGGCGAAGCGGATGACGCGGAAGCGGTCAGCCAGGGTCAAGCGGTCGAGCGCCATGGCCAGGGCCTCTTTGGCCTGGGTCAAAGAGACGCCCTTCATGGACCCGGACGTATCGAGGACGAAGGTCACATCGCGGGCCGGTCGCGGCAGGGCGAGCCCGGCGCCGCCGGACACGGGCGGCATCAACATCAACAAACCGTAGGTGTCCCCGGCCGTCTTTTCCCAGAAGAACCCGGCCTGGGGGCCCGCCCCCGCCTCGGCCGGGGCCCAACGCAAGACGAAATCGCGGTCGGCGGGCACGGCGTCACCGTTAAGCCGCACCACGGCCCGTCCATCTTCCGGCCGCGTCACGGTGATGTCGTGGCCGGGGCTGGTGACCTTGCCGATGTCGAAGCCGGCGGCGATGGCGACCTGAAGGGTTACCGGATTGCCCTTGCCCGCGTCCGCCTCACGCAGCGGCGGCGTGATTTTGGAGGCATCGGGCACCACATCCGTGTCCCGGGCCCAGCCGGCCCCACCCGCGAAGTTCACGGGATGGGCCTGACCGGGGATATAGCGCGGTCCCACAACCAACGGCAGGCGCAGGGTGAACTGCCCGTCCCGAAAGGCCAGTCGTTCCTGAAATTCGATGGCGACGGTGACTTCCTCGCCTGGACCCAGGTTGGCGACGGCGGTGGTGAAGATGTTGGGCCGCTGCTGTTCGACCAGGGATGCCCGGCGCCCCATGCTCTTGGCTGCCGTGTACAGACGCCGTGCCTCGGCCCGTTCCTTGATAACGCCTTCGGTCACGCGCCCGCCGACGGTCATCCTCAAGCGGTCGACGGCGCTGTCCGGCGGCAGGGGATAGGTGTAGATGGCTTCGGTCCAGCGCGCCGTCGGATTGCGGAAGCGGTGGGTGACGGCATAGCGGGCGATCAGGCCTGAAACCTGGACCTTGATGTCCGTGCCCAGCAGCGGCACGACCCGCACCCGGGCGGCACCGTCTTCATCGTGTCCCCCGCCATCCCCGGCCGGC
Source organism: uncultured Rhodospirillaceae bacterium (assembly GCA_963972065.1). Lineage (GTDB taxonomy): Bacteria > Pseudomonadota > Alphaproteobacteria > Rhodospirillales > Casp-alpha2 > UBA1479. The sequence continues at coordinate 19,902 of CAXAVJ010000063.1, forward strand.
AGGAACAGGCCGCCCAGGTCCATGGCCGCCGCCGGCACAACTGCCGGCCGGGCGGTCGGGCCATCGGCCCGCGCCGATGACGTCGCCATGGCGGTCATCAGAACCAGGGTAACGGCCAAAGCCAAGGGAAAGGCCCACCAACGGCGGCCGATGACGGTGACGATAGGCATGGCGCACTTCCCTCCCGGCGGGGTTCCGCCTTATGCGGTTCGGCATGGCCGCCCCGAATGCCTGTGATCCAGGGGGCGGCGGCTCAGCGCATTGAAGGGGGGGAGTACGGCGGCCCTAGGGTTCACCCAAGACCATTTGGAGGCAGCTAGGCCGCGATTTCGCCACAGTTTCCACGCGGCGGAAAATGTTCCGTTCCCGGGCTTCAACATGGCCCCAAAACGATCTACTTTACGCGCCACCCAGAGGGAAGCGGGTTGAAGGAGATATCCCCATGCATAAAAACACAATCTGCCTGCACCACGGCTACCGCGCCGATCCGGCAACCAATTCCGTCGCCGTGCCGATCTATCAGACCACGTCCTATCAGTTCGACGACACCGCCCATGCGGCCCGTCTGTTCGGACTGGAGGAACTGGGCAATATCTATTCCCGCATCATGAATCCAACCTGCGACGTGCTGGAACAGCGCATGGCCGCCTTCGAAGGCGGTGTCGCGGCGCTTGCCGTATCATCTGGCCAGGCGGCATCGGCCATGTCCGTACAGAACATCGCCCAGGCCGGCGACAATATCGTCGTGTCGACGGATATTTACGGCGGCACCTGGAACCTGTTCGCCAACACCCTCAAGACCATGGGCATCGAAGCCCGCTTCGTCGATCCGGCGGACCCGGAAAATTTCCGCCGCGCCACCGACGACAAGACCCGCGCCTATTACGGTGAAACCCTGGCCAACCCCAAACTGCGGGTGTTTCCCATCGCCGCCGTCGCGGCCATCGGCCGTGAACTGGGCGTGCCGTTGATCATCGACAACACGGCAGCACCGCTCCTGTGCCACCCGTTCGAACACGGTGCCGCGATCATCGTCTAT
>CAXAVJ010000064.1:0-20409 GCA_963972065.1 uncultured Rhodospirillaceae bacterium
GTCGCCGGTGACGAAGCCGGTGGCTTTGATGCGCGCCTCGATGCGGTCCATCATGTCGCGCAGGATGTCCAGCGCCGCCTCCAGTTCCTCCGCCGTATAGGGATCGCGCGCCATGCGGTACCATACATGCTTGCGGTTGGCGGTCGGGATGGCGGCTAGGCGGCGCTCCAGTTCCGCGTCCGACCATTCGCGGGCCATGGGGTGGAAATGGTGCATCCAGTTGTGCTTCTGGATCGCCGGCAGGCAGGTATCGTCGATGTATTTCCCCCACAGCCGCATGTCGTGCAGCAGCATCGGGTCCGTCGGCCGCAGCGGCGGGGTGGGATAGGTCTCGTCCAGGAATTCGTTGATGAAATTGCTTTCGACCAGCGGGTGACCGTTGACCATCAGCGCCGGCACGATGCCCGACGGGTTCAGCTTCTTGTACCAGTCCGCATGATGTTCGAACTTGTTGAGGTCGACGATCTTGGCATCGAAGGCGAGACCTTTTTCGTGGAGGCACATGCGCACCTTGCGCGACGCGGAGGATGCCCAGGCGTGATAAAGCACCAGGGTCTGCCCTGGCGTGGTCGTGGTGGTCATGGTGTTCTGCTGGTCCTTATGGCTGGAAGGGTCGTCAGGCGGTCATGCCGGTGATGTAGTCGCGCATGGCGGCAGCGTCGGATTCGATCTCGTCCATGCGTTCCTTAACCACGTCGCCGATGGAAATCAGGCCCGTCATCTTGCCATTCTCGGCCACGGGCAGGTGGCGGATGCGGCGCTGGGTCATCATGCTCATCAGCACGTTGATGCGGTCATCCGGTTTGCAGGTGATGACGTTTGCCGTCATGGCTTCGGTCACCGGGCGGGTGAGGGCGCCGGGGCCGTCCGTGCCGATCACGCGCACGATGTCGCGTTCCGACAGGATGCCGTTGATGGTGCTGCCGTCGTCGGACACGACGATGGCGCCGATCCGGGCTTCGGCCAGGGTGCGCGCGGCCTCGCCGATGGTGGCGTTGGTGGGGATGGTGGTGACGGCGCTGCCCTTGCGTTCAAGGATGTGTTTCACGTTCATGGATGCGTCTCCCGTCTGCTCGCCCGGTCTTCGACCGTGGGTGGGTTTTGCCCAGTATACCGTAAATTAGAGAGATCAGATACGCATGCGGTCGGGCAGGGCGTCAGGCGAAGTCCCGCTGGGTGATCGGGACATAGCCGGGCAATTCGCGAAACCGGCCGATCCAGGCCGTGACGTTGGGATAGGTGTCCAGGTCGTAGCCCCCCTCGGGCGCCACATGGGTATAGCCGTAGAGCGCGATGTCGGCGATGGTCGGCCCGTCCCCGATCAGCCACGGTCCGGCTGCAAGGCCCTGTTCCAGGACCCCTAGCGCCGCATGGCCCTGGTCGAGCTTGGCCGGCAGTTGCGCCTGCTGAATGTCGGTCAGCGGCGTGTCCTGTTCGGTCAGCCAGAACCGGCGCACGGCGATGGTGGGCTCCAGCGTGTATTGCTCGAAAAACATCCATTGCAGGACTTTGGCGCGGGCCCAGGGATCGTCGGGCAGGAACGGCGTGCCTTGGGCCAGGAAATTCAGGATCGCCCCTGATTCAGAAAGACAGCGTCCGTCTTCCAATTCAAGCACCGGAATGCGGCCGTTCGGATTGAGATTGGCCAGGAAATCAGGTGTGCGGGTTTCCCCCTTGGTGACGTCGTATTCGACCAGGGTGAAGGGGTGGGCGAGGAAGCGCAGCATCAGCCGGCACTTGTATCCATTGCCCGAAGGCAGAAAATCGTGGAGCGTGATCATGATGAAACCCTATCCGGGGTATCCGACCCGCGCAATTGAAGAAGCGTCATGCGCCGAGTGATCTTTCTCATATGTCTTGTTGCCGCCATGGCGACGGCCGATGTGCCGCGACCGGCCCGTGCGGCGGACCTGCCGGCGACGGCGACGACCCTCGACTTGCTGCGGGCCGCCGCCGCGGGCGATCAGGCATTACTGACCCAACTGTTGCTGGCGGGGGCCGATCCCAACGTGGTCGGCACGGATTGGCGGGGCCCTCTCCACCATGCCGTGCTGTTGGGGCGGCTGGACATGGTGACTGTGCTGGTTCGTGCCGGGGCGCGGGTCGACTGGCAGGACGCGGACAAGGTCACGCCCCTGATTCTGGCCGCCCACGGCAATTATCCCGAGATTGCCAAACACCTGATTCTGGCCGGGGCGGACCCCCTGATTTCGGACCGCTGGGGACGCAGGGCGCTGGACTACGCGCTGATGAGGGGTAAGAATGATGCCGTCGCCCGGATGCTGCGCCGGGCGGAGATCAACCGGCCCACCCATAAAAACAAATAACGGGCCGTATCGGTTCAAGCATGGGAGGCCTCTAAATGAGCCGCGACTATCCTTTCCAAATTCAATCTTTGACCGGTGCCATGGGTGCCCGGATCAGCGGCGTCAATCTGTCCGAAGACCTCGACGCCGAAACCTTTGCCGCCGTGACCGACGCGCTGCATGAATATTTGGTGCTGGTGTTTGCCGGCCAGGACCTGACGCCCGCGGAACAAAGCCGGTTTTCTCAACGTTTCGGGCCGGCGGAACCGCACCCCTACGGTTCCCGCGCCGGTGTGAATAACGAACACCCCGAGGTCATCGTGCTGGAAACCAAGCCGGGCCGCCGGGGTGCCCGCAACGATTTCTGGCATTCCGACATCTCCGCCTCGGAAGAACCGCCGGCCCTGTCGCTGCTGCATGCGCGGATCGTGCCCGAAGGCCGGGGCGATACCCTGTTTTGCAACATGTACCGGGCTTTGGAGACCTTGTCGCCGGCCTTGCAGGACATGCTGCGCGGGCTTGACGCCATGCATTCACCCGACGCCATCCGGCGCCGCAACTTGGCCGAACCGGATACGGATTCACCGCAGATTCCGGCAAATCTCGCGTCGTTCCGCCATCCGGTGGTGCGCACGCATCCGGGAACCGGGCGTGACGCGCTTTACGTCAACACCTTCTTCACCACGAACTTCGTGGACATGACGATGGAAGAAAGCCGGCCGTTGCTGGATTACCTGATGACCCATGCGACGCAGCCGGAAAACGTCTACCGCCACCGCTGGCAGGAAGGCGATCTGGTGATGTGGGACAACCGCGCGACCATGCATTACGCCGTGCGCGATTACGACGAAAACATGCCCCGGCGCATGCACCGCACGACGGCGGGCGGCGATCGGCCGTTCTTGAAGGGCCGGGCGACGGCGGCCTGATCCAAAATCGAATTGTGCGGGGACGGTTAGGCGGTCGAGACGGCGTCGAGCGGGCCGAAGACTTCGTCGAAGAAGGCGCTCAGGCTGGCGTCCGGGTTGACGTGCTCGAACTTGAACACGCCGATGCCGTTGGCAACCGTAACGCCGTCGTTGGAACAGGGCAGGCGCAGGATCACCGCGCGGCCCCGGTATCCGGCAAGGGTCTCGAACTGTTTGACTTCGCAATGGGGGGTCATCTCGTGCGTCAACCGGCCGCAGCCGCCGCGCGCACTCAGGCCGATGGCCTTGGGCGGCACCTCGATGGGGGAGCGGTCCGTGTAATCGGCGCCGAACGCCTGGGTCAGCCCGGCCCCCCAGAAGCGATAGACCGAGGCAAGCGGTTCCGGCGTTATATCGGTGATATTCATGAAGCGGACGGTTTCCGGGTTCAGCGCGTCCAGGTCGAACTCAGACAGCGCCGGCGCCGCCCTGTCGCCGCGCAGGCGTCGCCAATAATCCAGAACCTCACGATGGAAGGTCGGAAGATTATTTCCCGCCTCAAGAAACGTCGATTTGATGCGGACGGAGTTACCCACGGATGTGTTCACCAAGTTGCCTTGTCAGAATGAAATTTCTGTCAATTCAGACGCAATCATTGTGCCAGTTCCGCCTGTCCGGATACACCGGACATAAGATATAGAACCAGAAATACTCGGCATGGACGAATGATGGAATATTGGGTGCAGAAGTGCGAAAAATAATTCGATAATTCTAGAAATATCGTTGAAAATTTCGCTCATCATACCTAATCTAGGCACCATGGATACAGACCTTGCCGCCCGACAGCTTGCCGAACTGGGCAACCCGCATCGGCTTCTTGCCTTCCGCCTTCTGGTTAAGGCGGGGGCGGACGGCCTGTCGGTCGGTGACATTCAGGAACATCTGAAGATTCCCGGCTCGACCCTGTCACACCACGTGTCCCGCCTGGTCTGGGCGGGGTTGGTCGATCAGTCGCGGGAGGGCCGGACCCTGCGCTGCCGCGCCAATTTCGCCGCCATGCACGGCCTGATCGGCTTCCTGGCCGACGAATGCTGCACCGGCGTCACGGCGACCTGTGTCGCGCCGGCGGCCAAGATCGCCACCCCTTGATGACAAGAGACCTGCGATGAGCGAAACAATTTTCACCCCGCCCCTGCAAACGCCCGCCGATACGCCCGCATCTCCCCCCCGACCGGGATTGCTGGACCGCGTGAAGCGGATCGACCGCGTCCTTGCGGTCATTTTGGCGGTGATTTTCATTTTGGCGGTGCTCAACCGGGACCAGGCCGGCGCGAGCATCCTGTTCGTGGCGGATGCCTACGGCTTCATCGCCCCGTTCTTTCTGATGTCGGTGCTGGCCGCCGCCTGGACCAAGGCCACGGGCCTGGATCGCCAGATCGCCCGCGCCTTCACCAGCCGGCCCATGACGGCGATCTTCCTGGCGGCGCTGTTCGGCGCCTTTTCACCCTTCTGTTCCTGCGGGGTCGTGCCGATCATCGCCGGACTTTTGGCGGCCGGGGTGCCGCTGGCACCGGTCATGGCGTTCTGGATCGCCTCGCCGCTCATGGATCCGCAAATCTTCATCCTGATGGCGGCCGTGTTCGGTCTGCCGTTCACGGTGTTCAAGGCTGCCGCTGCGGTGATCATGGGCCTGGGGGCGGGCTATGGCACGCACGTTCTAGTCGCCCGGGGGGCCTTTGCCGATCCCTTGAAAGGAGCGGTCACGTCGTGCTGCGGGGCGCGCAAGAAGGCACTTGAGGGCGCTCCTGTGGAATGGGGTTTCTGGCGCGACCGGGACCGCATGACCCTGTTCCGCGACGAAAGCCGGATGATCGGCTGGTTCCTGTTCAAATGGCTGACCTTGGCGTTCCTGATCGAAAGCCTGATGGTCACCTATATCCCCGCCGATCAGGTCGGGCGCTGGCTCGGCGGTGGTGAATGGTGGACCATTCCCGCCGCCGTGATGGTCGGCGTGCCGGCCTATCTCAACGGCTTCGCGGCGATTCCCACCATCGACGGGTTGATGGATTTGGGCATGGCGCCGGGCCCGGCCATGGCCTTCATGATCGCCGGCGGTGTTACCTCGATCCCGGCCGCCATGGCTGTCTGGGCCCTGGTCAAGCGGGGAACCTTCCTGTGGTACATTGCGCTTGGGCTGACCGGGTCGCTGTTGGCCGGGATGCTGGCCCAGGCCGTTCTCGGCTGACTGCCGGATTTGGCGCAGCGAATACCGTAATTTTTACGCCATTGTCGGGTTGCGGCGGCGGCGCGGTGCAGGCAAGCTGTCGGCTGCTCCTATTGGTTCGCCGACCGCCGCACAAGTGACCCGAGGACCCGCCCATGACAAGCGCCGAAACCAAGAAAACCGTCGCCGCCATCTCGTTTCACGACAACAAGAACCTGTCCATCGATATCGAGGACGTCGTCGGCATCGACATCGGCACGCCGCAGGAATTGACGCCCGGCGTGTGGTTCGTCGATCTGATCATCCGTTCCGCCGTCGGCAACGTGTCGTTGCAGCTGACGTCGGACAGCCTGGAAAAGCTTCAGGGAATCCAGTCGAGCGACCGCTAGGCCGCCGGGCCCGATTTAGGCCGGCACCAGGGGCGTGCGCTTGACGCCGATCATGTTCATGCCCTCGATGCGGATCAGGCGTGTTTCGCTTTGCCGTTCCGGGCAGTGCACGTCGCCGACCTGATACACGCGGGCATCGCCCGGGACCATCTTATAGCTCTCACGCTCCTTGACCTTGCCGGGTTTGTCGCCTTGGGGCGGCTCGACGATGTCGTATTCCGTCATCTTGGTTTCGCCGAAGGCCTGGCCGTAAATAGCCCAGGACGGGCCGTGATCGTGCGGGTTGCCGGTTTTGGCGCCCTTGTACACATGGGTCAGGATGCAGAATCCCAGATCCGGGTCCTCATAAACGATCTTGCGCTCACCCTCGGCGGTTTCGCCCAGATTGGCTTCGACGAATTCAGGGTCCTTCAGCGCCTTTTCCACCAGCTTGCGGCTTTCCTCAAGCTGAACGGGGCTCTGCCCCTGGGTCAGTACCTGTTTCAGATCCTTGGCGAAGGCATCGAGTGAGTAGGTCATGGTGTCGAATCTCTCTGTTCGTCGGTGGGCGGTAGTTTATAAATCTATCACATCCCAAAAAATGATCTGCATCAAGATCTGCATCAAGGAGACATTCCATGAGCCCGCAATCCCATGTTCCCGCATCCAAGGTCGCCATCGTCACCGGCGCCGGCACCGGCGTTGGCCGGGCGGCGGCCCTGGCGCTGCTCGCCGACGGCTATTCGGTGACCCTGGCCGGCCGCCGCGCCGACATGCTGGAGGAAACCAAGGCCCTTGCGGGTGATGCCGGCAGCCGGGCCCTGGTTCAGCCCACGGACGTGACCGACCCCGACGCGATCAAGGCCATGTTCAAGGTCACCACGGACGCCCACGGCCGGGTCGACGTAATCTTCAATAACGCGGGCGCCAACGCGCCTGGAATTTTGCTCGAGGATTTGAAGGTTGAGGACTGGAAGCGCGTCATCGACGTCAACCTGACCGGCGTGTTCCTGTGCATTCAGGAAGCCTTCCGCGTGATGAAGGCGCAATCGCCCATGGGTGGGCGGATCATCAACAACGGATCGATCTCGGCCCACGCGCCGCGGCCCGATTCCATCCCCTATACGGCGACCAAGCACGCGGTCACGGGCTTGACCAAGACGGCGGCCCTGGACGGGCGCAAGTACGACATCGCGGTCAGCCAGATCGACATCGGCAATGCCGTGTCGCCCATGACCGAACGCATGGCCCAGGGCCACGGCGTGAAACAATCCGACGGCACCTTGAAGATGGAACCCCGCATGCCGTCCGAACATGTCGGCGAGGCCGTCGTTATGATGGCCAACCTGCCCATGGATACGAACATTCAATTCCTCACCATCCAGGCGACCAAGATGCCCTGGATCGGGCGGGGTTAGGCGCCGGCGAAACTGTCGTTCAGGGCTCGAAGGTGTCGAAAGCGGTCTTGAAATCCGGGTGCCAGCGGGTCAGGGGCGGGCGGTTGTCGGTGATGTCGCGGGCTGCCCAGAGGATACGCTTGGCATCCATTTCCGGCGTCACCTCGCCGTCGGGACAGAGGATGTAGAAATCGCCCTGCTCCAGGGCCGCCAGCATGAAATCAACCACCTGATCCGGCCACCAGGCGCCGGGGCGGTGGTCGCGGCCGCCCGTCGTGGTCATGCCGGGGATCAGCAGATGGGCGCTGACGGCGGCGCCGTTGCCGCCCCGCAATTCGTGCTGCAACAACTCCGTGTAGGCCTTCACGGCGGCCTTGGCGACGTTGTAATGGGGACGGCCGGGCGGATTGGTGATGCCCTGCTTGGAGCCGACGTTGATGATCATCGCCGGTGCCCCCGCCGCGATCATGTCCGGGGCGAAGGCCTGACAGCCGTTGATCACCCCGAACAGACCGACGTCCAGCGTTTTGCGCCAGTTGTCCGGCTCGTCCAGGCAGCCGCCCGTGTGCCGGGCGACGGCGTTGTTCATCAACAGCGCGACGCCGCCGAAGGTGTCCAGCACCCGGTCCCTCAGTGCCGCGACGGCATCCGGGTCGGCAACATCCACGGCCATGGACATGACACGTCCGGCCTGGGCGGTGGCGCGGACCTCCTCATGGGCCGTATCCAGGGCGGTTTCGTCCAGATCGGCCAGGCAGACATGCATGCCCAGCGCCGCAAAGCGTTTGGCGGCGGCAAGGCCGATGCCGCTGGCGGCTCCCGTGACGACGGCGCCCCGTTCGGGAGACAGGATTTCTGACAGCTGGGCTTCTGCGGATGGCGACGCGGACATGGCGGGTCCTCCGTTTCGTTTGCGGAGGCGCCATTCTGCGCTGGAACCGTGGCGGGGAAAAGATCGCGGCGGCGGTCCGCGCCTTAATTTCGGCCCGACTTCGTCACTTTGCGATGCCCGCCATGTCCGGCAGGCGGTGGGCGATGCCCTTGTGGCAATCGATGCAGGTCTTTTCCTTGTTGGCGAGGAACCGTGCGTGGTGGTCGGCGGCGCGCTTGCTCTGCGCCGTGAAATCCATGAATTCGAAGTTGTGGCAGTTGCGGCATTCCAGGGAATCGTTGGCCTTCAGGCGCTCCCACTCGTGTCCGGCCAACTCCAACCGCTTTTCAAGGAACTTGTCGCGAGTCGAGATGGTGCCGAAAATCTTGCCCCAAACCTCTTTCGAGGCCTGCATCTTGCGCGCGATCTTGTCCGTCCATTGGTGCGGGACGTGGCAGTCCGGGCAGGTCGCGCGCACGCCGGATCGATTGGTGTAGTGGATGGTCGATTTCAGCTCCGCATACACGTTGTCGCGCATTTCATGGCAGGAAATGCAGAAGGTTTCCGTGTTCGTCAGTTCCAGCGCGGTGTTGAACCCGCCCCAGAACACGATCCCGGCGATGAACCCGCCGAAGGTCAGGAAGCCCAGAGAAAAATGCCTGGCCGGACCCGTCAGGGTCTTCCACAGGGTGATGATGCTGTCGCGAAGGGCCACGGCTTAATTCTCCTTGCGGCCCGGGACGGCTTCCTGGATGACCGCATCGACATCCGTGAAGGTATTGCCGACCAGGGGCTTGGCGTCGGTCTGCGGCACGTGGCATTGCAGGCAGAAATACCGGCGCGGCGACACCGCCCCCCGCACCTGCCCGTCGCGGTCCATGAAATGGGTGACGCTGACCATGGGCGCCTGGGACTGTTCGACCGCCGTGCGTGAGTGGCAGGTCAGGCATTTGTTGACGTTGCGGTCGATCTGATAGTCGCGGATCTGATGCGGAATGGTCGGCGGTTGTTCTGGATAGTTCCGCGCCCGCTTGAGGTCCCGGTTTTCTACCCGGGCGATCGGCGGCGGTGCTTTCTGGCTGCTGATGCCGTCCTTGCGCAAGGTCGCCGTGGTATCGGCGGCAATGACGGAGCCGGCGGCAAGGGCCGTCGCCAGGACGGCGGCACAGGCCAGCAGGACGGCGCGGGCGCTCAGGCCTTGACGATCTTGATGGCGCATTTTTTGTAATCCGTCTGTTTGGAGATGGGGTCCGTGGCGTCCAGGGTGACCTTGTTGATCAGCTGGCTGGCGTCGAACCAGGGCACGAAGACCAAGCCCATGGGCGGCTTGTTGCGGCCCCGGGTTTCGACCCGGGTGCGGATTTCACCGCGCCGCGATATCACCCGCACGTCGTCGCCGCGCCTGAGCCCGCGGGCCTTGGCGTCGTCCGGGTGCATGAACACCTTGGCATCGGGTACCGCCTTGTACAATTCGGGCACGCGCTGGGTCATCGATCCGGAATGCCAGTGCTCCAGCACCCGCCCCGTGGACAGCCACAGATCGTATTCCTTGTCCGGGCTTTCCGCCGCCGGCTCGTAGGGCAGGGCGAAAATCCAGGCCCGCCCATCGGGTTTGCCGTAAAACTCGACCCCCTTGCCGGCTTTCACGTAAGGGTCCGTACCTTCACGATAGCGCCACTTGGTTTCCTTGCCGTCGACCACGGGCCAGCGCAGGCCGCGCACCTGATGGTAGGTGTCGAAGGGTGCCAGGTCGTGGCCGTGGCCGCGACCGAAAGTCGCATATTCCTCGAACAGGCCCTTTTGCAGATAAAACCCGAAATGCTTGGACTCGTCGTTGTCGAATTCCAGGCTGGCATGGCCGAGCGGAAACTTATCGACGTTGCCGTTCCGGAACAGCACGTCATAAAGCGTCTTGCCCTTCAGGTCCGGCTGCTTGGCGATCAGCTTGGCGGGCCAGACGTCCTCGACCTTGAACCGCTTGGAGAATTCGACCAGTTGCCATAGGTCGGATCGCGCTTCGCCCGGCGCCTTGACCTGCTGATACCAGAACTGGGTGCGCCGTTCGGCGTTGCCGTAGGCCCCTTCCTTTTCCACCCACATGGCGGTCGGCAGGATCAGGTCTGCGGCCTGGGCGGTCACGGTCGGATAGGCGTCGGACACGACGATGAAATTGTCCGGGTTGCGATAGCCGGGCAGGCCTTCCTCATTGATGTTGGCGGCGGCCTGCATGTTGTTGTTGCACTGAACCCAGTAACAATTGAGCTTGCCGTCCTTGAGCATCCGGTTCTGGACCACGGCGTGATAGCCGTTTTTGCCGGGGATCGTGCCTTCCGGCAGCTTCCAGATCTTTTCCGCAAAGTCGCGGTGTTCCTTCTTGGCGACGACCAAGTCGGCGGGCAGGCGGTGGGAAAAGGTGCCGACTTCGCGCGCCGTGCCGCAGGCCGACGGCTGCCCGGTCAGGGAAAACGGGCTGTTGCCGGGTTCGGAGATTTTTCCGGTCAGAAGGTGGATGTTGTAGACCAGATTGTTGGCCCACACGCCCCGGGTATGCTGGTTGAAGCCCATGGTCCAGAACGAGGTGACCTTGGTCTTCGGGTCGGCGTAAAGCTCGGCCAGTTCGATCAGCTTGTCCTTGGGCACGCCCGACAGTTTGGACACGCTGTCCACATCGTAGGCGGCGACGAACTTGGCGTATTCGTCGAAGGACATGGCTTTCGACCCATTGGCGTCCTTGGCGTTCTTGGCGCTCTTCTCAAGCGGATGTTCTGGGCGCAGGCCGTAGCCGATATCGGGATTGCCCAGGCGGAAGTTCACGTGCTTGCCGATGAATTCCTTGTTCACCCGGCCGGTTTCAATGATGTGCTTGGCGATGAAATTGAGGATCGCCAGGTCCGTCTGCGGGGTGAACACCATGGGGATGTCGGCAAGGTCGAAGCTGCGGTGCTCGAAGGTCGACAGCACGGCGACCTTGACGTGCGGCGCGCTGAGGCGGCGGTCGGTCACCCGGGTCCACAGGATCGGATGCATTTCCGCCATGTTGGAGCCCCACAGCACGATCGCGTCGGCGTTCTCCATGTCGTCGTAGCAGCCCATGGGCTCGTCCATGCCGAAGGTGCGCATGAACCCACCGACGGCCGACGCCATGCAATGCCGCGCATTGGGGTCGATGTGGTTGGAGCGGAATCCGGCCTTCATCAGCTTCGATGCGGCGTATCCTTCCCAAACGGTCCATTGGCCGGACCCGAACATGCCAACCGGCGGCATTTCCTCCGTGTCCTTGGTCTTGGCGATGGCGGCCTTCCATTTCTCGGCCATGATGTCGAACGCTTGGTCCCAGGTGATCGGCGTAAAGTCGCCGTTCTTGTCGAACTTGCCGTCCTTCATGCGCAGAAGCGGTCGTGTCAGGCGGTCCTCGCCGTACATGATCTTCGACAGGAAATAGCCCTTCACGCAGTTGAGACCGCGGTTGACCTCGGATTTGGCGTCGCCGTGGGTCGCCACCACGCGGCCGTCCTTGACCCCGACCATGACGGAACAGCCCGTGCCGCAGAACCGGCAGGCGGCCTTGGACCATCGCAATTCGGTCGCCTGGGCCGCGGTCGGCAGGTTGGAGGCCAGGGCGGAAACCGGCAGCCCGGCCGCCGCCATCGCGGCGGCCACGGCCTGCGCCTTCATGTATTCCCGCCGGGTCAGCTTCGGTCCGCTCATGAGGCGTCTCCTTCGTCCATCTGGTGATAGACCAGGGACGCGGTAATCACGCCCTTGGCGGCCTCGATGCGGCTCACGGCCTCGACCAGGCCGGTGTCGTCGTCGACATCGATGGTCACGATCAGCTTGCCGGGGCCGGCGGACCCGTGACTTTCAACGCCCGGGATGGTGTTGAGCGCGGCCTCGGTCGCGGCAATGCCGTCGGGCCAGGCTTGGACCAGCAGGCTGGCGACATGGGGCGTGCGCCCGCGAATGAACGCGCGACGGCTACGTGAGATGATGGATTGCTTGCCTTCGAGCATGAATTCCTCCCGCCGGTGGTTGGAACCGCTGTCATGGGGCCAGGTCAGGACCCAGGCGGTCCTGCGAACATTTGATAAATCCAGATGGAAAAGCCCAACCCGCCGACCAGGGCGATAGAAACGATCGGGGCCAGGAATACGGTCAGGAACAGGAAGGCGCGCAGCTCATTCTTGCGGGTATCGGTTTCCGAAGACGTCATTGCCTTCCTCCTTTCACCTGACAGTACAGACAGCGCTTTGCGCGTGCAAGGCGACAAACCGGCACGCCGCCGACGCGTTGATTGAACGGCAGGATAGGGGCGGCACATTTCGTTCGCCTTGATGAATATCAAGTTTTCGGTGAAAGCTTGATGACGCCAGCCGGACGCGGGATATCGCTTGCCATGGCCGCCCGGCTCCGGCATTTTGCGCCGCAACATGTTCATCCCCCCCAATAAACCGCCCGCAGATCCCATGTCGAAAATCCAGAATCCGTCCCTGCCCAAGGAAAAAATCAAGGTCCTTCTGCTGGAAGGCATCTCGCCCACGGCCTCCGCCATCTTCAAGGATGCGGGTTATTCCAATGGCGAGCGTCTGAAGACGGCCCTGGACGGTGACGCGCTCAAGGAAAAACTGAAGGATGTGCGGATCCTGGGCATCCGCTCACGCACGCAGCTGACCAAAGAGGTCATCGACGCGGCGCCAGCCCTGATGGCTGTGGGCTGTTTTTCCGTGGGGACCAATCAGATCGACCTGGATGCCGCGCGGAACAACGGGATTCCCGTGTTCAACGCGCCCTTTTCCAACACCCGGTCGGTGGCCGAGCTGACCATCGCCGAGATCGTCATGCTGTTCCGCCGGACCTTCCCGCGGTCAATGGCGGCCCATGCCGGCGATTGGGACAAATCTGCCGCCGGGTCACGCGAAGTGCGGGGCAAGACGCTGGGTATCATCGGCTACGGCAATATCGGCAGCCAGCTTGCGGTGATCGCCGAGTCCATGGGGCTCCGGGTCATTTACCATGACCGCACGGACAAGCTGCGCCATGGCAACGTCATGCCGTCCCGCAATCTCGAAGACCTGTTGAAGCAATCGGACGTGGTCACCCTGCATGTTCCGGAAACGCCGGACACCAAGGATATGATCGGCGAAGCGGAAATCCGCGCCATGAAGAAGGGTGCCTTCCTGATCAACAATTCACGCGGCACGGTGGTCGACATTCCGGCCCTGGCCGCCGCGCTGAAGGACGGCCACCTGGGCGGGGCCGCGGTCGATGTGTTCCCCAAGGAACCGTCATCCAATTCCGATCCTTTTGTCTCGCCCCTGCAGGGTCTGGACAACGTGATTCTGACCCCGCACGTGGGCGGATCCACGGAAGAAGCCCAAGAACGCATCGGCGAAGAGGTCGCGCGCAAGTTGGTCGAATATTCCGACGTCGGCTCGACCGAAGGGTCGGTCAACTTCCCGCAGGCCCAGCTGTCGCCGCGCCAGGGCGGCACCCGATTTATCCAGGTTCAGCGTAACCTGCCGGGCGAACTGCAGCGCCTGAACGAGGTGTTCGCCCGCAACGACGTCAACATCGCCGCCCAGACCTACCAGACCGACGGCGAAATCGGCTACGTCGTTTTGGAGGCCGAAGGGGCGGTCCCCGACGCCGACGCGATCCTGGCGGAAATCCGCGACCTTTCCGGCACCATCCGCGCGCGGCTGCTGAACCGGGTCGCGTGATCCCGCCGCAGAGCTTTTCGGCCCCGCACACGAAGATGTCACTCGCGGAAAAATCGCGGTTTATGTAGAATTCCGGCAATCATAACCCCATAGATTGCAGGGAGTTCGCACCATGAAAACCCTTACCCGCCGCCGCTTTGCGGCTCTTTCCGCCCTGTCAGTTCTGGCCGTCGCCGCGTTTGCCGCGCCATCCCCGGCCATGGCCGAACCCACCGTTGGCAGCCCGGCCCCGGCCTTCACTGGGGTGGACACCAAGGGCCAGAAGGTCAACCTCGCCGACTACCGGGGCAAGACCGTGATTCTGGAATGGACCAACCACGACTGCCCCTTCGTGGTGAAACATTATTCATCCGGCAATATGCAGATGACCCAGAAGAAGGCGACCGAGGACGGTGTCGTCTGGCTGTCGGTGATTTCCTCGGCCCCCGGTGAGCAAGGCAATGTCAGCGGTCCGCAGGCCGATGCCCTGACCCAGTCACGCAACGCCGGCCCGTCAGCGGTGCTGCTCGACCCATCGGGCGAGATCGGTCGCAAGTACGCCGCGCGCACCACGCCGCACATGTTCATCATCGATCCCAAGGGAACGCTCGCCTATCACGGCGCCATCGACAGCATCAAGTCGACGGACGTCACCGACATTCCCAAGGCGCAGAATTACGTGCTCAACGCGCTGGCCCAGATGAAGGCGGGCGAGCCGGTCAAGCCGCAGGGTACCCGGCCCTACGGCTGCAGCGTCAAGTACGGCTCGTAACCGCGGCGATCAGCGCCGTAACGCGCCCGGCCAGGGAAAACCTTGGCCGGGCGCCATGCCGCCGGGCCTCCCCAAACACCCGCCCGAGTTCATAAAATCGGCCAAGGCATGCCCTGACGGGCCTGCCGACGCTGCGCGTATAGGTATTACCCCACCCCATACTTTTGTGTCGCTCTCCCTCGTCTCCCGGTCAGCAGAAATCGCAGGCCGGTCGAGGTACTGTCTTGGCCATCACAAATGGGAAAACATCCTCGCATCCGGGCGCTGTAAGGATGACGCGCAAAAAAAGGAAGCCGAAATGGCAAGAATTCTCGTCGTCGACGATGACACCGATCACCGGGCCTTCGTCGTGCAACTGCTGGAGCGGCTGGGCCATGCCGTGATCGCCGCGGAAAACGGTCACCGCTGCTTGAGCATCCTGCACGATCAGGATGTTGACGCCATTATCACCGATATCTTCATGCCCGGCGCTGACGGGATCGAGCTGGTGACCGAGTTGAAGAAGCTGGGTTCCCAGATTCCGGTGCTCGGCATGACGGGCGGATACAAGGGCGTGATCCGTCCTTACGAAAACCTGTTCGCGGTTTTGGCTAACGCCAAGGTTCTGCACAAACCGTTCGGCACCAGAGACCTGGAAGTCGCCCTGGATGAGGTGCTGCGCGATGCCGCGTAAATTTGCAGGCAACGACGCCCAACGTATCAATAAGATCTGCGGTCAGGAATCGACGCTGGATCGGCTGCGCGCCGCGGTTGACGCCTTGGATCAGAAAAATCAGGCGTTGCAGGCCGACGTCGGGGGCTTTCAGGCTGAACTTGATGATCTGCGGGACGGTATCGAGGAGCTCGCCGGATCGGTGGACGATTACCGATTCAAGGTGTCGGATGTGGAGACGCGGGCCCTGCGCCATGCCGCCCGGCGATTACGCGAGATCAGTGACTATTGGCATGAGGACGATGCCCAAGCCCCCGACAAGGCATCGGCGGACCCTTCCCAGGACGTCGCCTGATCCCGTTGGATGCCGCGGGCGGGACAAATAAAAACAATTAAGGGGGCATGTCCCGTGAACGTCAGTAACCACATTCATCCGGAGCAAGCCGGCCATTCCGGCATCCTGTTCACCGTCAACCGCGACGGATGCTTCCTGATGACCGATGCAATGCTGGAACAATTGCCTTTCGCCGGCGTTTCGGGCAACCAGTTGATGCGCCTCCACGATCTGCTCGGCGTGGAGACAGAGCCGGTCATCTCGTCCCTGCTGGAGGATACCCTGACAGGCTGTGAAGAGGGGGTGACGCGCCGCATCGTGATACGCGACCGCGAAGGCCGCCTGTTGACCATTGGGCTGTGTCGCATGATGGGGATCGCCCCGGGCCGGATGGTCTGCACCCTGGATGAATGCCCGTTTCCAGGCTTGGCGCCGGTGAATGTTTCGCGGCCTGTGCCGGCCGTTGATGGCCTCTCGTCGCGGGCAGACGCCTTCCGGCAGGCCACGGGTCTGGCCGGTGATGGCGTCGCGATCATGCTCGTCGGTTTGAATAGGCCTCGCAATATCGAGGGGCCGGTGGCCGGGCACATATGGTCGCGCCTAACGGCAAAGGCGGCCAAGCGCCTCCAGGCGGTGGTTGGTCCGCGGGGGCTTGTCGCCCGTTATTCGGAAAACGCCTTTGTCGTGATCAATGCCCAAAGCATCGGTCCGGCGCTTCCCGATATGACCGCCGGCGCCATCGTCAGCAGCTTTGACCATCCCTTCGAGATGGACGGCATGGACTTCTATGTCGGGGTTAATATGGGCACCGCCGACGTCGGCACGGGGGCGGTTAACATCGGGCATTGTTTCCGATGCGCCGAACTGGCCCTGGATGACGCCCGCAGATCGGGTGTCCCCGTGCGTGAATGCACGGTGCAGATGGTCGAAGCGGCCAGCGCCAAGCTGCAATTGGAACGTGATCTTCGTGATGCCTTTGAATACGACGGATTTAGCCTAGATCTTCAGCCCAAGATCGACATGATCGGCGGGCGGTGCCGCGGGTTTGAGGCACTGATCCGCTGGCGGCATCCGGAACGCGGACTTCTCCCACCCGCACAATTCATTCCCATGGCCGAGGAATGCGGCCTAATCGTGCCGCTCACGGATTGGGTTTTGCACGAGGTCTGCCGGCTGCTCAAGGCTGAGCGCGACGCCGGGCGGTCCCCCCTGCCGATTTCGATCAACGTGCCGCCCAGCCAGTTGATGCAGCGGGAATTGAAGGATTTCATCAAGGTCATAAATGCCTATGACATCCCGCCATCGCTGATCGAGTTCGAACTGACGGACGCCATGTCCGTCGGTGAACATAGCCGCGGCATCGCCATGATGTCCGGCTTGCGGGCGGCCGGCGTGAAAGTTTCGGTCGGGGATTTCGGTGCGGGATACGCGTCATTGTCACGCTTGGTGCGTCTGCCGGTGAGCATTCTCAAGATCGATCGGTCCTTCGTCGACGATCTGCCGTCCGACCCCGAGGCCTGCGAAGTCGTCACCGCGATCGTGCGCGCGGCCAATGCTCTCGATCTGAAGGTTGTCGCCGCAGGCGTGGAGAACGATGACCAGGCCCGATTTCTCACGGACCTCGGGGTGACGACCGCGCAAGGGTTCCTGTTCAGCCATCCGCTGCCGCCGGAAAAGGCCTTCCGGCTTGCCGAGGCGCGCGTCGAATGAAAAGATCAAAGCATGTTCATTTTCCAGGAACACGTTGGGAAGCGTGATCCTGGGATACGGGAGCCTTGCCGGGAGGGGCTGAATGCCACGGTCACCATCGGACGAGTCGATGAAAACACGCCATGCCGAGGGACTCGGTAACGGCAGCGTGGGCGCGGATGCGCGCGTTATCGACTTCGCCCGCGTCAGCGCCGATTGGTTTTGGGAAACGGACGCTGACGGCCGGTTCACCTTTGTTTCCGATCAGGTGATCTCCCTGGTCGGAGTGCGGCCCGAGGACTGCATTGGAAAGTCGCGGGAGGAACTGCACGGATCGGTTGCCCAGGACGCAACCTGGGCCGCTTATCGCAAGGCCATAAGCGCGCACGAACCCTTTCGCGATATCACCTTCATCATGTCTGACGCCGATGGGACGACTTTCCCCGTCGCAATCAGCGGTGTGCCGGTGTTCGACGGCGAAAAATTCGTGGGATACCGTGGTACCGGCCGCCGAGCCTCTCAGGGCGAGGTAATCGAGAAGCTGGTCCGCAACATCGTCGGCGCCACGTCCAGGTCCGTCGGCCGGGATTTTCTCAAGCAGGTCGCCGAAGCCTTGTGGCGGGAACTGAACGTTGATCGGATATTCATCTCTCGTCTGACCGACGATGGTAAGACGGCGGAAAGCGCGATCGCGATCATTGACGGAAAGCAGGTCGCGAACTTCAGCTACCCCATTGCCGGCGGCCCTTGTGAATCCGTGGCACGCGAAGCGACGCTTTGTGTCTATCCCCGTGGCGTCGCGGAGAGGTTCCCCGATGATCACTACCTGAAGGAAGAGGGCATTGAGGGGTACATCGGCGTGCCGCTATACGGCGCCCGCGGCCAGGGCCTCGGCCTGATGGTGGCGATGTCCGGGAAACCGATGATTTTGGAAGATCTGCACAAGCTGGCTTTCGAATTTTTCGCGGGCCGGGTTGCCGCGGAGTTGGACCGCTCCCTTGTCGAGGAGGAGTTGCGGCGCCGGGACGTTCTGTTATCCGCGATCGTCGATCACCTTCCCCACGGCCTGACCGTGAAGGATCCCGACGGACGCTACATGCTGATCAACAAGGAATTCACGCGACGCTACGGTATTGACGGCGATGAAATTCTGGGCAGTTCCAATGAAGAGCGCTTTCCCGCCTGGGAACAGGCCTGGGCGGCGTCACGGGCCCAGGAAAAAAATGTCGCCGATAGCGGTAAGATCATCACCCGCGAGCAGGACCGACAATTCGCCGACGGATCGCATCATCGCCTGGAGATCGTCAAGTTCCCTATTTCCGACGACGGCGGCAGATTGATCGGGGTCGGCGCGCTCGGCGTCGATATCACCGAGCGCGACAAGTGGGAGCGCGACGCCCTCGACCGGGAACGTGTCCTGAAAGGCTATCACAAGGCGCTCGACCGCATTGTCGCCAGCGATGCGATGGCGTCTCCCGATGCCGGGGACGCTTTTTCTCTGTTGACCCAGGTCGCGGCGGAAACCCTGGGCGTGGAACGGGTCAGCGTGTGGCGTGCCCGCCCGGATATGAGCGACATCGAATGCCTGGATCTATATCAGGCCGCGTCGGCGGCCCACAGCAGCGGAATGGTTCTTGAGAACGATTACTTCCCGCAGTATTTCAAGGCCTTGCAACAGGTCGAAGTGATCGACGCCCATGATGCCCGGTCGGATCCTCGAACCGCTGAATTCGCCGGGAAATATCTGGACGAGCACGGCATCACCTCCATGCTCGATGCGGTGATCCATGTCGGCGACGAATTGAAGGGTGTCTTGTGCCTGGAGCATGTGGGTGATCCGCGGAAATGGACACTCGAAGAACAGTCCTTGGCGCGGTCGCTTGCGGCCCTGACGTCGCTGATCATGGCCCGTCAGGAACAGCAGAAATCCGAACGCGCCCGGCAGTCCATCGAGCAGCGGTTCAGCGGTGTCGTCAACGCCTTGCCCAGTGCCCTGTCGCTTAAGGACAGGGACTGCCGCTACGTATTCGTCAACAAGGTCTATGAGCAGAACTACGGGGTCCGGGCCGAGGAGGCCTTTGGCAAGCGGATCGACGAACTGGGCCTGAATTCGCCTGAGATCCTGGCCACCATCCATGCCGAGGACAGGGCGGTCCTTGAACAGGGGCGGTCGTTGACCAGCGAGACGACCCGTATCGGCCGTGACGGTGTCGAGCGGTCGGCGCTGGTGTCTAAGTTCCCGGTCTATGATGGGGATGGCAATGTCGAACTTGTCGCCACTTTGTGGACCGATATCTCCGGGCAGATAGCGGTGCAAAAGACGCTGGAAGACGCACGCGCGCGCTTGCGCGCGATTACCGACAATGTGCCCATCATGCTCAGCCTGAAGGACCTGGACGGGAGCTATATGGAGGGCAACGCGGGTTTTGCCCGGTGGCACGGCATCGACGTGCGCGCGATTTCCGGCCTGCGGTCGGGCGACCTTGTGAGCCCCGGCCGGGCCAAGGTCGTCGAGGCGCTGGACCAGCGGGTCATCGAAACCGGCGAGGTCGTCGTCGAGGAATCGGTATCCGAATTGCAGCGCCGTCCCGACGGCAAGCCGACGCTCTTCCGCATGATCAAGTTCCCGGTCTACGATGCCGACGGCGACATCATGGCCGTCGGCACGGCGATGACGGACATCACGGAACAGAAGCTGGCGCAGCGTGCACTGGAGGAAACTCAGGCGCGGCTCGTGGCGATTACCGACAACGTGCCGATCATGTTGTCGCTCAAGGATAAGAACGGGGCCTATCAGCACTGTAACCTCAAGTTTGCGGAATGGCATGGGTACGAACCCGAACAGATCATCGGCAAGACGTCGCGGGACCTGTTGCCGCCCGAACAGACCATAACTGTCGAGAAGGTCGACCAGGAGGTCATCAAGACGGGCGAAGTTCAGGTATTCGAATCAGATACGATCTTTAACCGCTTGAAGGATGGCGTGCCGATTGTCTTGCGGCAGTTCAAGTTCCCGGTCCGTGATAGTGCCGGTGCGATCACCGGCATCGGCACGGCGATACTCGACATCACCGATGAACGCCGGGCGGAAAAGGCGCTTCAGGCCCACCTTGAAAAGCTCGAAGAGATGGTCGCCGACCGCACCGTGGAACTGACCCAGGAGATCGCCGAACGCCGGCGGGCCGAGGCGGG
>CAXAVJ010000065.1:0-20090 GCA_963972065.1 uncultured Rhodospirillaceae bacterium
TGTTCAATTGTCGACAGGTGACATGCTGCGCGCCGCCGTTGCCTCGGGCAGCGACCTCGGCAACAAGGCGAAAGAGATCATGGCCCGTGGTGACCTGGTCCCCGACGACCTGATCATCGACATGATCGCCGTCCGGATCGAGCAGGCCGATTGCGCGAAGGGGTTCATTCTGGACGGCTTTCCGCGCACCGTGCCGCAGGCCGAAGCCCTGGCCGCCATGCTCGCCGACAAGGGATTGAGCCTCGACCACGTGATCGAGCTGGCCGTTGACGACGACGCCATGGTCAAGCGAATCACCGGTCGCTACACCTGCGCCAAATGCGGCAAGGGGTACCACGACGAGTTCGAAAAGCCCGCCAAGGATGGCGTGTGCGACAAATGCGGTGCGACGGAGTTTACCCGCCGTGCCGACGATACCGAAGGAACGGTGCGGAACCGACTGGACGCCTATCATGCCCAGACCGCGCCGATCCTGGCTTACTACAAGGACCAAGGGCTTCTGTACGACGTTGACGGCATGGCCGACATCGACGCCGTGACGGCCCAGCTGAAAGGAGTAATCGGTCAGGCGTGAGGGGTGTGAAAAAGGCCTTTGCCCCAGGTTGACTTGGGGGCGCAAGTGCCTATAATCGCGCCTCTTTTCAGGCCCGGCGGATTTTGAAAATTTCCAGGCGAATTCGAACGCACGGAACCGTTCGTTGCGACGTTTTTGTCTTGAATACAACGAGTTAGAGCAAGTCCGGTGATTCTACGGAGCGGGGACTTGCTCTTGAGTTTTTTGTCGAACGTGAGGAGCGAAAGCCTTGGCGCGTATTGCGGGTGTTAATATTCCGACGGCGAAACGGGTGGTGATTGCCTTGACCTATATTCATGGCATTGGCCGCACGTCCGCGCGGAAGATTTGTGACAGTGTCGGAATCCCCCTGGACCGGCGCGTCAATGAACTGACGGAAGACGAGGTCGCGCGGGTTCGTGAGACCATCGACCGTGACTTCCAGGTCGAAGGCGACCTCCGCCGCGAAACGGCCATGAACATCAAACGTTTGATGGATCTGGGCTGTTACCGCGGTCTCCGCCATCGTCGCGGCCTGCCCGTGCGCGGACAGCGTACCCATACCAACGCGCGCACCCGCAAAGGCCCGGCCAAGGCCATCGCGGGTAAGAAGAAATAACGGCTAGGGCAAGGATTTTAAGTTATGGCTAAGGCAGCAACAGCCCGCCCGCGGCGCCGCGAGCGTAAGAACATCGCCTCCGGCGTGGCGCACATCAATTCCACGTTCAACAACACCATGATTACCATCTCCGACGCGCAGGGCAACGCCATTGCCTGGTCATCGGCCGGTTCCATGGGGTTCAAGGGGTCGCGTAAATCGACCCCCTATGCGGCGCAGGTCGCTGGTGAAGACGCCGGCAAGAAGGCGCAGGAACACGGCATGAAGACCCTCGACGTCGAGGTCAAGGGGCCGGGTTCAGGTCGTGAATCCGCCCTGCGGGCTTTGCAGGCGATCGGGTTCACCATCACCGCCATTCGTGACGTGACGCCGATCCCGCACAACGGTTGCCGTCCGCGGAAACGCCGCCGGGTTTAGTTCCTCCTGCGGGCAGACGGCCATCAGGGGCTCCGATCGGCCGCTGCCCGGGTTCCCGGCCGCAGGCCGCTTACGCCGCTTGGGAACACAATGAAATGGGGGCCGTCCGGCAACGGTCCCTGACGATGGTTCAAGTGAACGCGAGGTCACTGACGTGATTCAGAAAAATTGGCAAGAACTTATTAAACCGAACAAGCTCGACATCAACCCGGGCGTCGATCCGCTGCGCCAGGCGACCATAGTCGCCGAACCGCTGGAACGCGGTTTCGGCCTGACCCTGGGCAATGCGCTGCGGCGCATCCTGCTGTCGTCGCTGCAGGGTGCCGCGGTCACGTCGATCCAGATCGACGGTGTGCTGCATGAATTCTCGTCGATTCCCGGCGTGCGCGAAGACGTGACCGATATCGTTCTCAACATCAAGTCCATGGGCCTGCGCATGCAGGCTCAGGGGCCGAAGCGGATGACGCTGAAGGCCGATGGGCCCTGCATCGTGACTGCCGGCATGATTGATACGGGTGCGGACATCGAAGTCATGGATCCGGACCTGGTGCTGTGCCACCTGGACCGTGACGGCAAGCTGAACATGGAACTGACCGTGGAAACCGGGAAGGGTTATGTGCCGGCCAGCCAGCACCGCGCCGAAGACAGCCCGATCGGCCTGATCCCCATTGATGCCGTTTACTCGCCGGTCCGCAAGGTCGCCTACAAGGTCGACAATACCCGCGTCGGCCAGGTCACCGACCATGACAAGCTGTCCTTGGTCGTCACGACCAACGGTTCCGTCACGCCGGAAGACGCGGTGGCGCTCGCCGCCCGCATTCTGCAGGACCAGTTGCAGTTGTTCATCAACTTCGACGAGCCGGAACACGCCCGCGAGGAAGCGCAGCAGGAAGACCTGCCGTTCAACAAGAATCTCCTGCGCAAGGTCGACGAACTGGAACTGTCCGTGCGTTCGGCCAACTGCCTGAAGAACGACAACATCATTTACATCGGCGATCTGGTTCAGAAGACCGAAGCCGACATGCTGCGCACGCCCAACTTCGGCCGCAAGTCCTTGAACGAAATCAAGGAAGTTCTGGCCTCCATGGGTCTGCATCTGGGCATGGAAATTGCCGCCTGGCCGCCCGAGAACATCGAGGAACTGGCCAAGAAACTGGAAGATCCCTTTTGATCCGGCGGCGAGCCGGTAACCCCGGCGCGCCGTTCTGACTTAAAGAACCACCCCGGCCATCCGATCATCGGCTGGCCGGGCGCCCCAGGGGGTAAAATGGCACGCCCGGGCGAATAACTGAAAAAAGGAGCCTGACATGAGACACCGCAGCGGATACCGCAAACTCAACCGCACCGCCAGCCATCGCAAGGCCATGTTCTCCAACATGGCGGCATCGCTGATCATCCACGAACAGATCACCACGACCCTGCCCAAGGCCAAGGAACTGCGCCGGTTCGCCGACCGCATGATCTCCCTGGGCAAGAAGGGCTCGCTGCACCAGCGGCGCCAGGCCGTGTCCTTCCTGCAGGACGATGCGGCCGTGGCCAAGCTGTTCGGCACGCTGGCTGAGCGCTACAAGGATCGCCCGGGCGGCTATACCCGCGTGCTGAAGGCGGGTTTCCGCCACGGCGACGCGGCCCCGATGGCCGTGATCGAACTGGTCGACCGCGACCCGGATGCCAAGGGCGCCGAAGATAAGGCCCGGCACGCTGCGGAAATGGAAGCGGCGGACGCCCTGGAATAGGGATGCCGTCGGCTCAGCCGAGAATTTGGGAAAGCGCGGCTTCGGCCGCGCTTTTTCGTTTTGCGGCCTCTCGTTCGCGCGGGCAGGCCTTGACCACGCCACAAATGGGCTAAATCCTGCTATGAACACGGTTTCGACCGTCCCGCACACCTGATCCTGGAGCCTCCCTTGCCGATGATGTCGATCCTGGCCCGCCCGTCCGTTCTTGGTGCCGTTCTCAGCCTGGGTGTCGTCCTAGCCACGCCGGAGGCCCATGCCCAATCCGCGGGCCGCGAGGTCCCCGACAACCGTGACCAGGTCATGCTGTCCTACGCCCCCGTGGTCGAACAGGCCGCTCCCGCGGTGGTCAACATCTTCACGGCGAAAAAGGTCCAACGCCGCCGCACGACTCTGTTCGACGACCCTTTTTTCCAGCGCTTTCTCGGCCCCAATCTGGGCGATAAATTTGGGCAGCAGCCGCGGGAACGTGTGCAGAATTCCCTGGGATCGGGCGTCATCGTGCGGGCCGACGGCCTGATCGTCACCAACAACCACGTCATCGAAGGGGCGGACGAAATTAAGGTCGTTCTGCACGACCGCCGTGAGTATGAGGCCAAGATCATCGGCACCGACGACCGCACGGATCTCGCCGTTCTGCGACTGGAAGGAGCGCCCGCTGACTTGCCTGTCCTGGATCTTGCCGACTCCGATTCGATCAAGGTCGGTGATCTCGTGCTGGCCATCGGCAATCCCTTCGGTGTCGGGCAGACGGTGACCAGCGGCATCGTTTCGGCCCTGGCGCGGACCCAGATGGCCAACGCCGGGACGGATTTGAACTTTTTCATTCAGACGGACGCGGCCATCAACCCGGGCAATTCGGGAGGCGCGTTGGTCGGGCTCGACGGCCGCCTGCTCGGCATCAACACGGCGATCTATTCCAAGACCGGGGGCTCCCTGGGCATCGGCTTCGCGATTCCCTCCAACATGGTGCGTGCCGTGGTCAATGGCGTGGTCAAGGGCGGGCGGCTGGTGCGGCCGTGGATCGGTGCTGCCGGCCGGCCGGTGACGGCGGATATCGCCAACTCGCTGGGGCTCGACCGGCCCGGCGGGGTCATTATCGAGGACGTCTATCCGGCGTCCGCCGCTGACCGCGCGGGGATCAAGCGCGGCGATATCATCCTGGCCGTCAACGGCCATGAGGTGCGGGATACGACGGCGCTCAAGTTCCGTGTCGCGACGACGCCGCTGGGTGAGACCGTGCCGCTGCGCATCTGGCGTCAGGGCCGCCTGGAGGCGCTCAAGCTGGAAATCGAGGCGCCGGTGGAATTCCCCGCCCGCAACCGATCGGAACTGGCCGGCCGTCACCCGCTGACGGGGGCGGTGGTCGTCAACATGTCGCCGGCGCTGGGTGATGAACTGGGCGTCGATACCTTCAAACGGGGGGTAATGGTGCTGCAGGTCCGGCGCGGCGCGCCGGCCGACAAGATCGGCCTGCGCCCCGGCGATTTCGTGAAACGGGTCAACGGCAACGACATCGGCTTGGTGCGCGACGCGCTGACCGTGTTTTCAAAGCAGGCGCCGTCCTGGGAAATCACCATCGAACGCCAGGGCCGCGAGATCACCGAGCGGTTCGAAGGGTGAGCACGCTTTTCGAAAGCCAATCACCGCGTCCGCTGGCTGACCGCCTGCGGCCAAAGACCATCGCCGATGTCGTCGGCCAGACCCATCTGACCGGCCCCGACGGTTTCATCGGCCGCGCGGTCAAGGCGGGAAAACTGACCTCCATCGTGTTCTGGGGGCCGCCCGGCACGGGCAAGACGACCCTGGCGCGGCTTCTGGCCGATCACGTCTCGCTGCATTTCGAGCCCCTGTCGGCGGTGTTTTCCGGTGTCGCCGACCTGCGTAAGGTGTTCGATCGGGCCAAGGAACGGCGCAGGATGGGGCAGGGGACCCTGCTGTTCATCGACGAGATTCATCGCTTCAACCGGGCCCAGCAGGACGGTTTCCTGCCCTATGTGGAGGACGGTACGGTGGTGCTGATCGGCGCGACCACGGAAAACCCGTCGTTCGAACTGAACCCGGCCTTGCTGTCGCGCGCCCAGGTGTTGGTTTTGAATCGCCTGGACTCGACGGCACTTGAGGAATTGATGGTTCGAGCCGAAGCGGAACTGGGCCATCCGCTGCCGCTGGATGCCGACGCCCGTCAGGCGATGGCCGCCATGGCCGACGGTGACGGGCGCTATCTGTTGAACATGGTCGAGAACCTGGACGCCATGGGGCTGACGGCGCCGCTCGATCCCGCCGGTCTGGCGGCCGCCGTGCAGAAGCGCATGCCGCTTTATGACAAGGGACAGGAAAGCCATTACAACCTGATCTCGGCGCTGCACAAGTCGCTGCGCGGCTCGGATGTTGATGCGGCGCTGTACTGGTTCGCGCGCATGCTCGAAGGGGGGGAGGATCCGCTCTACGTCGCCCGCCGGCTGGTTCGATTCGCATCCGAGGATATCGGCTTGGCTGATCCCCAGGCCTTGCCGCAGGCCCTGGCCGCCTGGGACACCTATGAGCGCCTGGGCTCGCCCGAGGGCGAACTGGCCCTGGTTCAGGCGGTTGCCTATCTGGCCACCGCGCCGAAATCCAACGCCCTCTACAAGGCCGAGAAGGCTGCCCGCCGCATGGCGCGGGAAACCGGATCCCTAATGCCGCCGAAACATATCCTCAACGCGCCGACCAAGCTGATGAAGGACCTGGACTACGGCAAGGACTACGCCTATGACCACGATACCGAGGACGGTTTTTCCGGACAGAACTATTTCCCCGACGGCATGGCGCGTACGCGGCTGTATTCACCGCGCGACCGCGGGTTCGAGCGCGAGATCACCAAGCGCCTGGCCTATTGGGACAAGTTACGGCGCCAGCGAACCAAGGGGGACGACGGCGGTTCATCTTCGGAGTAGATTGAGCGCCGAACGGGGGCAAGGACCGGAATGATGACGGGGAACCTGTGATGAAGATGCTGTTTGCCGTGGCCATGGGTGGCGCCGTGGGCGCTGTCGGGCGGTTCCTGGTGATGAACGCCGTGGGCAGCCAGTTGGGCCATGGATTTCCCTGGGGCACCTTCACGGTCAACCTCGTGGGTTCTTTCGTTCTGGGCGCGCTGATCGAAATCAGCGCCCTGTACTGGTCGCCGCCGCCGGAAATGCGGGCCTTCCTGGTGGTCGGCATGTTGGGCGCCTTCACGACCTTTTCCACGTTCTCTCTGGATTCCTATACCTTGATCGATCGCGGGCAAATCGGGGCTGCGGCCCTCTATATCGGCGGTTCGGTCGTGCTCTGCATTTTCGGCTTTTGGGCCGGGATGGCCATGTTGCGTCAGGTTCTGTGATGGCCGATACGCCGCCACCCGACGTCAAGGGTCAGATCGTCTCGGCTGACGAAGACGGCCTGCGTCTCGATCGCTGGCTGAAACAGCATCTCCCCGCCCTGCCGTTCGGGCAGGTCCAGAAGCTGTTGCGCACCGGGCAGATCAGAATTGACGGCCACCGCGCCAAGACGGGGACGCGTTTGGAAGCAGGCCAGGAGGTCCGGCTGCCGCCAAGCCTGCGGCCGGGTGGCGAGGGGGTCAGAAATCGCGCGTCGACCGCGACGACACCGCCGCCAAAGCCGGCACCCAAGATTTCCGCCGGCGAGATCAAGGACCTGCAAGCCCGCGTGATTTACCGTGATGACGAAATTCTGGTATTGGACAAGCCGGCCGGCCTGGCCGTGCAGGGTGGATCGGGGCTCAGCCATCATCTGGATGCCATGCTTGACGGGCTGCGCTTTGATGCGGCGGAACGGCCACGCCTGACCCATCGTCTGGACAAGGATACCTCGGGCGTTCTGGTTCTGGCGCGCACCCGCGCCGCCGCGCGCTGGGTGACCGAAGGGTTCCGCCGCAAGACCATCCGCAAGCTCTATTGGGCGGCTGTCGCGGGCGTGCCGGGAATTGCCCAGGGACGTATCCGCCTGAAGCTGGGCAAAAAGCGCGGCGCCGGTGGGCAGGAAAAGATGGATGCCGATGCCGAGGACGCCAAGCGGGCGGAAACGCTCTATCGCATCGTCGACCGCGTCGGCCGCAAGGCGGCGGCCTGGCTGGCCATGGAACCCGTGACGGGCCGCACGCACCAGCTTCGCGCCCATGCCCTGGCCATGGAAACACCGATCCTGGGTGACGGAAAATATGGCGGTGCGGAAGCTTTCCCAGACCTGCCGGTGAAAATCCGTACGCTACAGCTGCACGCCCGGCGTATCGTCATCAAGCACCCTTCGGGCCGTGTGATCGACGTCGTCGCGCCGTTGCCGCCGCATATGGCCGAGACCTGGAAAGCGCTTGGCTTCACCAAAGATCAATCGGCGGATGAACTCTTTGAGGAATAGTCTTAAACTGTATCCCAGGCGGCCCGGTCGGGGAGGTGCGCCCTCAATCGCTTCGTGCGGGATTGTTCCGTCCGTTGCCGCTACGCAACCGCATCCGAGGGTTCTTAGGTGAGTTTCATACGGAACGACAATCAAACATTGCATTGTATGCAAAATTGCATATCACTTGGGGGGTATTCGACGTTTCCGGAATGGCGACTTGGCATGGGGGATGCATGGTTGCTGAAACAAGACGGTCGGTGCCAAATACCTTCCGTAACAGAGACCTGAAGACCATGCGCCTACTCCTAGTCGAAGATCACAATCGGTTCGCTGAATCCATCAAGGTGGGTCTTGAAAATCAGGCCTTTGCCGTCGATATGGTGGATTCCGGCGCTGGCGCCGACGCCGCCGTGGCCAGCGTTCAATACGATGCGATCATTCTTGATCTTGGCCTTCCGGACACGGATGGCCTGACCTTGCTCAAGCAGTGGCGGGAACAAGGGAATGTGGTTCCCGTCCTGATTTTGACCGCCCGCGATGGCCTGGACGACCGCGTCAAGGGCTTGAACACCGGCGCCGATGATTACCTGCTGAAGCCCTTCGAAATGGAGGAACTGATTGCCCGCATCCGTGCCCTTCTGCGTCGGCCCGGCGGGGTTCTTGGACTGGTCATGACGGCGGGCAACGTGTCGTTCGACACCACGGCGCGGGAAGTGCGGGTCAACGACCAGCCCATATCCATTTCTCGGCGCGAGATGGGCGTGCTAGAACAACTTATGCGACGATATGGGCGTGTCGTTCCCAAATCGGTTCTGGAAGACAAGATTTACGGTTTTGACGAGGAGGTGTCGTCGAATTCTGTGGAGGTCCATGTTTCCAGACTGCGCAAGCGACTTACCAAAAACGGGGCGAGTGTCAGCGTTCATACTCTTCGCGGTGTGGGCTATTTGCTGTCCGAAGGCTCACTTAACAATTAACGACTTGATCGTGAAATGAACGAAAACAAAGAAAACGGCGAACCGACGGTAGATCACGAGTTTCTTCTGAATCTCGCGCGCGAAAAATCGACCATGGGCCGCGCGAAATTGACCGAAACAATCATGGATCTGTTCGAAAACAAGGGTGATGCCCTGACGGACCGTGAACGGGCCTTGATGTTCGGCATTCTGCGCAGCGTCGTGCGCGAGATCGAGATGTCCGTGCGCCGGGGGGTTGCCCAACAGTTGGCGGGATTGGGCGACGTGCCCGAGGACCTGATCCGCATCCTCGCCAATGACGAGATTGAGGTCGCCTATCCGGTTTTAACGGAATCCGGTTTGCTCAAGGATTCCGATCTGATCGAGATCATCCGCCATCGCACGCTGGAACATCAGCTTGCTGTCGCCATCCGTCAGAACATCAGCGAAGCCGTGTCCCAGGCGCTGGTCGAGACAGGTAACGAGCGCGTGGTTGTGACCTTGCTCAAGAACGAGAACGCGAAAATTTCGCAAAGCACCATGGAATACCTGGTGGAACAGTCGAAGCGCGTCGATACCTTCCAGGAACCCATTCTGCATCGTGAGGAACTGCGCCCTGAACTGGCGCAGCGCATGTTCCTATGGGTGACGGCGGCACTACGCGAATTCATCCTGGAGAACTTCAAGCTCGACCAGTCGGTGATCGATGACCTTCTGGAACGGATCGCCTCCCAGGAAGGCGGGGTGCAGCCCGATCACGCAAACGGGCTGAAGGCCAATGAATTGGCGGCCAACCTGGACCGCGAGGGGCTGGTCACGCCGGAAATGCTGATTACCGCCCTGAGCCAGGGCGAGGTGTCGCTGTTTCTGGCCTTGTTCTCACGCCTCACGGGCATCCGTGAGTATTTGGCCAAGCGCATTCTGTTTGAGCCGGGCGGCGAGGGCATGGCGATCTGCTGCAAGGCGGTGGGTTTGACCAAGGACGAGTTCGCCCAGATTTTCCGTTATTCGCAGTTGGTTCGCGCGCGTCGCAGCGACCGCATCGACGAAGCCTTGGCGGACGTAATCTGGATCTATGAGGATATGAGTCGCGAGGCCGCCGCGGGTGTGCTGAAGACGTGGCGCCGGAATACGGGCTATCTGGCGGCGATCCGCCAGATTCAGTCGGCTACCCGGCGAAATGCGTGAGCGTAAACCGCGCAGCTGGCCTTCACTATCCGCTGACCCCGAAACACGCGCGGCCGAAGCTCTGACACGACTGGAAGACGTCACCCGCCTGGTCTCGGACCTGGTGTGGGAGACGGATGCGGATTTTCGCCTTGCCTATGTGTCTGAACATGCCTTTGAAGTCATGGGATATGTGCCGCTTCAGCTTGAAGGCAAGCGGTTCGAGGAACTGGGCGAATTCGTCGATGACGCAGGCAATCATATTGCCCTCGACATTCGCAAGCCGTTCCGTGACGTGGCCTTTGTGGCCAAGGATGCTGAAGGCCAACAAAGGCGCCTTCTGACCAGCGGTTTGCCGTTTTTCGATCCGGACAGCGGGCGGTTTTCCGGCATCCGGGGCACCGCCCGCGACGTGACGGAAATCTACCGCGCCGAGCGCATCCGCGCCGAACAGGAAGAACGCCAGCGTGCGTTCGTCGCCGACGTCGCCCATGAACTACGGACGCCGCTTGCTATTCTTCGCACCAAGCTGGACACCTTGAAGGACGAGGCTGCGGCAGCGGTGCTGCGTGACGAGGTCGACGGTATGACCCGTTTGGTGTCGCAGATGCTTTCTTTCGCGCGCTATGAGCTGTTTCGCCCCGGGTCCGAGGAAGAGGCGGATTTATGCGACGTCTGCACCAACGTGGCGACCCATCTGGCGCCGATTGCGATTCTCGAAGACCGCCTGATCGAGGTTCTGGCCGACGCGCCCGTGATCGTGCGTGGCTCTTCCCCCGCGCTGGAACAGGCGGTCCGCAACCTGGTGGAGAATGCCGTGCGGTATGCACCACCGCAATCAACGGTCACCGTGCGCATCACGGACGAACCGGCGATCCACGTGATTGATCGGGGGGCGGGCGTACCGAAGGAACGCCGGGCGACGATCTTCGACCGATTCGACCGCGCGGACCGGCGTGGCGACGGCGCTGGCCTGGGACTGGCCATCGTAAAGCGGATTGTCGACGCCCATGGCGCCAAGGTGGAAATTGCTGATCCACCGGGCGGCGGCACGGATTTTTGCGTCAAATTCCCTGCCCGATAAGGCGCCGGTCCCAAGATTCTCAATAATGTATCGATTTGTCAGGTAGCGGTCAGCTTGATCGCCGACACTTCATCATGGATTTGAACATCTGGGGTGACGGCCATTGGTGGTTTGCCCCGGGTGTGGTGGGCCCGAAATGAATTTGATGGGCTCCGCCGTGTTTACGAATTCACCGTACCGTCGCAGATCACACTGATTTGCGGCGGCTCACCCTCGAAACTTAAAGCCGCTCTGTTGAGCGGCTTTTTTTTGTCCGGTGTTCGGACGCGGGCAGGGGGAGGGGCCAAAACGAAGGGGCGGCGCCTTGCGGTGCCGCCCCCTGCGATGGTTTCGAGAAACGCCGGTCCTACTGTGTCAGGACCACCGTGACCCGGCGGTTTTTCTCATTCTTGACGCCGTCGGCCGTCTTTTCGGCCGGCGCGTCCTCACCGAAGAATTGGACGGTGGTTTTCGCCGGGTCCAGGCCGATTTCCGTGAAGGCGTTCTTCACGGCATTGACCCGCATTTCCGACAATTTGCGATTGTAGTTCTTGTCGCCCGCCGTATCCGTATGGCCGGTCAGCATGATCGACTTGTATCCGGAAATGGATTCCGCCATCACCTGATAAGCGACCGCGGTCGCCGCTTCGTTCAACGTCGCTTTGTTGAAGTCGAAGTAGATGATGAATTCCTTGCCGGGCATGGGTTTCTTGGCAGCCTTGGCGCCGCCCAGACCCTTCATGGCTTCCTCAAAGGCGCTGCGGCAGGCCGCAATGTCCTTGGGCTGGTCGTTTTCTTCCTGCTGTTCCATCCAGCAGTCGAACATGGCCTGGGCCCGTGCAGCCTTTTCCGGCGCCGTCTTTCCGGCACCGGCGGCAAGGGCATCGGTCAGTTTCTTGCGGGCGGCGGCAAGATCGGCGGTCGCGCCGGAGGGGATCTTGCGATCCTTCATATCCTGCGGACCTGTGTCCTTGCCAGCGGCCGCCATCTGGGCCCGGGTGTTGTAGTAGACCGCCGACCGGCTGTCGGCTTGCTCGTCTTCAGAACGCGCAAGGTCGACATACTCCTTGAACAACGCCTTTTGGAAGTTGTCACCTGAAAGCGACATCTTCTTCGTGGCGTCCAGGTCGATGCTGGAACAGGCGGCGACCAATGCGCCGGTCAGTCCCAGAACAGCCAATCTGTTCAGGAATTTCATTTCGGTATTTCCTTCCAAGGTTGAGAGTTGGGTTCATATTGCATAGGCGTGGACCTCACTCCCCCCGGCCGGCGGCTACTTGAACCGACGACCTAAAACTTCAGAACGACTTCAACCCGACGGTTCTTGTCGTTCTTAACGCCGTCCGCCGTCTTTTCGGCGGGCTCGTCTTCACCAAAGAACTGAGTGATGATCTTGTTCGGATCAATGCCGATTTCCGAGAAGGCCTGCTTCACGTTTTCGACACGCTTTTCCGACAGTTTCCGGTTGTAGTTTTTATCACCGGCCGTATCGGTATGCCCTGTCAGCAGAATGGCCTTGTAGCCGCTTATGGTGTCAGCCATCAGCTTGTAGGCAACCGTCGTCCCCTCTTCATTCATGCTTGCTTTGCCGAAGTCGAAGTATATCACGTACTTCTGATCCGGTTTGGTCTTCTTTTCAGCAGCCTTGGCCGCGGCGGGCTTGGCATCGGCCTTGGTCGTTGTCGCGGTGTCGCCGTCCATGCTGGCGCAAGCAGCGACCAACGCACCGGTAAGTCCCAAAACAGCAAATCTGTTCAGGATGTTCATAGTCGTATTTCCTTCCAATGAGATTGAGGGTTTGGTTCTTGTTGCGTAGGCGCGCCATGCCCCCCGACGGTCAGTCCCGGTTTGTCGAGCTCCGTACATGTTAAACTATTCGTACCGAAGTCGGCGGTCCGTCCGCTTGTGCTCCTCGTCAACAGTCGGGTGCAGAATTGACTATAATGTCGTACGAAGCAAGCGGTGCAATCGCGGAAATCGATTTATCGCCCGGATATCCGGCCTTAGCGGGATGAAACACTGACTTGGGGCAAAGGCGTCCTTGCGGCGTCACAATCCCGTGGCATAGAACGGCGTTATGAACATCAGACTTTGCGTTTTCGACTGCGACGGAACCCTCGTCGATTCACAGGATAGTATCGTGCGCTCCATGCAGGCGGCATTCCTGGCCTGTGGCTTGGCGCTGCCCGCCCCCCGCGATATCCGCCGCGTGGTCGGTCTGCCCCTGGCCACAGCGGCACTGGTTCTGGCCCCCGGGGGCACGGATCCCGGCATGGCGGATAATCTGGCCGATGCCTACCGAGATACTTTTTCCGATCTGCGCCGAAACGGGCAGATCGACGATCCCTTGTTCCCCGGCGTGCATGAGGCTGTCGATGCGTTGGAGGCGGCGGGGTGGCTGCTCGGCATTGCCACGGGTAAGGGGCGCCGGGGGTTGGACATGACCCTGGACCGCCACGGCCTGAAGAACCGCTTCGTGACCCTACAGACCGCCGACAGCGCGCCTGGAAAACCGGCACCGGGCATGCTGCTGAACGCCATGGCGGATGCTGGGGCCGACCCCGGCAACACGGTGATGATCGGCGACACCACTTTCGATGTGGAGATGTCCAATAATGCCGGTGTCCTCGCCATCGGGGTCGCCTGGGGGTATCATGAGGCGGAGGAGCTGACAGCGGCGGGTGCACGCCGGGTGATCCCCGGCTTTGAAGCCCTCGTTCCCAGCCTGAATGAATTTATGGAGGCGTCAACGTGAAGCGGCTGTTCAAGACCATTTCGATCCTGGGCGTGCTGCTGATCGCGGTGGTCGTTGCCGCCGTTGCGGTGCTCAGTTCCCTTGACTTCAACGATTACAAGGGCGTCATCGCCGAAGAGGCTAAAAAGGCGACGGGGCGTGACCTGAAAATCTCAGGCGACCTGAAGCTCAATATTTCGCTTACCCCCTCGCTCTACGTCGATGGTGTGACCTTCGCCAATGCGCCCTGGGGGTCGCGGCCCGACATGGTGACCTTGAAGCGCCTGGAGGCCGAGGTCGCCTTGCTGCCGTTGTTGTCGAGTAAGATAGATGTGAAGCGTGTGGTTCTGATCGGGCTCGACCTGCTGGCCGAAACGGACAAGCAGGGGCGCGGCAACTGGCAGTTCGGTGCGGCGGACGGCAAATCGGCCGCCTCTGCGGAAACATCCTCCGGCGGCGGTAATCTGCCGCTCGTCCGCAAAGTTCGCATCAAGGATCTGCGCGTCACTTACCGCGACGGCCGCACGGGCGAACAGACGCGCCTGACCCTGCCGTCCCTCGACCTGGGGGCCGATGGGATCGATGCGCCGCTGCGCATCGCCTTGCAAGGGGACGTGAACGGCGAGGACTTTTCCGCCGCCGGCACGATTGCCTCGATCCGGCAATTGACGGCGGGTGGCGAGATGCCGCTCGACCTCAAGGCACAGGCCTTGGGTGCCGACATGACGGTACGCGGCGCCATCGCCGATCCCAGGGCCATGACCGGCCTGGCCGTGACGCTGTCGCTTAAGGGAGACTCCATTTCCGAAACCCTGGCGACGGCGGCCAAGCTCGCCCCTCAATTGGCATCGGTGAAGGTGCCTGACCTCGGCCCCTACGATGTGTCGCTGACCGTCACCGGATCGTCGGCCAAGCCCAGCGTCAGCAACCTGAAGGCTACCCTGGGGCGGCCCGGGGAAACGGCGCTGACCGCCGCCGGGTCGATCGCCGACGTCATCAAGGCCCAGGGCATTGACCTGCAGGTCGCGGCGACGGCCAAGGACCCCGCTGGACTGGCCAAGGGCCTGGGCGTGGAGATACCGCCGCTGCCGGCCGTGACCGCCTCGGCGCGGGTTGCCGACAAGGACGGCGGATACCGCCTTCAGGACGTGGATGTGAAGATCGGCACGAGCGACCTTAAGGGTACGGCCGCGCTGAACCTGGGCGGGGCGCGGCCCAGGGTTTCCGCTGACCTGCAATCGACGCTGCTGGACTTGGATGAACTTCTGCCCAAGGGCGACGGTAAACCGGCGCCACCGGCCACCGACGGCCGCCTGTTTCCAGCCGACCCATTGCCGTTGGACGGGCTCAAGGCCGTGGATGCGGACATCGGTCTGGCCGCCACCCGCCTGCGGGTGAACAACATGGACGTGACCGGCCTGCGCTTGGGCGTGCTGTTGCAGGGCGGGCGCCTGACCGTGAAGCCGCTGCAGGCGACGGTCTCAGGCGGCGTGATTTCCGGCGAAATTACCCTGGGGGCGGATCAGGCCGTGCCGCCGCTTGGCATCAATCTGAACGTTGCCAAATTGGACTACGGCAAGCTGGCCGCCGCCATGGGCCAGAAGCCCGTGGCCGAGGGCACCGCCGACGTCACGCTCAAGGTCACGGGGGCGGGGACAAGCGTCCGCCAACTCATGGCCGGGTTGGACGGCAAGCTGCGCGTGGTCTCGGAAAAAGGGCGTATCGACAGCACGCTGCTGAACGTGGCGTCGGCCGATATCCTGTCGGCCTTGCCGTTGGTCGACAGCAAGGGCGACAAGGACCTGCGCTGTGCCGTCGTTGACTTCGATGTTGTGAAAGGCATCGCCAATGCAAAGGCATTGGTGCTTGAGACGGGGGGACTTTCCGTGGTCGGCGTCGGCGGCATCAATCTGCGGGACGAAACCTTGAATCTGGTGCTTGAGCCGCGTGCCAAGAAGACCAGCCTGCTGTCGGCCGCGATGGTGCCAGTCGCGGTGCGCGGCACCCTGGCCAAGCCCGAACCGAAGGTCAATCCGGCGGATCTGGTGACGGGGGTGGCGTCCAACGTGGCCAGCGGCGCCGCCGCCATCATGACCTTCGGTCTGTCGGCATTGGCGCAAAGTGCGTTCAACCGCGCGACCAGTACCGACGACACGGACTACTGCGCCCTGGCCCTGGCCGGCAAGCAGGTGGCGCCGTCGAAGGGTGCGGCCAAACCTGCGCCCGCCCAGCAGCCGCAGGAAAAGTCCAAGTCCGGGGTCGGCGGCGCCTTGCAGAACCTGGAAAAGGGTTTGGGCGGCCTAAAGGGCCTGCTCGGCAAGTAACCGCCGCTCAACATTCCGGATCACGCCATGCTGAAACCCGATATGAAACGGTTCTACCGCGACGTTACGGTCGCCCCGGTTGCGGCCGATGACGCCGATGCAAATGGGGCAGGGGAGGCGTTCCAGATATTGCTCGACGGCCGGCGGGTGAAGTCGCCCGTTGCCCGCGAGCTTGCGGTGCCGAGCCGCCCCCTGGCCGAGGCCGTGGCGGCGGAATGGGACGCCCAGTCGGAAAAGATATTGCCCGCCTCCATGCCGCTGACCCAATTGGCCTTCACCGCCATCGACCGCATCGCGCCGCAGCAGGCCGAGGTCGCGGACCGTATCGTCCGATACGGTGAGACGGATCTGCTGTGCTACCGGGCCACGGCGCCGGCGGATCTTGTGAAGCTTCAGGCCGATCGCTGGGATCCCTTGCTGGTCTGGGCGACGGAAGATTTGGGGGCCGCACTTGTGGTGACCGAGGGCATTGTGCCGGTGGAACAGCCCAAGGCGGCCATCGCGGCACTTGCCCGGGCGGTCGCGGAGTTGGATGCCTATCGGTTGACGGCGCTGGCCGCCGTGGCACAGGCGGCAGGGTCCTTGGTAATCGGTCTGGGTTTGGTGCGTGGGCGGTTGGACGCCCCGGCGGCGGTCGCCCTGTCGCAGTTGGACGAAAGCTATCAGAGCGCGAAATGGGGGGCGGACAAGGAAGCCATCGACCGTCTGCGTGCCTTGCAGGCGGAAATCGCCCAGGCGGAAACCTTCCTGAGCCTTCTCTAGCCCGTCAAACCAGGATCAGTTGTAGATCGGGTTACTGCCCGGTGCCGGGCCGCTGGTGTTCAGCGGCGTGGCGGCCCGCCCGCGTGGGGTCGGCAGTTCCGTTGGCGCGCTGTCACGGCGTTCGCGGCCGCGGTAGTTGAGCGCACGGCGACGCCGGTCGGGGCCGAAATAGCTGTCGGCCCGGACGTACAGGCGGGGATTCTCGATCAGCGATTTGATGCGCGAATAGATCAGATGGGCGGAAAACGGTTTGGCCAGGAATTCATTGATTCCGGCGTCCCGCGCCTTGCACACCTGATGCAGTTCCGTGAAGGCGGTGATCATCACCACGGGCGCGAACATGTCGCGGCTTTCCGCATGTTTGCGGATGCGGTCGAGGAACGACATCCCGTTCAGGCCGGGCGACCAGTCGGTCAGCACCAGATCGGCGGGAAATTCCTGGAACAGGTCGAAGGCGGTTTCCTCGTCGCCGGCATCGCGCACGTTCTCAATCCCGAACTCGTGCAGGATGTTGCGGATCAGGTGCCGCATCGGCGCATGTTGCTCGACGATCAGCACGTTCAAACGCGAAAGATTGTAATCGGGCATGCGTCCCCCGAGGCTCCCCTAAATTAAGCCTGACCGCACGACACACCCTGATGAGTGGGCTCTTCCGGCCCGGAATTTATTGATTAACCATTCGCGACACGTTCCCGGCGAACAGCGCGGGATGCTTATATCATGATGGT
Source organism: uncultured Rhodospirillaceae bacterium (assembly GCA_963972065.1). Lineage (GTDB taxonomy): Bacteria > Pseudomonadota > Alphaproteobacteria > Rhodospirillales > Casp-alpha2 > UBA1479. The sequence goes on from CAXAVJ010000065.1 coordinate 17,437, forward strand.
TAACAAGGGGCCATGCAGATGAATTAAAAATTATTCATCTATTACGGTGGCTGTGGAGAGGGCGGCATTTTCGCTGGCGCAACATAAGACCCGACAGTATCCTTTGGCTCCTCCCGAACCCCGCGGCGAAACGACCATCAGCGAGACGCGATTCCATGTACGACATCATCCGGCAGCTTGAAGAAAAACGCGAACGCGCCCGCATGGGCGGCGGCGAGCGGCGCATCGACGCCCAGCACGGCAAGGGTAAGCTGACCGCCCGCGAACGCATCGAGGTTCTGCTGGACCCCGGTTCCTTCGAGGAATGGGACATGTTCGTCGAACACCGCTGTACGGATTTCGGCATGGCCGAACAGTCGACGCCCGGCGACGGCGTGGTCACCGGCTACGGTACGGTCAACGGGCGTCTGATTTTCGTGTTCAGCCAGGATTTCACCGTGTTCGGCGGCTCGCTGTCGGAAAGCCATGCGGAAAAGATCTGCAAGATCATGGACCAGGCCATGAAGGTCGGGGCGCCCGTGATCGGGCTCAACGATTCCGGAGGTGCCCGCATCCAGGAAGGCGTCGATTCCTTGGCCGGTTATGCCGAGGTGTTTCAGCGCAACGTTCTGGCGTCCGGCGTGGTGCCGCAGATTTCCTGCATCATGGGGCCCTGCGCGGGCGGGGCGGTTTATTCCCCGGCCATGACCGACTTCATCTTCATGGTCCAGGATTCATCCTACATGTTCGTGACCGGCCCCGACGTGGTGAAGACGGTGACCCATGAGGAAGTGACCCAGGAGGAACTGGGCGGGGCCTCGACCCATACGACCAAGTCCGGGGTCGCGGACAAGGCCTTCACGGACGATTTGCAGGCGCTGCTCTACCTGCGCCGCTTCATCGACTTCCTGCCCGCCAACAATCGGGAAAAACCGCCCGTGCGGCCGACGCCGGATCCCCACGACCGGGTCGAAATGTCGCTCGATACCCTGATTCCCGACAATCCGAACAAGCCCTACGACATGAAGGAGCTGATCGAGAAGGTCGTGGACGAAGGCGATTTCTTCGAACTGCAGCCCGATTACGCGGGCAACATCGTGATCGGCTTCGCCCGCATGGAAGGTTCGACCGTCGGCATCGTCGCCAACCAGCCCATGGTGCTGGCCGGCTGCCTGGATATCGCCTCGGCGACCAAGGCCGGGCGTTTTGTCCGGTTCTGTGATTCCTTCAACATCCCCCTGGTTACCTTCGTCGACGTGCCCGGCTTCCTGCCCGGCACGGCGCAGGAATACGGCGGCATCATCAAGCATGGGGCCAAGCTTCTGTACGCCTATGCCGAGGCCACCGTGCCCAAGGTCACGGTCATCACCCGCAAGGCCTACGGCGGGGCCTACGACGTGATGTCGTCCAAGCATCTGCGCGGCGACGCCAACTATGCCTGGCCGACGGCGGAGATTGCCGTCATGGGACCCAAGGGTGCTGTCGAAATCATCTTCCGGGGCGACTTGGGCGATACGGAAAAAATCGCTGCCCGGACCGAGGAATACCGCACCCGGTTCGCCAATCCCTTCATCGCCGGCAGTCGCGGCTTCATCGACGATGTCATCATGCCCCACGGCACGCGGACGCGGATCTGCCGCAGCTTGCGCATGCTGAAGAACAAGGATTTGAAGAATCCTTGGAAAAAGCACGGGAACATCCCGCTTTAAGGGTGATCTTTGCTATGATCCCCCAAGCAACGGGGATCGGATCAGGTGGCGGATCAACCGGACAACATTTCTTCTGACACATCCGCGCCGAAATGGCGGCGCCGGGCGCTGTGGGCTGGGGCCGTCATCACGGTGTTGGCCGCTGCCGTTGCCGTGGTCGCGGTCAATCGTGCGCCCATTGCCGAGAAACTGGTGCGCGACCGCCTGGCCGAGATGGGCCTGGGCGGCAGCAATCTGGAAATTACCCGTCTGACCCCCTGGCGGGTCGAACTACGCAATCTGGCGACCGGGCCCGTCGGCACGGCGCGCATTCACAGCCTCGGTATGGATTTGATCTGGCCCAGCTGGACCGCGCCCAAGGTCGGCGCGCTGTCGCTGGAAGGGGTGCAGCTTTCCTTGGCGGTCAGGGATGGGGCCGTTGATTGGGGCGATCTGGCGCCCCTGTTTGCCGATGACGGCACCGGCGGCGGCGCATTGGCCCTGCCCGAGATTGCCCTGACCGACACCCTCATCGACATCGCCCATGCGGGCGGGCCGACGACCCTGTCCCTGATGGATGTGACCTTGGCGCCGCAGGCGGGCGGCGGCCTGGTGTTGAAACAGGCGTCGATCGATTTTGTCCATCCTCTCGGCCAAGCCACGGTTCAGGTGACGGGCCGCCGGGACGCGGCGGGCAGATTGGCTCTCGATCTGATCGTCGAGGATGCAGAGGGCGCCGTAGGGCCTGTCTCCTTATCCGGCGCCAAAGGCAGCCTGCGTCTGGCCGGCGACCCCGCGCGGCATGAGGGGCTGAGCGGGGAGGGGATCATCGAAGTATCCGGCTTGGCCCTGCCTGGCGGGCTGCTGACCGAAGGCACCCTTTCGGCGCGTCTGGCGGACGGGCGGGCGGTGCTGTCGGCGGACCTGACCGATGATGGCCTGGGACTGATCCTTTCCGGCAAGGCTGGGGGCGCGCCCTTCGACCTG
>CAXAVJ010000066.1:0-19994 GCA_963972065.1 uncultured Rhodospirillaceae bacterium
CCGGCGGCCCCCCCCTCACCCTGTCCCTCTCCCCCGTGTCGGGGGCGAGGGGACTCTCGCCACCAGAGCCAACGCCCTCTCTCCCGTGCCGGGGCAGGGAGGACTTTCGTTGGGGGCGCCAATGCTCCCTCTCCCCCTCGGGGAGAGGGTTGGGGTGAGGGGCGTTAGACCGCCGCCGCCTTGGCTTCGGCGATGTAAAGCTCGCGCAGCTTCTGGGTCACCGGGCCGGGCACGCCGTTGCCCAGGATGTGGTCGTCGATCTTCACCACCGGCATGACGAAGGCGGAGGCACTGGTTGAAAACGCCTCCCGCGCCTCATAGGCCTCGTCGGCGGTGAACGGACGCTCGATCAGGGTCAGGCCCGCCGCCTGGGCGCATTTCAGGACCGCCTTGCGGGTGATGCCGTGCAGGATGTCGTTGGACAGCTGACGGGTGATGATCTGGCCGTCGTCGGTGACGATGAAGGCGTTGTTGGAGGTGCCTTCGGTGATGAAGCCGTCCTCGACCAGCCAGGCGTCGTCGGCGCCCATGTCCTTTGCGGTCTGCTTCGCCAGGGACGAGGCCAGCAGCTGCACGGTCTTGATGTCGCGGCGGTGCCAGCGGATGTCGGGCAGGGTGACAACGGCAAGGCCCTTGGCCGCCGTCGGGCTGTTTAGGATGTTCTTTTCCTGGGTGAACATGACCAGCGACGGCGTCGCGTCCTTGGGGAAGTTGAAATCCCGGTCGGCGGCACCGCGCGTGATCTGCATGTAGACCACGCCTTCGGCCAGGTTGTTACGCTTGATCAGTTCCTTCTGGATGGTCAGCAGTTCGTCGTCCGAACAGGGCCGCGCCATTTTCAGTTCCGTCAGGGACCGGGCAAGCCGCGCCATATGTCCGGCGTTGTCGATCAGTTTTCCGTCCAGCACCGACGATACCTCGTAAATGCCGTCGGCGAACAGGAAGCCGCGATCGAAGATCGAGACCTGGGCCTCTTCCTCGGCAACGTAGTCGCCATTGACGTAGACGGTGCGGGACATGATTGGGCCTCCGGGCTCGAATTGCGATGGGCCCGGTTATACCACCGGGCCCACGGGATCAGATAGGGTCAGACCGCGCCGAACGGGCGGTCCACGCCGTCCGGGAACGGCGGGCGGAACACGTTCAGGTTGGCCGACACCATGCAGTAGCAGCCGGCCAGCAGCACCAGTTCGACCATGCCCTGGTCGCCCAGGATGGCGTGGGCGGCGCCGTAGGTGGCGTCCGACACCTTGCGTTCGGCCAGCATTTCCCAGACGAAGCCGGTGATGGCGGCGTGCTTGGGATCGGCCGGCGCCTTGCCCTGGCGGACGGCTTCGATGGTTGCGTCGTCGACGCCTTCGTTCCGCGCCACCTTGGCATGGGCGTAGAATTCGTAATCGGCTTGCCAGTGCTGGCCCACGGCGCAGATGGCAAGTTCCCGCAGGTCGCCCGGCAAGACCGATTCAAAGCGCAGCAGCCCGGCCAGGGTCTGGGCCGCGTCGCCGATCTTGGGCGTGTACAGATAAGCGTTGAACGGGCCGATCAAGCCGCCGTCCTGGTCCAGAAAGTCCATGGCGTTGCGGCCCTTGGACCGGGGGCCGGAGGTGATCTTGCCGAACAGGTCGAGCTGTTCCGGCTTCATGGTTTCCTTGGTGACGGCGGGCAGGCGGCGCATGGCGGATGTTCCTTGTGGTTGGTGGTCTATGCTTGTTTGGTTTTTTCTTCGGGCCGGCGGCGGCGCGCTCCGACCTGGCAATCGTCGGCGGCCTGCATGACGGGCTGGTCGAACATGTCCGGATTGTCCAGCCAGTCGAGCATCCAGTCCCCGGCGTCGAAGCCCCAGAACAGGCGCCAGCCGTTCTCGGCGGTGACGTCCTCGATGGCGAAGGTCGGTACGCCGTAAACGCCCTTGGCCACGGCGGCGTCCGTATTTTTCTTCAGCGCCTGTTTGGCGGCCTGGTCATCTAGCGCCGGGCCCGGCGCGGGGCCGAGGGATGCCTTCAAGTCAGCGAACACCTTGGGGTCGGCAACGTCGAGGCCCTGTCCCCAGATGGTATCGAAGATTTTTTCCACGTCCGGGGCGTTGGACCCCCGCGCCAGGGTCAGGCGCAGGGTCGCCAGCGGATTGTAGGGATGGGTCGGCGGGGTGCGGAACGGCAGGCCCATGCGGCGCGCCTGCCAGGTGCAGAATTTGTAGGTCGCGATGCGCTTTTGCGGGATTTCCGCCGGGCCCAGCTGGCCCCAAGCGTTCAGAAGACCCGCGAACAGCACCGGCTCCAACTGGATGTCCAGGCGCTCCGTGAAGCGGTCCATCTGATGGAACTGCAGATAGGCGTAAGGCGAGATGTAGTCGAAATACCAATGGGCCTTCGGCTTGGCAGGTGTGTTCATCGGTGGTCTATCCCTGTTTCTTTACCTTGGCCCAGGTGTCGCGCAGCGTCATCGTGCGGTTGAACACGGGCGCATCCGCCGTGCCGTCCTTGTCGGCGCAGAAATACCCCAGGCGTTCGAACTGCAGGGTCTTGCCGACCGGCCAACCGGCCAAGGACGGCTCCAGCATGGCGTCCTCGATGATTTCGAGGGAGGCGGGGTTGAGGTCGTCCAGATAGTCACGGCCGCCGGAACCGGGGGCTTCCTCCCGGAATAGATGATCGTAGAGCCGGACCTGGGCCTTCACCGCATGGGCGGCGGACACCCAATGCAGGGTGCCCTTGACCTTGCGCCCATCCGGCGCGTCGCCGCCCCGGGTCGCGGGGTCGTAGGTCGCGCGGATTTCGACGATATTGCCCGCCGCATCCTTGACGACGTCCGTGCAGGTGATGAAAAAGGCATAGCGCAGGCGGACCTCGCGGCCGGGCCCTAAGCGGAAGAACTTCTTGGGCGGGTCCTCCATGAAGTCGTCTTGTTCGATATAGATCTCGCGGGTGAACGGCACGGTGTGACCGCCGCCGTCCGGGTCTTCCGGGTTGTTGATGGCGTCCAGGTTGTCGACCTCCCCTTCGGGGAAGTTCTCGATCACGACCTTGAGCGGGCGCAGGACGGCCATGCGGCGCTCCGCCGACTTGTTCAGATGCTCGCGCACGCAATGTTCCAGCAGCGAGAATTCGACCTGGCTGTCCTGCTTGGTGATGCCCAGGCGGGAAATGAAATCGCGGATGGTTTCCGGCGGGATGCCGCGCCGGCGCAGGCCGGTCAGGGTCGGCATGCGGGGGTCGTCCCACCCCGATACGTGGCCGTCGGCGACCAGTTGGGTCAGGCGCCGCTTGGACAGCACCGTATAGGCCAGGTTCAGGCGGGCGAATTCGTACTGTCTGGGGCGCGACGGCACCGGCAGATGTTCGATCAGCCAGTCGTAAAGCGGACGGTGATCCTCGAACTCCAGGGTGCAGAGCGAATGGGTCACCTGTTCCAGGGCGTCCGACTGGCCGTGGGCGTAGTCATAAGTCGGGTAGATCGACCAGGTGTCGCCCGTGCGTGGGTGCGGTTTCTTGACGATGCGGTACAGGACCGGATCGCGCATGTTCATGTTGCCGTGGCCCATGTCGATCTTGGCGCGCAGGACCTTGGCGCCGTCGGCGAATTCGCCCGCCCGCATGCGGCGGAACTGATCCAGGCTGTCGTCCACGGGCCGGTCGCGCCAGGGGCTCGGCTTGCCCGGCTGGGTCAGGGTGCCGCGGTATTCGCGGATTTCGTCGGCGGACAGTTCGTCCACATAGGCGAGGCCGTTTTCGATCAGATGTTCGGCCCATTGGTAAAGCTGTTCGAAATAATCCGAGGCATGGAACAGATTGCCGCCCCAATCGAAACCGAGCCAGCGCACGTCGGCCATGATGGCGTCGATGAATTCCTGTTCTTCCTTGGCCGGGTTGGTGTCGTCGAAGCGCAGATTGCACACACCGCCGAATTCCTGGGCGACGCCGAAATTCAGGCAGATCGACTTGGCATGGCCGATGTGCAGATAGCCGTTGGGCTCCGGTGGAAACCGCGTGACCACGCCCTGGGCCCGCCCCGCTTCCAGATCGTCGCGGATGATGTCACGGATGAAATCGCGGGGGCCGTCCGCGTCCGGTTCGGCGGAAGTTTTGCCGTCAACGGCCGCAGGGGGCGTGGGGTCGGTCATGGATGGAATTGCTCCGGTTCAGAAAAATGGGCAGCCCCGTGTTCTGCCAAAAAAACGCCGCCGCGCCAAGGAGTATAAGTCCCAGGCCTAGGCCGGGTCCGGGATGGAAAACGCGACCTCGGTGCCCTTTCCGACCTCGCTGTCGATGGTCAATTCACCCCCGTGCAGTTCGACCAGGGAGCGCGCGATGGCCAGGCCCAGGCCGGTGCCGTCGGCCGTGGCATAGGCGCTCGACTGGCCCCGTTCGAAGGCGCGGGTGATGTTTTTCAGGTTTTCCTTGGGAATGCCCTTGCCCGTGTCGGCGACGCTGAAGGTGGTTTGGTCCCCGGTCCGGCGGGCGCTCAGGACGATTTTTCCTTCCGGCGGCGTGAATTTCAAGGCATTGGACAACAGGTTCAGGATCACCTGTTTCAAGGCCCGGCGGTCGGCCTTGAGGGGCGGCATCTCCGGGTCCAGGTTTACGCCGACGATCGCACCGTTGGTGACCCGCGCTGTTGCCGCCTTGGTGCATTCGGCGAAGAAAGGAGCCAGGCGGATTGATTCGCGGCGGATCGCGCGCTGGCCGGCCTCGATGGTGGAAATGTCCAGCAGGTCGTTGACCAGATCCAGCAGATAAGTGCCGCTGTCGCGGATGTCCTTGGCGTATTCGACGTATTTGGGATGGCCGACGGGGCCCAAAAGCTGCTGTTTGATGATCTCGGAGAACCCCAGGACCGCGTTCAAGGGGGTGCGCAGGTCGTGGCTGACGTTGGCGAGAAAGGCGGATTTTGCCCGGTTGGCGTCCTCGGCCACCTCCAAGGCTTCCAGGCGTTCGGTTTCCGCCTTGATCCGGGCGCCGACGTCGCGGATGACGGCGATGAACCCGATGATGTCGTTGTTTTGGGCGCGCAGGGATGAGGCCACGGTCTCGCCGGGAAAAACCTCTCCGTTCTTGTGCCTGTAGGGGATGATGCAGGGGTCCAGGATGGTGTCCCCCGCCGCCTCGATGCGGGCGCAGCCGTCCCGTTTGTACACGTCTTCGTTTTCATAAAGAAATTCCGCCGTGCGGCCGATGACGTCGTCGATCTCGAAGCCGAACATCCGGGTAAACGCCGGATTGCACATGCTGATACGACGGTCCGCATCGACCAGGACCATGGCGTCGGGCACATCGCGGAACACGGTTTCCAGCAATGCCTTCTGCGAGTGAAGCTCCTCGGCCGTGCGGATCTGTTCGGTCGTGTCGCGGAAACTGATGACGCGGCCGATGATGGTGTCGCCCAGGTATTGCGGGCGGGTGTAGCGCTCTATGATCCGGCCGTCCTTTAGTTCCAGGGTAGAGTGGAACTCATGGCTCGGGTCCGCATAAAGCCGCTCCACATCGGCGATGAAGGCCTCCGGCTGTTCCGCAAGGTCGGCGACCCAGTCGCGCACCTTCCAGGCGTCTCGTGAGGCGATCAGGTCGTCGGGCACGGCGAACATTTCAACGAAACGCTGGTTGAATGCCTGAATGCGGCGGTCCATGGCGGTTACCAGAATGCCGTCGGCGGTCGCGTCCAGGGTTGCCTGCAGCAACGAGACGTTGGCCTTCAATGCGGTTTCGGCGGCATTCTCGCTGGTGACGTCGCGCCCGACCCCGCGGTAGCCAAGGAAATCCCCATCCGGTCCGAACACCGGCTTGCCGCTGATCGAAATGTGGCGAATGTCGGCCCCGGGGGGGCGGATGTCATAGCGGAAATCCTGAAACGGGCGGTGCGCTTCCAGATCGTCCAGATGGTCACGCCATTTCCGGGCATCGATGTTTTCGGGCGTGACGTCGGTGCGCCGCTTGCCGATGATCGACGCCATGTCGAACCCCAGCATTTCCCGGTTGCGGTCCGAGAAATAGGAGAACCGCAGGTCCGCGTCCATTTCCCAGAACCAGTCCGAGGCGATCTCGGCGATGTCGCGGAACCGTTGTTCGCTGTGGCGGAGCGCTTCCGCCGCGTCGTGGCGGTCGGTCACGTCGGTGGTGACGGCGATCATGCCGCCGTCAGGCAGGGGCGAGCGGCGGATTTCGACGAACCGCCCGGTGCTCAGCCGGATTTCGGTGTTGAACCGCCGGCCATGGCGGATCAGGTCCAGCATGTTTTCGGTGATTTCGTCCGGGTCGCCGGGGCCGTAATCGCCCCGCAAGGCAAGGAAGCGAAACACATCGGCCATGGGCATGCCGATACGGATGAAGCCCTCGGGAAATTCGTAGATGTCGTAAAGAATGCGGTTTCCGGCGCGGACCATCAGGTCGGCGCCAATAACCAACACCCCCTGGTCCAGATGATCCAGACCGGAGAGCAGGGCCGTGTCGGGCGCATCCGCTGATCGCGCCGGTTTTTTGTCCCTTCCCGTCATCCGAATTCTTCTCCGCCCGGAATTGTGTAACAGTACTACGCCAGCGGTGGGAAATCATCTAAGCCATCGGTAATATAGCGGCGACATCGCGTCGCCGCGAAGATGACCCGCCGCCGCTTAACGGGGGCAAAGGAAATCCGCGTGACCAGGGCTGCCAGGAACGCCGTGCTGATCGTTCTCGGCTGGGGCTTCGTTGCCCTGGGCGTGGTCGGCGTCGTCCTCCCGGTGTTGCCGACGACGCCGTTCATGCTGATTGCGCTGTGGTGTTTCGCGCGGTCCAGCAAACGGTTTCACGATTGGCTCTATCATCACCGCCTGTTCGGCCCGCCGTTACGGAAATGGGACCGCTATGGGGTCATTCCGGTCTCGGCCAAGGTTTTCGCCTGCACGGCGATGTCGGCGAGCCTCGTCTACATCGTCTTTTTCCGTGACCTGCCGGGCTATCTGATCGCTCTCACCGCCGCCGTCATGGCCTACGGTGCCTGGTTCATCCTGACCAAGCCGTCGCGGGTGCCGGAGACGATAAGGGAAGAAAACCACTGAGACGGTGAGACAGTGAGAAGGGTAAGGACTGGCCCCCCGCCTGCGCGGGGGTGACGCTGTCTTTCGCGGTTCCGTCATTCCCGCGAAAGCGGGAAGCCAGGAACCTTCTTCTCACGGCCTCACCGTCTCTGTGGTTTTCCTTGATTATGCCGCCGCGGGGTCGACGATGGTCGGGATCGGGCCTTCGGCGCGGCTGTGGACGAACTGATCGACGTAAGCATTATCGCTGTCGCGCATGTCCGCTGTCGGCCCGTGCCAGATGATGCGCCCGTCATAGATCATGGCGGCATTCTGGGCCGTGCGGGCCGCGCCGCGCATGTCCGAATTGACGGAAATCACCGTCGCCCCGGTCTTGTCCATGACTTCCAGGATCAGGTCGTTGATGATGTTGGACATGATCGGGTCGAGGCCTGCCGTGGGCTCGTCCAGCAGCAAAACATCCGGGTCGGCCGCCATGGCCCGCGCGATGCCGACGCGTTTCTGCATGCCGCCCGATAACTCCGACGGAAACAAATCCGCCTCGCCCGGGGCCAGGCCGACCAGGCCCAGTTTCTCGACGGCGCGGTCGCGGGCGTCACGGCGGGTCATGCCGTCCTGCTGCAACAGGCGGAAGGCGACGTTCTCCCAGACCGGCAATGAATCGAACAGTCCCGATTTCTGGAACAGCATGCCGAACCGGCCGTAAAGCGCGCGTTTGTCGGCGCCGGCGAGGATGGATACGTCCGTGCCGTCCACGGTGATGCGCCCGCCGTCGGGGGCGTGGACGCCGACCAGGACCTTCAACAAGACCGTCTTGCCCGTGCCCGATGGCCCGATGACGACCAGCGACCCGCCCGCCGGCACGCCGAGGTCGATGCCCCGCAGTACCTTGTTGTCGGCGAAGCTTTTGCTGACGTTTTCCAGATTGATGGCCGGACCGGCCATGGGCGCTCTCCCATTTCTAACCTGGGGCGGATAGTATCAACCGCATTAGGACCAGGGAACGCAAAATGGTCGACGACCGACTTTCATCCGATATCTGGATCATGGCCCATGTGCGCCGCTGCAACGCCGACGGCGTGCCGGCCATGGTGGTGCGCCGCGGCGACGACCGGGCGGGCGCGCTGATCTTGAAGCTGAACCGCCTCGACGGCACCTGCCGGCTGTTGACCCAGGCCACGGACATGGAGGGTAAACGCGGCTGGCTCGAAGCCTTCAAGGGGGAGATGGTGCCGGAGGCCGAGGCGGATGATTACATCCAGCGCGCCATCAAGCGCGACCCGGACCTGTGGGTGGTCGAGATCGAGCACAAGGACGGCTGGCATCCGTTCGAGGGGAAGATGGTCTGATGTGTGTAGTTAAAATTCACGTGTGGATTGGCGGAGCATAGCGTGCCGGGGAAAAACATTCCTGAACAAGATTTGATCGATCAGATTGGACCAATCTGGCGAGAGCTATGGAACGATGTTTGGCACGTTACTCACCCCGAGCGATTTCTCTCTATTCTTGATGATGGCGCAATTTTGCCGAATCCAAACATCCCGGACAAAGTGAGGTGGAAGACCGCCCGTGGCGCGGAATTCTATCCTTATGTCAGATCAATTGATGGCGTCAGCATTTTTGACTTTCGAGACTTTGACGCTGTTTGGTATCAAGAACATTACCCCCTAAGTAGTTGGCATGAGTTTGTTAATCTCCATCGTGATTTTGGCAAATGGACCGGTGCCGTCTGGCTCAGGTTAAATGCTCCATTGATTGAACCTCAAACAATTTGGGGCAAACAGCTAGTGGCTAAATGGAAGGAAGACAATAGATTGGGGCAGACAATTATGCCGCGTATTGAATGTGCTCATATTGGTCCCATTCCATTGGCGTGCATCTGCCAAATTATCTTTATTCGCTCCCGTGACAATGGCACCTACCACACTTGGAAGCTTGAGAACTTTGATCGGCCTGCCTACGAAAATTTGGTGACCGAATGGAGGAAAGATTACGAAACATTGCGAAACAGGCCGCGCAAAATTCACATGCCCTCATCGGATGTTCCGCATGATCTAGCCGCACGGCTGAAGGCTGCGAAGAGGCGATTAAAGAGGGACTGACAGTTCCTGTGTGGGTGGATATAAAAACCGCCGCACCGGTTTCCCGATGCGGCGGTTTTTGATTCAAATGTAGGGGATGTCGTTTAAGCCGCGTCGCCCAGAAGTTTCTTGGGATCGAAGGCACCCTTGGCCTGGATCGCTTTCCACACCTTCTGCGGCGTCAGCGGCATGTCGATGTGGGTGACGCCGTAATCGTTCAGCGCGTCCAGCACCGCATTGACCACCGCCGGGCAGGCGCCGACGCAGCCGGCTTCACCCGCACCCTTGACGCCCAAGGGGTTCTTCTTGGTCGGCGCACCCTCGTAATAGCCGATCTCCATGTTGGGGATCTCGTCGGCGTGCGGCAGGCCGTAATCCATCAGCGAGCCGGTCACCAGCTGGCCATTGTCCGGGTCATAGACGATGTCTTCCAGCAGGGCCTGACCGATGCCCTGGGCGACGCCGCCCATGACCTGGCCGTCGGCCAGCATGGGATTGATGATGGTGCCGAAGTCATCCATCACCCAATAGCCCAGGAATTCGACCGTGCCCGTGTCCGGGTCGACCGCGACGGCCGCTGCATGGACGCCGTTGGGGATCGAAATCACGCCCCGTTCGAACACCGAGGAATGGTCCAGGCAGCCTTCATCCAGGCCTTCGGGCAGCTTGTCCTTGTCCATCGATGCGTCGATCACGTCGTTCATGGACACGGACGATGCGCCCGCCTTGAAGGTGCCGTCCTCATATTCGACCTCGTCCGTTTCCGACTGCAGCAGACGGGCGGCAACGGGCTTGGCCAGTTCGATGATTTCCTGCGCGGCCTGCTGGACGGCGTTGCCGCCGACCTCCATCCCGCGCGAGCCGCCGTGGCCGCCGCCCAAGGGCGTGGCCGTGGTGTCGGACTGACGGAACTTGATGCGCTCCACGTCGACGCCCAGGTTGGCGGCGAGGATCTGTGCATGGGCCGTCTCGTGCCCCATGCCGGTGGACGAGGTGCCGACGGCAAGGTCGATCGAGCCGTCCTTGTTGAAGGTCACGCCGGCGTGCTCCTTGGGCCCGCCGCCCGTGCATTCCAGGTAGGGGGCGATGGCGAAGCCGTATTTCTTGCCGGCGGCTTCGGCCTTGGCTTTCAGCGCGCCCAGGTCCGCCTTTTCCGCCATCTTGAGGGTTTCCTCGAACAGCAGCGGGAAATCGCCCGAGTCCACATCCAAGCCCATGGGGGTCTTATGCGGCAGCATTTCCTTGGGCATCAGGTTCTTGCGCCGCAGCTCGATCGGATCGAACCCCAGCTTGCGCGCCGCGTATTCGACGATGCGTTCGGTCTGGAACGTTGCTTCCGGCCGCCCCGCCCCCCGGTAGGGGTCCATGGGCGCGGTGTTGGTCAGCACGGCCTTGCCCGAATAGAACATGGCCGGGAAGTTATAGGGCCCGCCCTGGGTCCGGGCTGAGCCGCCCGTGGGCGTGAACGGCCCCACGGTCCAGGCATAGGCGCCGATGCCGCCGACGGTGGTGGTGCGCAGGCCTAGGAACGTGCCGTCCTTGGTCAGCGCCAGTTCCACGCGGGACGATTGGCCGCGGCCGTGGGTGTCGGACAGGAAGCTTTCCGAGCGCGAATTGATCCACTTCACCGGCCGGCCCAGGCGCTTGGCCGCATAGAGGCACAAGGACGGTTCCGGATAGCCGGAGTTCTTGGCCCCGAAACCGCCGCCCACGTCGGGGGCGATATGATCAAGCTGGCTTTTGTCGATGTTCAAAACCTCGGCGAAGGTGTCGCGGTTGGCGTGCACGTTCTGTGAGGCGTTCCACAAGGTGTACTTGTCCGCCGCCGCGTCATAGGCGGCGACGCAGCCGCGCGTCTCAATCGGTACGGCGGTGACCCGGTTGTTCAGCACGTCGAGGGAGACCACATGATCGGCCTCGGCAAAGGCCTTTTCCGTGCCGGACTTGTCGCCCAGCTCGAAGTTCAGGCACAGGTTATTGGGGATGTCGTCCCACAGCTGCGGGGCGCCGGGCTTCAGCGCCTCGACCGGATCGGTCACGGCGGGCAGTTCCTCGTAATCGATGTCGACCATTTCCGCCGCCGCCTGGGCCTGGCCCAGGGTTTCGGCGACGACCAGAGCCACCGGCTCACCCACATAGCGCACCCGGTCGATGGCCAGCGCGTGGCGCGGCGGTTCCTTCAACGGCGTGCCGTCGGCGTTGTTCTTTACGCCCGACTTGGTTGGCATGGGCTTGAAGCCCTCGCGCAGCCAGTCGTCGCGGGTGACGACCAGAAGTACGCCGTCCATGGCCATGGCGGCCGAGGTGTCGATGGCGTTGATGATGGCATGGGCATAGGCCGCGCGCACCACGACGGCGCGGGCCTGACCGTCCAGGTTGATGTCGTCGATATAGCGGCCGTGGCCGGTCAGAAAGCGCTGATCCTCGAACCGCTTGAGGGATTCGCCGATTTTTACGTTGCTCATGTTTCCGTACTCCCCCTTCAGCCTTGCCCGTTGGCCTGATTGACGGCCCGTTTGGCCATGACGCCGATCAGATTGGCGCGGTATCCCGCGTCGGCGTGCATGTCGGTCATCAGGTCGTCGGCCGGTACGGTGACGCCGCTCAGGGCGTCGGCTGAGAAATTGTTGTTCAAGGCGTCTTCGATTTCCGCCGCGCGGAACACGCCGTCCTGGCCCGCCCCCGTGACCGCGACGCGCACGCCGGATGCGGTCTTGGCGACGAACACGCCGACCAGGGCGTAGCGCGAGGCCGGGTTCGGGAATTTGCCGTAACCGGCCTTTTCCGGCACCGGGAACTTGACCGCCTTGATGATCTCGCCGGGTTCCAGGTTGGTTGCGAACATGCCGTCGAAATAATCCTCGGCGGACAATTCGCGCTGATCGGTGACTACCGTGGCCCCTAGGCCCATGACGGCGGCGGGATAGTCGGCGGACGGATCGTTGTTGGCGAGCGAGCCGCCGATGGTGCCGCGGTTGCGGACCTGGGCATCGCCGATGCCGCCGGCCAGGACCGTCAGCGCGGGCAGCACGTTCTTGATCTCGGCCGAAGCGGCGACCACCGCGTGGCGGGTCATGGCGCCGATGGTCACGAAGCCGCCCGCGACCTCGATCCCCGACAGGCCGTCGATCTTGTTCAGGTCGACCACGTCCGTGGGCATGGCCAGGCCCTGCTTAAGAACCGGGATCAGCGTCTGGCCGCCGGCCATGTACATGGCGTCGTCGGCATTTGAATGGGTGGCGGCGGCATCGGAAAGCGACGCGGGCCGGGTGTAATTGAAGTCTTCCATGTCGTTTCCCCTCAGCCCCGAAGCGCCTTGGCGCCGTCCAGGACGGCGGCGACGATGTTCTGATACCCCGTGCAGCGGCAGATGTTGCCTTCCAGGCCGTGGCGCACATCGGCCTCGGTCGGGTTCGGGTTGTCCGTGACCAGGGTCATGGCGCGCATGACCATGCCGGGGGTACAGAACCCGCATTGCAGGCCGTGATGGTCGTTGAACGCCTTCTGCATGGGGTTCAACTGGCCTTCCGGGGCCAGGCCCTCGATGGTCGTGATCTCGGCGCCGTCGGCCTGGGCCGCCAGCATGGTGCAGCTTTTCACGGCCTGGCCGTTCAGATGCACGGTGCAGGCGCCGCATTGGCTGGTGTCGCAGCCGATATGGGTGCCCGTCAGCTTCAGGGTTTCGCGGATGAATTCGACAAGCAACGTACAGCCCTCGACGGACTTGGTGATCTGCTCGCCATTTACGGTTAGGGATATATCTGGCATGGCCCTTTCAAACCCCTGTTCAGGGCTTGTCCTGGATGTTTTTCGGATGAATGGCGTCTGCGCGCCTGGAATAATTGTATACAAATCATATAACAGGACTCCTCCGGCAGGAAAACCCGCTAACAGGCCCAGATGCAAGTTACAGATCGAAAAAACGGTACCGATCCGGCCCCTTCGCGGGTCACCGCCGTCGTGTTGGCAGCGGGCCGCTCGACGCGCATGGCGCCGGTCAACAAGCTGACCGCCGACTACCAGGGGGCGGCCCTGGTGCGGCACGCGGCCGAGGCGGCCCTGGCCTCCCGCGCGGCGGAGGTGATCGTCGTCGTCGGCCATGAAGCCGAGGCCGTGCGGGAAGTTCTTTCCGGAATGGACGTCCGCATCGTCGCCAATCCGGATTACGCCACGGGCTTGGCGTCTTCGGTCAAGGCCGGGATTGCGGCCGTGGGGCCGGATGCCGCGGGCGCGGTCATTCTGCTGGGCGACATGCCGGGGGTTGCCGCCGGCGTGGTCGATGCCCTGATCGGCGCGTTTGAAAAGACCGGCGGGGGAAAAATCTGCCAACCGCGATATGACGGGCGGCCCGGCAATCCGGTGCTCTGGCCGCGTGCCCTGTTCCCCGAATTCGACGTACTTTCCGGCGACATTGGCGCCAAACCACTGCTGGCCCGCCACAAATCCGACGTGTTGGGGGTGGACGTGGCGACCGACGCTATCCATATGGACATCGACGCGCCTGCCGATCTCGGTATCTGATCATTCCCGACATGACTTTTCGAACATATCGAGGCATAAAGAGCCCACGATATCCCGCAGACAACCCAAGAAGGACGTGAAAGACCCATGGATCTGAAGGACCAACGCCGCATTGCCGCCCCGAGGGAGGCCGTGTTCGCCGCCCTTAACGACCCGGAAATCCTGGCCAAGGCCATTCCCGGCTGTGAAAGCCTGGATAAGGTTTCGGATACGGAATTCGCCGCCGTCGTGACCGCCAAGGTCGGGCCCGTGCGCGCCAAGTTTAACGGCCAGGTCACCCTGTCGGACCTCAACCCGCCGGAAAGCTACACCATCACCGGCGAAGGCAAGGGCGGCGCCGCCGGCTTCGCCAAGGGGGGAGCGGTCATCACCCTGGTCGAGGACGGCGACGGCACCCTGTTGAATTACGAGGTCAAGGCCGATGTCGGCGGTAAGCTGGCGCAGCTCGGCGGCCGTCTGATCGAGGGCACCTCCAAGAAATTAGCCGGCGAATTCTTTTCGACCTTCGAACAATTGGTCGTCGAAAGCGCCGGCACTGCGCCCGCCGACGAAGCGGCTGCGCAACCGGCCCCCGCTGTAGGTGAGCCGATTACCGCCCCGTCGGCGTCCGGCTCCGGCAGACGGGTGTGGATCTGGATCGCCGTTGCCGCAGCCGCTGCGGCCGCCGCGGCCTTTGCGCTGTCGTCCACGAATTCGGCCGGCTAAGGAAAGAGGTCTCCGGCCATGTCCCTGCCCACGGATCAGATGCTGCCCGCCGATGACGTGTTCGACGCCGCCTTTGCCTGGCGGGACGCCGGCAAGCCGGTGGCGTTGGCGACCGTGGTCTCGACCTGGGGGTCGTCGCCGCGCCCGCCGGGAAGCCACCTCGGTGTCTCGGTCGATGGCGAGATGACGGGATCCGTCTCCGGCGGCTGCATCGAGGGTGCGGTGGTCAAGGAAGCCCTCGATATTCTCAAGGGGGCTCCGGCCCAGGTCCTTGATTTCGGTGTCACCGACCAGCAGGCCTGGGACGTCGGCTTGGCCTGCGGCGGGGCGGTCAAGGTTTTGGTCCGCGATTTCGTGCCCTTGATCCCGTTGTATACACAAGCCCGCGCGGCTCTCGCGTCCGGTGAACCCTCGGCCCTGGTCACCCGCCTGGACAGCGGCGAAACGGTGACGCTGGACGACGCAGGCGGTCTTCCCGACGCGGTCGCCGAGGCCGCGCGCAAGGCGCTCAAAGACGACAAATCCCGTGCCTATTCCGGCGACGACGGCGACTGGTTCATCGAGATCGTGGCCCCGCCGCGCCGGATGATCGTGGTCGGCGCGGTGCATATCGCCCAGGCCCTGGTGCCCATGGCGGCCATGGCCGGGTTCCGCGTCACGGTCGTCGATCCGCGCCGGGCCTATGCGTCGGATACCCGGTTTCCCGGCGTCGATGTGCGCACGGATTGGCCGGACGAGGCCCTGGATGAATTGAAGCCCGACAGCCGCACGGCCATCGTCACCCTGACCCATGATCCCAAGCTGGACGACCCGGCCCTGGACAGGGCGCTGCGCTCACCGGCGTTTTATATCGGCTCTCTCGGCAGTTCCCGGACCCAGGCCAAACGGGTCGAGCGTTTGGCCGAAGTCGGGTTCGACGAAGCCGCCATCCAGCGCATCCACGGTCCCGTCGGGTTGCGCATCGGGGCGCAGTCGCCCGCGGAAATCGCCGTCAGCATCCTGGCCGAGATCATCGCCCGGATGCGCAGCACCCCGGATTAGGGCAGGGGCCGCCCATGTTGTCCCTGCGTGATCAGTTTCCCTCTCTGGCCTCGGGCTTGGCTGGCACCTATCTCGATAACGCGGCGATGACCCAGATCGCGACCCCCGTGTTGGCCCGCATGACGTCGTTCGAAACCGGCGGCCGGGCCAACGTGAAGCGCGGTATCTATCCCCTGGCGACGCAGGCGACGGCGGCTTTCGAGGGCGCGCGCGCGGCCCTGGCGCGCTACCTGGGAGCAGAAAACTCGAACGAGGTGGTGTTCACATCCGGGGCCACGGCGGCGATCAATCTTGTCGCCCATGGTTTCGGCGCCGGTTTGACGGCGGGTGACGAAATCATCATCGGCGAGGCCGAACATCACGCCAACATCGTGCCCTGGCAGATGCTGCGTGACCGCGCGGGCGTGGTCCTCAAGGTGTTGCCGGTCGACGATGCGGGCTATCCCCGGCTGGATGCTCTGGACGATCTGATGACGGCGCGCACCCGACTGATCGCCATCACCCATGCCTCCAACGTGACGGGGGCGGTGACCGATGTCGCGGCCATTTGCGACCGGGCCCGCGCCCAGGGCGTGCGGGTGCTGGTCGACGGCGCGCAGATGGCGGCCCATGGACCCGTCGACGTGACCACCCTGGGGTGCGATTTCTATGTCGTCACCGGGCACAAGATGTTCGGGCCGACGGGCGTCGGTGTGCTGTGGGCGCGGGCGGAGGTTCTGGAAACCATGACGCCGTTCATGGGGGGCGGCGAAATGATCCGCCGCGTCACCTTCGGCGAAACCACCTTCGCCCCGCCGCCCCACCGGTTCGAGGCCGGTACCCCGCCGGTGACCCAGGTCGTCGGCCTGGGCGCGGCGGCGGACATGTTGTTGGGGCTCGATTGGCCGGAAATTCGCGCCCATGAACAGATCCTTTTCGGCATCCTGATGGAACGGCTTGCGGCCCTGGATCGGGTCACGGTCATCGGTCCCGGGGGCAATGCCAAGCGGTTGCCGATACTGTCCTTTACCGTGACCGACGCCCATCCCCACGACATTTGCGAGTTGATGGGGGCAAGGGGGGTCGCCCTGCGCGGCGGCCATCATTGCGCCCAGCCGTTGATGGACCGTTTCGGGGTCGAGGCGACGACCCGGGCGAGCCTGGCGCTCTACAACGTGCAGGGCGACATCGACGCCTTCACGGATGCCCTGGACGAAACATTGGAGGTCCTGGCATGAGCGGCGCCGACGGCATCTACGATGCGCGGATCAAGGAACTGGCGGCCACGGCGCGCGACCTGGGGCCGGTCGAACACGCCCATTGTCGGCACGAGGCCGATAATTTCCTGTGCGGCGACCGGGTCACGGTCGAGGTCGAGCGGGACGGCGCGCGGATCAAGGCGGTCGGCGGCAAGGTGCGTGGCTGTCTTCTGACCCAGGCCGCCGCCGCCCTGGTCGCCCAGGCGGCGCCGGGGTTGGATGTGGCGGGCCTCATGAACGGCATCAAACAGGCCGAAGCCCTGATGGCCGACGGCACGCCGGCCACGGGGGCGTGGGAAGGGCTCAACGTCTTCACGCCGGTCCATGATGCCAAGCACCGACACGACTGCGTGCTGCTGCCGTTCCAGGCACTCGCCGCCTGTCTCGACCAGACCGACCCACAGGACGACTGACCCCCATGGACCCGGTCAGTCAGGGCGCCCTCGGCGCGGTCCTTCCGCTTGCCACGCGCCGGCGCACCCAGGCCGTCGTGGCCGGCGGCCTCGGCTTCATCGCCGGGATGATGGCGGACCTGGATGTGCTGATCCGCTCACAGACCGACCCCCTGCTGTTCCTGGAATATCACCGCCAGTTCTCCCACTCCCTGATCTTCATCCCCGTGGGCGGGCTGATCGCCGCTCTTCTTCTGCATTGGCCGTTTCGGCGATGGCACGGCCTGATGTTCCTGCAAACTTGGATGTTCTGCGCCCTGGGATACGGCACCCACGGGCTGCTCGACACGGCGACGTCCTACGGCACCGTGCTGCTGTGGCCGTTCAGCGATGAACGCTTTTCCTGGAGCATCATCTCCATCGTCGATCCCCTGTTCACGTTGCCGATCCTGGCGTTGGCCATCGTCGGCGTGGTGCGGCGGAACGGTGCCTGGGGCCGGGCGGCTCTTGTCTGGGCGCTGGTTTATCTGGGGCTGGGCGTGGTTCAGCATCGCAATGCCCTGGCCATGGGCCATGTCCTTGCGGTGGAACGGGGACACGCGCCGCTGCGGCTTGAGGTCAAACCCAGCTTCGCCAACATTCTGGTGTGGAAGGTGATCTACGAGACCGCCGACCGTTTCCATGTGGATGCCGTGCGTGCCGGCATCGGCGCCATGGTCATGCCGGGCACGTCCGTTCCGCGGCTTGATCCGGCGCGAGATTTCCCGTGGCTGCGGGCGGGTTCACGGCAGGCGCGCGACATCGCGCGGTTCGCCCGGTACAGCGACGGCTACGTGGCGCGCGACCCGATCCGCCCCGACCGCGTCATCGACGTGCGCTATTCCTTCGTGCCGAACGAGATCACGCCCCTGTGGTCGATCGGTCTCCGGCCCGGTGCTGCGCCGGAGGCACATGTCACCTTCGAGACTCACCGCGAGTCGGTGCGCGCCCGGCTTTCCGACCTGTGGCGGATGATCGTCATGACGACGCCCTAGGGCTGATCGGCTTGTTTCTAAATTCTCTTTTTCGCACTTGCGAATAATGTCATTGCGTCGGCCTGGGAGGAATGGTCTCATTTTGATGCATGGCCGTTCCAAACTCCGGAAGGCGCACGATTTATGACCTATCAAATTATCGAAGAGCCGACCGGTGTATATGTCCGCCATTCCGGCTTTGCGGCCCCCTTCGAGATCATGGAGATTACCGCCTGGGAGGCGGCGAATATCCGTGATTATCACACCTACATGATCGTCGATCTGTCGGAAGTCGATTCCGATACGGTGGCGTCCTGGACCAATGCAATCCTGCGCGCCGTCGCCGATGACGAGGCGGTCAGACTGCCGCAGGATTACCTTGCCCGACCATTCAAACTGGCCTTCGTTTGTGACAACGAATTGCTGAAGTCTCTTTTGCAGTCGTTCGTGGAAAGCGGCTCGCGCCCCAACCACGACCTGATGATTTTCAGGACGCTTAAGCTGGCGCGGACCTGGGTGGCGGCACCGTAATCCGCTACATCAACGCCCGTTGTTCCAGGCGGCCCCGGTCGGGGATCGCCAGGCCCTTGTCCGTACGCTGGACGATGTCGTCGTCGCGCAGGCGGCCCAGGATGCGCGAAACGGTTTCGCGCGACGCGCCGATCATGTTGGCGAAGTTGGTCTGGGTCGGCACGGGGAACACCAGGTAGCGCTCGGGATCGTTCGGATCCGGTTCGGCCATGCGGATCAATTCCATGCAGACCCGCTGTTCGGCGCCCAGCAGGCTGACGTCGGCCAGCCGTTCGTCGCCCAGGCGGATCACGGCGGCCAGGCGTTTGAGCAGCGCCATGGCCATGTCCCGGTTGCTGGTGACGAGATCGAGGAACACCGGGCCGGGCACGGCACCGACGATGCAGCGCGTGATGGTGCAGACCCAGGCGGAGCGTGGCAGGCCGTCGATGGCGGCCAGTTCGCCGAACACGTCGCCGTTCTTCAGCGCGGCATAGGACACGGCGCGCCCGGATTCCGAATAGTTCAGGACATGGGCGGTGCCGGTGATGAGAAAATAGACGCTGGAATATTCCTCGCCCCGTTCGATGATCTTTTCACCGGGCCCGAAGTCCATCCATCGGCATTGCCGTTCCAGCCCGGCCCGTTCAGTCGTGCTTAGACAGTCCAGCAGCGGCACGCCGTCCAGGCTTTGCGGCGCCTTGGCAAGATTGCCGGATTTGCTTGGATCACTGCGGCCCATGCGTCCATTCCCCTTTGTTGGGCTGCACGCGGTGACGGTGCCGCCGAAACCTAAGATACGGCGCAAAAGCAAACCGGTTCAACGCAGAAATGGCGGAAACGGGCCCGGTCCGGCGGGATGCCTCGTCAATGGCAGGGCGGATGGATGCCGAACCAGGTGCCGGGTTTGTCTTCGTCATCCATCAGGATGCGCTCGGCAGCACCGTCCAGATCCTCGAATTGGCCCGACTTCAGCGCCCAAAAGAACGCCCCCAAGCCGATCAGGCCGAGGAACAGGGCGGCGGGGATCAGGTAGATCAGGACATCCATCAGGCGGTTCCTATTTCACGAGTTTCAGGCGCAGCGCATTGAGCGTCACCAGGATCGATGACGACGACATGGCGACGGCGGCGACCAGCGGCGTTGCGAAACCGGCCACGGCGATCGGCACGGCGATGACGTTGTAGAGCAGGGCCAGGACGAAATTCTGCTTCACATGCCGGGTCGCGGCGCGGGCCACGGCGACGGCCTCGGCCACGGGGGCGAGAGAGCGGCCCTGGAACACCATGTCGGCGGCGGTCTGGCTGATGTCGGCGGCGGTTGCGGGCGACAGGGAGGCATGGCCCGCCGCCAGGGCGGGCGCATCGTTCAGGCCGTCGCCGACCATCACTACGTGGCGACCCTCGGCGGCCAGGTCCTTGAGGCGCTGGACCTTGGCGGCGGGCGGGCATTGGGCCCGCCAGTCGTCGATGCCCAGCTCGGCC
>CAXAVJ010000067.1:0-19877 GCA_963972065.1 uncultured Rhodospirillaceae bacterium
AAGAACACCTGGAGCCGGAACTGGTGCGCGCCGGCTGGCAGGACCGGGCCGACGTGTCCGAGTTCATCCTGCGCCGATAAGGTTGAACCACAGAGGCAGTGAGGCGGTGAGAAGCCCCCTTGCCCCCGCCTTGCGGGGGCGACAGGTCGCTGCCGTCTGTTCCGTCATGCCGCGCAGGCGGAAACCCCATAGATTTTCGCTTTCTACCTTCTCACCGCCTCACCGTCTCAGTGGTTCCCTTCCCGCGTCATGAACGCGGGGCGGCGGCGGGCTAGAGGTCCACTTCCTGGGGCTCGTTGCCGAGGTCGCGCATGATGGTACGGAGCTTTTCCGCGGCATCGGCGATGTCGGCCGCGTCCGTGCCGCGGATGACGATGGTCGAGCCGTGCCTGCCGTCGCGGGAAAACGGATAGCTGCCGATCTCGAGCGCCGGGTGTTCGTCCTGCAAGGTCGTCAGACGGGCCGCGATCTTGCCCTCGGGCGTGTAGGAGGCGATGGATTTGGACAGCATTTCCGCCCCGCCCGTAAGCCGATGTTTGAACAGGTCGAACATGGCCTGCATGATCCGGGGCACGCCGGGCAGCACGAACACGTTGCCGACCTGGAACCCGGGGGCGCGGCTGACCGGATTGTCCAGAAGAATGGAGTCTTCCGGCACGTCGGCCATCTTCATGCGGGCCTCGGTCACGTCCTCGGGCTTGTAATGGGCAAGCAGCAGTTTCTCCGCGTCCGGATGGCGGATCAGCTTGCGGCCGAAGGCCTTGGCGATGCAGGCGGAGGTAATGTCGTCATGGGTCGGCCCGATGCCGCCGGTGGTGAACACGTAGTCGAAACGGGCGCGGGCCTCGTTCACATTGGCGATGATGGTGGCCTCGACATCGGGGATGACGCGGCCTTCCATCAGGCGGATGCCCAGCGCGTTCAGGTTTTCACCCAGGAACTGCAGGTTGGCGTCGCGGGTGCGGCCCGACAAAATCTCGTTGCCGATGATGATCAGGCAGGCGGTGACGGTCTTGGGTTCGCTCATGTGTCCTCCGGCGCGGCGGCATGTAGCTAGCCCGAACAATGGGCCCAAGGCAACGTCCCAAAGCAAGACCGCCCCGCACGGATGCGGGACGGTCAGGGCTTGGACAGGGACAGGGAAGGAGGTCGAACCGTCCCTGTCGGGGGGATTTTGACTAGCTGGAAAGGCGCCAGGCGCCGTCGGCGGTGCGGCAGGCGGTGCCGTAGCCTTGTTCGACCCGGCCGCCGATGGTCACCGAGGTTTGGTATTCGCGGCAGACCTCGCCGGTGTTGGCGTTCTGCATGGTGCGGACCGGCGTGATGGTGCCGGAATTGCCGCTGTCCGGATTGGACCAGGCGACGGGCTGCCAATCGGCGGTGTGCAGGGCCGTGTTCTGGGCGCGCTGCTGGTACATCTGGTCGGCGCGGTCGAGGGAGGCCCCGACCTCGTTGCCCATGAAGCCGCCCAGGAGTGCGCCCGCCGCGACCGCCGCCAACTGCCCCCGGCCGCCGCCGATCTTCGAGCCGACCAGGCCGCCCAGCCCGGCGCCAAGCAACGTGCCCGCGCCCTGCTTCATGCCGGTGCTGCCGTCGGTCACGCAACCGCCCAGCATCACCACGCCCACCAGGGCGGCGACGGCGGCGAACACGGGCCCGCGGGCCGCGCGCCGGACCGTCCGATGGCTGCCCGTGGGGCCGGCCTGTTCAGTCGTCTGCATCTTGGTCATGTTCATAACGTCCTCCTTCAATGGTCCGCCGGAACCGGTATGTCCTCCGCCGGCGGATTGATGAAACATCATATGTATAATTACATGCAAAATTGATGTCAATAACTAATTTCATTTTTGCATCTAGTTTCCATTGCGATATAAGAAACGCGGGGATGCGGTCGTCCATGGGGGGAGCCTGGGCACCGCACAAAGGTTATGGGGAAAACAAGCAATGACGCTGTCTTTCAGTAACGATCAGCATCGCGCCTATATGGAGCTCAACGATGCCGTTGGCCGCGAATGGGTCGAGGTGTTCGAAGGCGACACGGATTTCTACGACGCCGCCTATTGGGATCTGTTCAACAACATGTGGCGCACCCGCACGCCCGTGCGCAAGACGGATGCGCTCAAGTTCATGACCAGCATCAAAAGCGCCCATACGGCGGGCAAATACCTGGACGTCGCCCTGAAGAAGGGCCTTCTGATCGAACAGGACAATCCCAAGGATGCGCGTTCCAAACTGCTGACCTTGTCGGCGGATCTGCGCAACCGTATGGACGCGTTCTATGACTGCTCGATCACCGAGATGTTCAAGACCTGCAAGTTGATCGACGGCATGCGGTGACCGCCGTGACGGCCCGTCCGGGGTTCCGGCTCGCCCTTCTTCTCGTCCTGTTCTACGCCGGTTGGATCAAGTTCGCCGCCGTCGATACGGACGTCTACCTGATCGACTACGCCCAGCGCGCGCTGATCATCGCACTTGGCTGGGCCGCGTTGACGGACAGTTTCCGCCGCCCCCTGCCGCCGATCACCGATCGGGTCTGGCTTTGGGCCATCGCCGGGGCCGCCGCCATCATCGCGGCCGATACCTGGACCGACGGCCAGGACCTGCGCGCGGCCTTCGATACGGCCCTGTTCCCCGAAGTTTCCTTCCCGCCCCTGGAAAACGAAGTCTGGCAGGCGGTCGATCTGACCTTCGGCCTGGTCCTGGTCGCGGTGTCGGAGGAACTGGTGTTCCGCCGCCTGTGGGCCGATTGGTGGGATGCCCGGGGCGGCGGCCGGGCGGGCCTTTACGTTGGGTCAGCCCTTGTGTTCGGCCTGCTGCACCTGCCCCAGGGCCTGGCCGACACGGCCGTCGCCATCGTCTGGGGCGTTCTGCTGATGGCGCTCTACCGGCAAAGCCGGTGCCTGGCGCTGGTCATCCTGGTCCATTTCGTGGTGGACCTCTGGTATTTCAGCTAACCCAGAAAATCGCGGATCAGGGCGACCAGGGGTTCGTCCGCCGGCGGCATGGCGAGGTCGCGCAGTTTCATCGGCTGCACCCATTTGAGGGCTTGGCCGTCGAGCCCCCGGGGCTCGCCCTTCCACTGCCGCGCGACATAGACCGGCATCAACAGGTGGAAATCTTCATAAAGGTGACTGGCGAAGGTCAGCGGCGCCAGGCAGCTTTCCGTCAGGTCGATGCCCAGCTCTTCCCTCAGTTCGCGGACCAGGGCGGTTTCCGGCAGTTCCCCGGCCTCCAGCTTGCCGCCGGGGAACTCCCACAGGCCGGCCATGGCCTTGCCCTCGGGGCGCTGGGCGACCAGCACCCGGCCGTCGATATCGACCAGCACGGCGGCGACCACGATGACGGTGCGCACGTCGCCCTGGGATTTGCGGAATTCCGCATCCCAGCAGCCGCCTTCGGGCAAGCCGTCAGACATGATCAGGAACGGTAGTCGGCGTTGATGTCGATGTAGCCATGGGTCAGGTCGCAGGTCCACACGGTGGCCCGTCCGTTGCCCACGCCGACGTCGACGGCGATGTTGATTTCCGGGCTTTGCATATGGGCCGTCACCGGGGCTTCGTCGTAGCCGTCCACCGCCAACCCATTGCTGGCGATGGTGATGCCGCCGATGGCGATGTTCAGGCGATCGCGTTCGGCCCGCTCGCCCGCCTTGCCCACGGCCATGACGATGCGGCCCCAGTTGGCGTCCTCACCGGCGATGGCGGTCTTGACCAGGGGCGAATTGGCGATCGACAGGCCGATGCGCTTGGCGGCGGTGTCGCTGTCGGCGCCCGTGACCGTGATCTCGATGAATTTGCTGGCGCCCTCGCCGTCGCGCACAATCTGATGGGCAAGGTCGCGCATGACCGCTTCCGCCTTGGTCCGGAAATCAGCCAGCGCCGGGTCGTCGGGGCCCGAGAACCGGTCGGTGTTGCCCGCCGCCCCGGTGGCGAACAGCATCAGGGAATCGCTGGTCGATGTATCGCTGTCCACGGTGATCGAATTGAACGTGCGCTCGCACACCGGGGCCAGGATGCCCTGCAGCACGGGGGCCGGAATTTTCGCGTCCGTGAACACATAGGCCAGCATGGTCGCCATGTCCGGCGCGATCATGCCCGATCCCTTGGCGATGCCGGCGATGGTGACCTTGGTGCCGTTGATCTGGGCTTCCTTGACCGCCCCCTTGGGGAAGGTATCGGTGGTCATGATGGCCTTGGCGGCCTCGTCCCATTTGCCGGGGGCAAGATCGGCCGCCAGGGCATCCAGGTTGTCGGTGATGGACTTGAAGTTGAGCGGCTCGCCGATCACGCCCGTGGACGCCGCGAACACGCGCGACGGCCGGCAAGCCAGACGGTCGGCCACGGCCTCGACCACCTGTTCCACCGCATCCTCGCCCAGCCGCCCGGTGAAGGCGTTGGCGTTGCCGGAATTGACGACCAATCCGTTGGCGATGCCGCCCGGAAGGGACTTGCGGCACCAGTCGACGGGGGCCGAGGCGGTCAGCGATTTGGTGAACACCCCCGCCGCCTGGGTCTCGTCGGCCAGCTCGACCAGCAGAACGTCCGTCCGCCCCTTGTAACGCACGCCGCAGGCACGGGTGGCCACGCGCACGCCGTCGATCGGCGGAATGGTGGGAAAGGCTTCGGGCGCCAGGGGGGAGACTTTGGGTTTGGTCTTGGCCATGGTCGGACTCGCGTCTGCAAGGAGTTGAAAGGGCCTTCCCTGATCGGGGAAGGCCTTGAGACGCCTCCTACTTAGCCGGAGTACCATCCAAATTGAAGCGTTCGATTTTCGCCGTCTCGCGCAGGTCCTTGGTCACGTCGGCGCCGATCTCCCGGCTCAGGCTCTCGCGGATCTGCGGCCCCATTTCCTCAAGCGAGGGGGCCGGCTGTGAACGTTTGTCCTCGACCTTGATGACATGCCAGCCGAACTGAGTCTTCACCGGCGTCTTGGTCATGGCTCCCTTATCAAGGGCGAAGGCCGCCTTTTCGAACTCAGGCACCATCTGGCCCTTGCCGAAATAGCCCAGGTCGCCGCCGTTGGGGCCGGACGGGCCCGTCGATTTCTTCTTCGCCGTATCGGCGAAATCGGCGCCGCCGGCCAGTTCCTTGATCACCGCCTTCGCCTCGTCCTCGGTTTTCACGAGGATATGACGGGCATGGACTTCGACCTGGCCGCCCATGTCCTTGGTGACTTCGGCATAGCGCGCGGCGACGGCCTGGTCCGTGACCTTGGCCTCGACCGCCCGCTGAATCAGGGTCGAGCCCAGCAGCCGTTCGGTGAACGCCGCCAGTTCCTCCTTGAATTCGGCCGTTTCATGGATCTTTTCCTTGCGCGCCTTGATGGCCGCCAGCTTGGTGTCGATCAGACTGTTCAGCAACGCCGGGTAGATCTGCTCAAGCGGCACCTGCTGGTATTCGGCCGGCAGGCGGCTGTAAGCCTCGGTGACCTCGGAGCGCATGATTTTAGCGCCGTCCACCGTGGCGGCCACGGGGTCGTCGGCAGCCAGAACCGGCGCCGCTGCAAGGCTTAGGGGCGCCAGACCCATCAAGACCGCGACACCACCTGCGCGCAGGGCGTTTTGAAACGTCATAAACAGATCCTTTTCGCTGAAAGACGGTCGAACCTTCGACCGCTGGATTGGGCCCCACCCTACCCGCCGACCGGCCGCCGTGACAATCATTTGAATGTGAGACGAATTTCAAGAACCTCAAGGGGCGGCCCGCATTGACAGGACCGGGGAGCCCCTCTATCTCTTCCCCAGCGATTCCGCCCAGGAACCGCCACAATCGCTTCATACTTGTCATATTCATTTACCCATTCAAGGACGACCCCCGAATGTTCAGCGCCATCGCCAAGAGCCTGTTCGGTTCCGCCAATGACCGGTACCTGAACGGCCTGCAAAAGGACGTCGATGCCATCAACGGCCTTGAGCCTGAACTCGAGAAGTTGTCCGACGACGCGCTCAAGGCCCGCACCGCCGCCTTCCGGCAGCGCCTCGAGGCGGGAGAAAGCGTCGACGACATCATGGTCGAAGCCTTCGCCACCGTGCGCGAAGCCTCCAAACGCACCCTTGGCCTGCGCCATTTCGACGTACAGATGCTGGGCGGCATTGTTCTGCACCGGGGTCAGATCGCGGAAATGAAGACCGGTGAAGGCAAGACCCTGGTCTCGACCCTGGCGGTCTACCTCAACGCCCTGTCCGGCGAGGGCGTCCATGTCGTCACGGTCAACGATTACCTGGCGTCACGCGATGCGGACTGGATGCGGCCGGTCTATGATTTCCTGGGGCTCACCGTCGGCGTCATCAAGCACGGGTTGGACGACGATGAACGGCGCGCCGCCTACGGCTGCGACATCACTTACGCGACCAACAACGAACTGGGCTTCGACTATCTGCGCGACAACATGAAGTTCTCGCTCGACGACATGGTTCAGCGGCCCTTCAATTACGCCATCGTCGATGAAGTCGACAGCATCCTGATCGACGAGGCGCGCACGCCGCTGATCATCTCGGGCGCGACCGAGGACAATTCGGACCTCTATGTCTCGGTCGACAAACTGTTGAAGAACGTCACCCCCGACGACTTTGAAAAGGACGAAAAGGCGCGCTCCGTCACCTTCACCGAAGCCGGCATGGAAAAGCTGGAAGAGATGATGCGCGAGCAGGGCCTGCTCGACGACGGATCGCTCTACGATATCAACAACATCGCCCTGGTCCATCACGCCAATTCGGCGCTGCGGGCGCATATCCTGTTCCAGCGCGACACGGATTACATCGTCAAGGACGGCAAGGTCGTCATCATCGACGAATTCACCGGCCGCATGATGGAGGGCCGACGCTATTCCGAAGGCCTGCATCAGGCGCTGGAAGCCAAGGAAGGCGTGGAGATCCAGAACGAGAACCAGACGTTGGCCTCGATCACCTTCCAGAACTATTTCCGCCTGTATCCGAAGCTGGCCGGCATGACCGGCACGGCGATGACCGAAGCCGGCGAATTCCATCAGATTTACGGCCTCGAAGTGATCGAGATCCCGACCAACGTGCCCTGCATCCGCAAGGACGAGGATGACATCGTGTTCCGCACGGGCAGCGAGAAGTTCGAGGCCATCCTCGACCTGATCGAGGACTGCCACAAAAGGAAGCAGCCGGTCCTGGTCGGCACCGTGTCCATCGAGAAGTCCGAGGACCTGTCGGCCCGCCTGAAGAAGCGCAAGATCGAACACAATGTGCTGAACGCCCGCTTCCATGATCAGGAAGCCCAGATCATCGCCCAGGCCGGGCGGCCCGGCGGCGTCACCATCGCCACCAACATGGCCGGCCGCGGCACGGACATCCAGTTGGGCGGCAACGTGGACATGCGGGCCCTCATCGAGATCAAGGCCGAGCCGGGAACCCCGGAATACGAAACCCATTACAAGAAGATCGCCGACGAGATCGCGACCGACCGCGAAATCGTCAAGCAGGCCGGCGGGCTTTACGTGATCGCCACGGAACGCCACGAAAGCCGGCGCATCGACAACCAGCTTCGTGGCCGCTCCGGCCGTCAGGGCGATCCCGGCGCCTCGTCCTTCTTCCTATCCTTGGAAGACGACCTGATGCGAATCTTCGGGTCGGAACGCATCGACAGCATGCTCCAGAAACTGGGGCTCCAGGAAGGCGAGGCCATCGTCCACCCCTGGGTCAACAAGGCCCTGGAAAAGGCGCAGCAGAAGGTTGAAGAGCGGAACTTCGAAATCCGCAAGAACCTGCTGAAGTTCGATGACGTCATGAACGACCAGCGCAAGGTCATCTACGAACAGCGCAAGGAACTGATGGCGGCCGAGGACGTGTCCGAAGACGTCGCCGACATGCGCCACCAGGTGATCGACGACATGGTTGCCCTGACCATGCCGGAAAAGGCCTATGCCGAGCAATGGGCCATGGATACCCTGCATGAGGAAGTCCTGCGCGTGTTCGGATTAGACCTTCCGGTTCAGGAATGGGCCAAGGAAGAAGGCATCGCCGATGCCGAAATCCGCGACCGTCTGGCCCAGGCCGTGGACGGGCAGATCGCCGCCAAGGCCGCCAACGCCGGGCCGGAAGTCTTCCGCTCCGTGGAAAAGGCCGTGCTGCTGCAGCTGCTCGATCAGTTGTGGAAGGATCACCTGCTGACCCTGGACCACCTGCGCCACGGCATCGGGCTGCGCGCCTATGGCCAGCGCGACCCCTTGAACGAGTACAAGCAGGAAGCCTTTGCCCTGTTCGAGGAAATGCTGGTCGGTCTGCGCGAGCGCACGACCATGATGTTGGCCCATGTGGAACTCAGCATGGACTTCTCGGAAGAGGAATACCTGGCCGCCCGCGCCGGTGACGAGGGCGAGGCCCATCATGACAGCCCCGAATACCTGGCCGGCGAAGACGACGCCGCCGAGGGCACGGCGACCATGACCGTGGTCAACCGCCAGGCCGCCCCCGAGGTCGATCCCAACGACCCCGCGACCTGGGGCAAGGTGCCGCGCAACGCCGCCTGCCCCTGCGGGTCCGGCAACAAGTACAAGCACTGCCACGGGAAGGTTTAGTCACAAACCTTGTGCGGTCAGCCGAGAAACCGCGCGATCACGAAGCCCAGCATCCCCAGGTTGATGAAGAACCCGGCCGCCATGCCGGGTGCTCGGCCCATGGGGCTGAGGCGGTAGCCGATCCAGAACACGATGCGGGCCAGCACGAAGGCGACCGGCAGCGCCGTCAGCCAGGCACTTTCATCGGCCTTGACGACCATGGCGACCGCCAGCAGCAGCGGAATGAAGATCAACGTCTGCTCGACCGTATTGCCCAGCACCCGCATATCGACCCGCCGCCAGGTCGCAGGGGCGTCGGTCAGGGGATCTATGGCCCCGGTGATCAGCCGCGTCAGGGCCACGGCCTGGACCACCACGAGAAGGAACCCAGCCGGCAGGACGGACAATTTCAGGACCAGGGCAATGCGTTCCCCCGGGTCGGGGATCGGCCCCGGCCAGCCGTCGAGCCAGGTCAATAGCACCCACAACACGAGCGCCAGCCCGGTCCCGCCGAGAAGGCTGAGCCAGACCGTCATTCTTTGATCGGATGTCATTGTCGGGTCTACGCGAGACCGTTGACGCCCATTTTCAGGAACTTCTCACGCCGCGCGCTGCGCAGGGCGTCGCCGGGCAGGGTCGCCAGTTCGGCGAGCTGCTTGTCGATTTCCCTGCCGACACTCTGGATCGCCTGATCCCGTTCCCGGTGGGCGCCACCCAGCGGTTCCGCCACGATGGCGTCGATAACGCCGAGATCGGCCAAATCCTGGGCCGTCAGCTTGAGCGCCCCCGCCGCCGTTTCGGCCATGTCGCCGTCGCGCCACAGGATCGAGGCGCAGCCTTCCGGCGAGATCACCGAATAGACCGAATGTTCCATCATCAGCACCACGTTGGCGGCGGCAAGCGCAATGGCGCCGCCGGACCCGCCCTCGCCGATCACGACGGAGACGAAGGGCACCTTGATGCCGAAGCAGACCTCGATGGAGCGGGCGATGGCTTCCGCCTGACCACGGGCCTCGGCCTCGACCCCCGGATAGGCGCCGGGCGTATCGACCAGGGTGATGACCGGCAGGTTAAAGCGATCGGCCAGCTTCATCAGGCGCTGGGCCTTGCGGTAGCCCTCGGGCTTGGCCATGCCGAAATTATGGCGCACGCGGGCGACCGTGTCGGAGCCCTTTTCGTTGCCGATGACGATCACCGATTGGCCACGGAAGCGGCCCATGCCGCCGACCACGGCCGGGTCTTCGGCGAACTGACGGTCGCCGGCCAGCGGCGTGAAGTCGTCGATCAGGGAATTGATGTAATCCATGGCATGGGGACGGTCGTGATGACGCGCCACCTGCGTCTTCTGCCAGGGCGTCAATTTCTGATAGGTCGTGACCAGAAGCTTGTCGACCTTGGCCTGCATCTTACCGACTTCGTCGGCGATGTTCATCTGACCGTCGGACGAGAGGTGCCGAAGCTCCTCGATCTTGCCCTCAAGTTCGGCGATGGGCTTTTCGAAATCCAGGTAATTGTGCATGTGCGTTTTCTAGCACAGGCCTTTACACCTTGGCGACGTGGAAAATCGCCGAAATCGCCGCTAAAATCGTTCTTCGCCGGTTTTCCGGACAGGGTCCGGAAAATCCCGGTACAAGGCGAATTTCACCTGTGAAACCAGTCGATTGACGCAATGGTGCAGACCCTCCACAGGCTCAGTCCGCGCCGCCACATGGCCGAAGGCGGCGTCCAACTGCGCCAAACCCGTGACCTCGACCATGATATGGAATTCAGGTAGGTCCTGCGGCCCCAAGCCCAGCTTGCGCCGGGTCAGCCGCCATCCCGCGATATCGTCCTGATCCTTCAGATGGTCCAGGTACGCGCCAACATGTCCGGCGAATTCCAGATCGCCGACCCCGTCCTTCAACGTGCACCAGATATGATAGATGTCCATGGCCGAAACCTTGCGAGATGGCGACCTATGAAGAAGCGGGGACCGGGGCCGGCGGTGCGGCGGGCGCGGACGACGATGCATGGATTGAGGTCAGCGGCCCCGTAGCCTTGGCCCCCGGCGCGGTGGAGGCCGCCAATTTTTCGCGGAAATCGCTGTATTCGGTCAGATCGAACTTGGGCGGGCCGAACAGAAAGCCCTGCACGAAGTCGATGCCGCAGGCATGACAGAACGACACCGTTTCCGGTGTATCGACCATTTCGGCGATGGTCTCGACCTTCAGTTCCCGGCAGAACGACGCCAACGCCGTGAGGAACGCCCGGCCGCGCTCGATCGCTTCCGCGTTCTTGACCACGGGGCCGTCGATCTTGACCACGTCAACGTCGATCGCGGACAGATACTGGAAGCTGGCCGCCCCGGCGCCGAAATCGTCCAAGCACACGGGATAACCCATGCCGCGCAGGTTCTGAATGAAGGCGTTGGCGGTTTCCAAATCTTCGACCCGCGACGATTCCGTCAGTTCGAAGATCAACTTACCCTGGGTCCAGGGGTTGGCCTTCAGGCGGTCCTGCAAGCCGTCGATATAGCGTTTGTCGACGATCGAGTTGCCCGAGATGTTGACCGCCACCGAGGCGAACATGGGCGCGTCCTTGTTCTCGTCGATCCAGACCATGACCTTGTCGATGACGGACAGGTCGAAGGCGCCGATCAGGCCGGTTTCCTCGGCGAAGGTGATGTACTTGTAGGGGCTTTCGCCGTGCTTTCCCTGGAAGCGGGCCAGCGCCTCGTAATGGTGGATGACCCCGTCCTTGATGCCGATGATCGGATGCATGGCCATGCGGAAATCGGATTTCTTGACCACCCGGTTGAAGGTTTCCGCCGTTTCCATGGCGTCCTTGACCAGATCGTCCATACTGCCCGAAAGCGCCTCGAGCGACACCGCGCCGCCCTTGGACTTGGAGAATTCGCTAAGCGCGTGGATCACGCCCTTGGTCAGGTTTTCCTCAGTCAGGCCGTCGGCGTCGCCGGTCTCGATGGTCGCCGATCCGACGGAGATGCCCTCGGCCTCGGGTGCGATGTTCTGGATCAGGGACGAAATGCGCGCCTTCATGGCGTCCACGTCCAGACCTTGGCCGTGAACCACACCGTACTTGCCGTCGCCCAGCTTGGCTGCCGCATCGCCGTTAACCGATGACATTTTGAGCACCGAGCCGACGGCGCCCATCAGGTTCTCACGCTGGGCCTCGTCCATTTCCTCCTGGGCTTCGGTCAGGCCGTCGAGTTCGACCAGGGTCATCTTGTCGGCGCCGTCGACGCCCTCGGCCAACATTTTGGACGCCATCTTGCCGAAGCTGTCGGCATCGTAGAGGCCTTCCTTGCCTGTCTTTTTCAGGGACTTGTCCGTAGTCAGACCGCCGGCCATGTGAAAGGCCAGGAAATAGCGGTTTTCCAGTTCCGGATTGCGGTAGCCGCAGGTCACCAGGGGCTGGGTGCTGCCGTTGGCGCCCTTGAAACGCAGATGGATGTTGTCGAACCGGCCGGTCCGGGCGATGGCGTCGAGCATCTGTTCGGCCAAGGCCCGGTCGGCGTCGGCGATGATGTCCAGCATCGCCATGCCCTTCAACGTGCGTGGATCCTTGCCTGTCAGAAGCGGCAGAATGCCACCGGCAAACGTGATGATGCGCTCGCTGTCGAGCTCGATGATGGCTTCGGCCCAACAGAAAGAGAATGCAATGAACCGCTCCCGGTCCGAAACCCGGCGCGCAGCCTGCTCCTCTTGTGCGGACGTTTCCGCCATATCCATCCCTGCCCTGATGTTTTGCGGGCATTATAGGAACCTTATGCGGGCGATGAACATCCCTACTTTCACTATAGATTTGGCACCCTGGGGACAGAAACGAAAACGGCGGGCCCCAAATCCAGGGAACCCGCCGTTTGTTGTTCAAAAATGCCAAAAAGGCAGATCAGGAACCTTTGATCTGCGCCGCCTTTTCGACCAGCACCTTGGCCTGGCGGATGGAGGCAAGATCGATCAGGCGACCGTCGAGAGACACCGCCCCCTTGCCTTCCTTCTGCGCCTGATCCATGGCGTCGAGAATGCGCTGGGCCTGGGTCACTTCCTTTTCCGACGGGCTGAACAACTCGTTGGCCAGGTCGATCTGCGACGGGTGGATCGCCCACTTGCCTTCGCAGCCGAGGGTCGAGGCGCGCATGGCCTGGGCCTTGTAGCCGTCGGGGTCGGAGAAATCGCCGAACGGGCCGTCGATCGGGCGCAGGCCGTTGGCGCGCGCGACGACGACCATCTTGGCGATCGGATAATGCCACATGTCGCCCCAGTGGACGTCGCGGTTGCCAGCGTCGTCGGGATCGGTCAGCACGGCGTAATCGCGGTTCGGGCCGCCGATGACCGTGGTCCGCGCCTTGGTCGAGGCCGCGTAGTCGGCAACGCCGAAGTGCAGGGATTCGTTACGCTTGGACGCCTGGGCGATTTCCGCCAGGTTCTGCATGCCGAGCGCGGTTTCGATGATCAGCTCGAAGCCGATGCGCTTGGATACCTTGGTCGCATCCTCGATCTGGGTCACCATCATGTCGATGGCATAGACGTCCGACGGCGTGCCGACCTTGGGGATCATGATCAGATCAAGCTTGCCCGGCGCGCCTTCCAGGATTTCGACGAGGTCGCGATACATGTAATGGGTGTCGAGGCCGTTGATGCGCATGGACACGGTCTTGCCCGACCAGTCCAGATCGTTCAGGGCGGCGATGATGTTCTTGCGCGCAGGCGCCTTGTCGTCCGGGGCGACGGCATCTTCCAGGTCCAGGAACACCACGTCGGCGTTACTTTTGGACGCCTTTTCCATGAACGTGGGGTTGGAGCCGGGAACGGCCAGTTCGCTGCGGTTCAGGCGCGCCGGTGCCTGTTCGACGATATGAAAGCTCATCTAAATCTCCTGCGTCCGAAAATGGCGGCGCCCCTCTTGCTTTTTGGGAGAAGTTCGGTGCCGCCGTTTATGAATTGTTATTTCGCGGGTGCAACATAGCCAGCGCCCCAATCGCCCGCAAGGGCAAATCAGCCGTAAATGGAAGGCTTACCGCAATGCGGAAAAATACAACCGTGCCTCTGTGGACTATTCGGCGGCGACGCGGGGCACCGATGCCGCCGCCCCCTTCAGCAGGCAGGCAAGGGTGTCCTTATCGGCGATGATCTCGCCAAGCGTGCCGATCGAAGCGTCGATGGCCTGCGCGAAGGCATCCGCTCCGCCAACCGCGTCCAGCACCTGGGGTGAAATGAATTTCAACATCAGCGCCGAAGTCCCCGGCGGGATGCCAGCGAAATGTACGGTCAGAATGCCGTAATCGCGCAGCAACAGCATGGCGAGGGCCGCCGTCGCTTCGTAAGGCACGCAGGGTGCTTCGTTGACGCCGCTGCGCGCCATGGCCATTTCCAGGATATCCTCGGCCTTCAGTTGAGCCGTCACAGGGGTCACATGCACCCGGTCGGCGCCGAGTTTCGCCACCACGGCGTCGCGCACGGTCATGGTGCAGGCGACAAGGTCCCGGACCTTGTCGTCGCTGTAGTGCTTCAGAGACCGCACGACCTGCGGGAACAGCATGGCGCGGGCCTCGATCCCCATTTCATAGGCGCGGGCGCGCATGGCCGCGATGACGGACGCCTCGCCGCCGATCAAACCCAGGCGCGGGCCCAGGGTGCCGTACTTGTCCAGGCCCGTGCAGGCGACCGTCACGGGCAGTTCCAGGGTGCGCGGCTGGCCGAAACAGGCCGGGCCGACGCGCGCTCCCCCGGCATCATCGACGATCACCGGAATGCCGCGGCCATGGGCGATGTCCACGGCCCGGCGCAGATTGGCCTCGTCCAGGATCTGATAACTGACCGCGAGGCGCGTCAGGAACAGCGCCCCCGGCTTGGGATCGGCCTTCAGCGCCGCTTCCACATCACGGATGTCCGTCAAATCCGTGAAGGTCGCCCGCGCGTGCTTGACCGCGCGCTGCACCGCCGGGTGGCTGTAGGTCGGGGAATACCCGATGACGTGCGATCCCTCGGGCACGACCACGTCGGCGGCAACCAGCAAACCGGCGGTCAGCCGGTTGGTCATCATGATGTCGTGGCGGTCGCCGTCACCACCGAACATCGTCAGTCCCAAGTCACGCAATTCGTCGGTCAGCAGCGCCGCCGCCAACTCATCGTCGAGCAGGCGTTCCTCCCCCGGTTCCACGGACATGCAGCGTTCCAGACCCGAAGCGTTGACCGTGTCCTCGCCCTTGGCCTCGCGCGCCCGGATATGCTCCCAGGCGGCGCGCAGCTTGGCCAGATCGTCGGCGGTCGAGGATAGGATATCGCCGCGCGCATAGGCGAGGCCCGGCGCGAAATCGTTGCCGAAGCGGTCTTTGGTCATATCGAGGCTCCGTGGATCGGGCGGCGTCGGCACTCGACACCTCACGATCCCATGGTGTACCTCACTTCGAAATCGAATTGGAGGAAGAAACGATGGCCGACGCCAAATCCCAGCGACCGACCGTTCTTGTCACCCGCAAACTGCCGGACGCGGTACACGCGCGGCTGTCGCGAGACTATGACGCGCGCCTGAACCCGGCGGACATGCTCTATACGAAAGACGCCCTGATCGCGGCGGCCCAAGACGTGGACGCCATCATGCCCTGCCACACGGAACACTTCACGGAAGAGGTCTTCGCCAAGCTGCCCGAACGGGTGAAGATCATTGCCAACTTTTCCGTCGGCTACGACCATGTCGATGTCGAGGCGGCGAAGAAACACGGCGTTATCGTCACCAACACGCCCGAGGTTCTGTCCGACGCCACGGCAGAGACGACCATCCTGCTGATGCTCGGCGCCGCGCGCCGCGCCAGCGAGGGCGAACGGCTGGTGCGTTCCGGCGGTTGGAAAGACTGGTCACCCGCCTTCATGGTCGGCCTGGGTGTCACCGGCAAGCGGCTGGGCATTCTCGGCATGGGCCGGGTCGGCCAGACGGTCGCCGATCTGGCGCGCGCCTTCCGTATGAAAATTCATTACCACAACCGCTCCCGACTCAGCCCGGACAAGGAAAAGGGCGCTGTCTGGCACGACAGCCTGGACGCCATGCTGCCGCATTGCGATTTTCTCTCGCTCCACTGCAACGTGACGGCGGAGACCCGTGGCATCATGAACGCCGAACGCTTCGCCCTGCTGCCGGATGGGGCCATCCTGGTCAACGCCGCCCGGGGGGCGGTGATCGACGACGACGCGCTGATCGACGCCCTGAAATCGGGTAAGCTGTTCGCGGCGGGAATCGATGCCTACAACAACGAACCCAACGTCGATAAGCGGCTGATCGCGCTCGACAACACGTTCCTGCTGCCGCACATCGGCAGCGCCAACCGGGAAACCCGTGACGCCATGGGATTCCGCGC
Organism: uncultured Rhodospirillaceae bacterium; assembly: GCA_963972065.1. Classification (GTDB taxonomy): domain Bacteria; phylum Pseudomonadota; class Alphaproteobacteria; order Rhodospirillales; family Casp-alpha2; genus UBA1479. The sequence continues at coordinate 15,875 of CAXAVJ010000067.1, forward strand.
CCTCGATAATCTCGACGCCTATTTCGCGGGTGGCACCCCCGGCGACCGGGTCGCCTGAGACACTGTAATCAGCGCGCTATTCCGTATCGTGAAAAACCCCCCGCCCCCCGCAATCGCGGCGACGGCGGTTGGGCCAGCCTCCCTGAATCACGATTTCCCGCCGCGCGCAGCCCCAAATCTCGACCCACACACCCTGTGACACCCCCTCTACGAATCCGTGTCGCGTCGTCCGCAGGAAAAGTCCTACAGGGAAAAAGCCTTGCCTTCGCGTTGCGTATTGGGAAGATTCCCGACAGGATATAACGGTTCCCCGCCATTAATGGTACGGGAGCGGTTGTAACCGGGCCCGGGGGATTGCAAAAAAAATCAACACGACGACTTGGGCTGTTCATTAAACGCGCGAACATCGCGCAAACTATACCCATCGGCGGATGGTGGTTGTCCGCTGATTATTAATTGGGAGGAAACACATGACGACCACGAAAGTGAACCGGCGTAAGTTCCTTAAAGGCGGCGCCGTTGCTGCCGGAGCGACTGCTGCTACTCTTGCCATGCCGAACATCGCGACGGCGGCCCCCACGGTTCTGAAAATTCAGGCCGCCTGGGGCGGTGGCATCTTCCTTGAAAATGCCAAAAGCTATGTCGAACGCGTCAACGCGATGGCCGGCAAGGGCCTGAAGCTCGATCTGCTGTCCGTCAACTCGGTCGTGAAGACCAGCCAGATGCAGGACGCCGTCCATCGTGGCGTCCTCGACGGCGCCCATTACGTGCCGGCCTACTGGTATTCGAAGTCGAAAGCGGCATCCCTGTTCGGCACTGGCCCCTGCTTCGGCTGGTCGGCGCAGGAAATGCTCGGCTGGATCCACTACGGCGGTGGCAAGGCCCTGTTCGAGGAACTGATGTCCGGCCTCGGTCTGAACCTGGTCAGCTTCTTCAACAGCCCGATGCCCGCCCAGCCCTTCGGTTGGTTCAAGGAGGAAATGAAAGACGCCTCCCAGATGAAGGGCCTCAAGTACCGCACCGTCGGCCTCGCAGCCAACGTCTTGCAGGAAATGGGCATGTCGGTTGTTCAGTTGCCGGGCGGCGAAATTCAGCCCGCCATGAAGAGCGGCCTGATCGACGCGGCCGAGTTCAACAACCCGACCTCGGACAAAGACTTCGGGATGCAGGACGTTTCCAAGCACTACCATCTGGCCAGCTTCCACCAGTCGCAGGAATGCTTCGAAATCACCTTCAACAAGAAGAAGTTCGATTCCCTGTCGAAGGAACTCCAGGCGATCCTGGAATATGCGTCGGAAGCGGAAAACTCCAACTTCTACTGGAACAACACGCTCCGTTACGCCGACGACCTGATCGCGCTGAAGGAAAAGCACGGCGTCAATGTCTACCGGACGCCCGAATCCATCATGTCCGAACAGTTGAAGGCCTGGGATGTGATCGTGAAGCAGATCTCCGACGAAGATCCGTTCTTCGCCAAGGTGGTTGCCTCGCAGAAGACCTACGCCAAGAAGGTCATGGGCTATCTGTTGCTGAACCAGCCCGATTACGAGTTGGCCTACAAGCATCACTTCGGTTGATCTGATCCTTTCATCTGGGATCAATCCGGAAAAGTAGGTATTGAGGGGCAGCCTTAACCGGCTGTCCCTCACATATCTGAGACATCAAGGGCGGGAAACCAAGCCGTGATAAAAACTATCCATGCCATTGAAGAATTGAGCATCTGGATCGGACGCACCTTCGGTTGGTGTATCCTGATCCTCACCCTGTCGGTCGCTTATGAGGTTTTCGTCCGTTATGTCCTGAATGCCCCAACCGTCTGGGCCTTCGACATGATGGTTCAGATGTACGGCGCCCTGTTCCTGATGGCCGGGCCTTATGCCCTTGCCCAGGACACCCATGTGCGGGCGGACGTGGTCTATCGCCTGCTTTCGGTCCGCTGGCAGGCCCGCATCGATTTGATTTTGTACTTTTGCTTCTTTTTCCCGGGCATGCTGGCCCTGGCCTGGTACGGCGCGGAAATCGCTGCCGATTCATGGCGTTACAAGGAAGTCAGCTGGAACAGCCCGGCCCGCATCCAAATCTATTTCTTCAAGACCCTGATCCCGCTGGCCGCCGGACTGTTCATCATTCAGGGCATCGCCGAATGCATGCGCTGTTATCTTGCGATCAAGTCGGGCCGTTGGCTGCCGCGTCTCAAGGACGCCCAGGAAACCGAAGACATCTTGCTGCAACAGCAGGCCGCCGCTGCCGCCAAGGCACAAGCCTGATTCACATAATTACACACCGACGTATTGGTGAGACGGAGCACGTTATAGAATGACGAACCCCGAAGTAGCGATTTTGATGTTGTCGCTTTTCATTGTGATGGTCCTGCTCGGATTTCCGGTGGCCTTCACCTTGCTCGCCATGGGCGTCGGTTTTGGCTATTTCGCCTATTACGAAGCCGGCAGCATCACGACCTTCGCCGACATCTTTAACAACAAGATCTTCTACCTTTTGAACCAGAACACCTACTCGGTGATGGAGAACGACACGCTGGTCGCCATTCCGCTGTTCCTGTTCATGGGCTACGTGGTCGAACGCGCCAACATCGTCAACAAACTATTCTACGCGCTGCAGATGGCGGCGCGGAACCTGCCGGGCTCCATGGCCATCGCCGCCCTGATTACCTGCGCCGTGTTCTCGACGGCCAGCGGGATCGTCGGCGCCGTCGTGACCCTGATGGGATTGCTGGCGTTTCCGGCCATGGCCAAGGCAAATTATGACAAGAGCTTCGCATCCGGCGTGATCTGCGCCGGCGGCACGCTGGGGATTTTGATCCCGCCGTCAATCATGCTGATCGTCTATGCGGCGATCGCCGAACTGTCGCCGCTGCGACTTTATGCCGCCGCGATTTTCCCCGGCTTCCTGCTCGCGGGATCCTACATTCTCTACGTCATCATCCGCGTGATGATCAATCCGTCCATCGCGCCGAAACCGCGGGCCGAAGACGTGCCGCCCCGGCATATCGTTTATTGGCAGCTTTTGACGTCCTTCGTGCCGCTGACGGCGCTGATCCTGCTGGTTCTCGGCTCGATCCTGGGCGGTCTGGCGACGCCGGCGGAAGCCGCCGCCATGGGGGCCTTCGGCGGCATCGTCCTGGCCGGCATGTATCGCTCCCTGACGTGGCAGATGCTCAAGGAATCCGTCTATCTGACCGCCAAGGCGACGGCCATGGTCTGCTGGCTGTTCGTCGGGTCCTGGACCTTCGCCTCGGTGTTCTCCTATCTGGGCGGGCACGAAATCATCGAACACTTCATCCTTGGCTTCAATCTGGAGCCCTGGCAGTTCCTGATCCTGGTTCAAGTGATCATCTTCCTGTTGGGCTGGCCCCTGGAATGGTCGGAAATCCTGATCATCTTCGTGCCGATTTTCCTGCCCATGCTGAAGACCTTCGACGTCAACCCCTACTTCTTCGCCATGCTGGTTGCCCTCAACCTGCAGACCTCGTTCCTCACCCCACCCATGGCGATGTCCGCCTATTATCTAAAAGGGGTGATGGGCAAGGCCGTCGAATTGATGGAAATCTTCAGGGGCATCATGCCGTACCTGGCCATCGTTATTGCCGTCATGGTTCTGATGTACCAGTACCCGGGGATTGCGCTGTTCCTGCCCGATTACTTCTTCGGCAAGTACATCCCGTAACGCCGGCATGAGCGAAACCAAAACAAGGGCGATCCAAGCCAGGATTTCAGGAGTGAAGCGATCATGAGATCAAGGGTATTCGAACAAATCTGCGGCATCCTCGGCACCGCGATGGTGGCGACCTTCGTCCTCGGCCTCGCCTGGGGCATCTCCCACGGCTTCGCGGGATTCTGGGGCGGGCTGCCATTCTGGGTCATCAGCCTCGGCGTGCTGGCCCTGGTCCTCTACGACCTTTGGGACTCCACCTTGAAGAAGACCACATCAGACTGAACCATCGCGGGTTTGGCATACCTTTAGGAACCGGCACCATGGATTTGGC
>CAXAVJ010000068.1:0-19840 GCA_963972065.1 uncultured Rhodospirillaceae bacterium
GGAGAAGCAGGGCCTTCTGCGTGAGCTTCTGGCCGACAAGGACATGAAGCGCGTGATCATATTCACACGCACCAAGCACCGGGCCAACCGGGTTGCCGACAACCTGGTCAAGGGCGGGGTCGAGGCGGCTGCCATTCACGGCAACAAGTCCCAGGCCGCCCGTCAGAAAGCGCTGGACGCGTTCCGCAAGGGCCGTGTGTGCGTGCTCGTCGCCACGGACATCGCGGCGCGCGGCATCGACGTGAAGGACATCACCCATGTGATCAACTTCGAGATGCCGGGCGACGCCGAAAGCTACGTTCACCGGATCGGCCGCACCGCGCGCGCCGGTTCCGAGGGTGTGGCCCTGTCGTTCTGCGACGATACCGAGTACGGTGAACTCAAGGACATCGAGAAACTGATCGGTCGACCGGTTGAAACCGCCAGCGGCGAACGCCCGCAGCATGCAGCGGCGAAAGCACCCCGCGGCGGTCGCCCGGGCAAGTGGGCCGGCAACAAGGGTGGCGGCCAACAGGCGCGCAACCAGAAACGGCGTTCCGGTCGTCGGCCCACCCGTCGCGCGGCCTGACCGTGATCGGTTTTCACGCAATTTATTCGTTCTGAAGGAGAGGCAAGCATGGCACGCAAGACGAACTACAGTTTCGAGAAACGCCAACGCGAACTCCAGAAGAAGGAGAAGAAAGCCGCCAAGGCCGAGGCCAAGCGGGCCGCACGGCTGGGCGAAGGCGAACTGACGCCGGACGGCGAGGCGCCCGACGCGGCCCCCGCCGATACGATCCTCACCGTGGGCGGCCCGGGCATCGTCAACTCCCGCAACATCATCTTCAGCGACACATCGGGCGGCGGCGGTCAGCGCATCATCGAAGGCAGCATCGACACCGCCAACGGCACCATCACCGTCGACGCCAGCGCCATCATCGACCTTGCGGGCGGCATCCTGAACGCGGCCGCCGGGACCATCGAACTGGCGACGGCGACCGTGCTGACGGTCAGCGACGGTCAGACCATGGTCGACGGCGATACCTATCTGTCCGGCACCGGCGTCCTTGATCTGGCCGGCACGGGCGCGCTGACACTTAATGGCAATTTCGGCCTGTACTCAGGCAACGCAGAATTGACACTCAGCGGCGCCATCACCATTGAGGGGGCCACCGGCGGCGAAGGGGCGCCGACCTTCACCATCGGCGACGGCCGCACCCTGACCCTCGACAACGATACGATCGCCGATACGGTCAATTTGTCCGTCGACGGCATTCTGAACATCGAGGGCACGGGAACCGTCATCGCCGCCCCGACCAACATCAATTCGCCGGACGGCGTGTTCAATGTCGCCCCCGGCGCCACGGTGACGATCACCGCCCCCGGCTTCATCTTCAACAACGGCGGGGAAATCTCCGTCGGCGCGGGCGCGACCCTTATCCTCGACGGCGCCAATATCGAAAACACGGGCATCCTCACCGGCGAAGGCACGATCCAATTGGCCAACGGCGCCGACATCGCCGGTGATGGCATCATCGACATCGCCGGGATCGACAATGTCGGCACCCTGAACATCACTGGCGGCGAAGTCGTGTTCGACACCAATTCGATCCTCGACATCGACATCGGCGGCGGCGCCAGCGACGTCCTTAACCTGGACACCATGGACCTGACGGCGGCGGGCGACACCCTGAACCTTAATTTCGCACCGGACTTCGACCCGACGACCGACGGCAACACCTTCCAAATTCTGAACTATTCCAGCCATACGGCGGAAATCGGCGGCGACGGCGGCGTTCTGGAAGCCGGCATCGACAACATCTTCGACACCATCCAGCACAACCTGGGCCCCGAATACACCGTCACCATCGACTACGGCAGCACGGCCGCCACGGTCACCGTCAACCGCATTCCGGAAATCGCCGTCACCACCAACGGCGCAGGCATGCAGTTCGACGGGGTCGACGACAGAATCGTCATTCCGGTCGAGGGCACGGTCAATACGCTGACATCCATCACTGTCGAAGCGGTCATCACCCTGACCGAATATCCGACAGGCGGCGCCCGCATCGCCCAAAACTTCGGGGCCGGCTACGAAGGATGGAGCTTCACGGTCAGCGACGATGGATCCTTATACGTGGAGGTCGGCGACGGCGGCGGCGACGGCCAACTGTCCAACTTCACCACGCCGCCCAGTGTGCTCACCCCCGGGGTCCCCGCACATGTGGCCTTCAGCTACGACGGGCCAAGCGGTGACATCGCCATTTACGTAAACGGCGTCGATGTCGGCGGCACCTTGGGCGGCGTCGATCCTGTGAATAACCTGGGCACGACCACGGCGGATGTCTCCATCGGATATCCGTTCCCGTTCGACGGCGTGATGGATGAATTCCGCATTTATGATCATGCCCGCACGGCCACCGAGGTCGCCGCCGACGCCGGTGGCGACACCGCAACGGGCACCGCACCCTTGGTGCATTACGATTTCGCCGACGGCACGGCAACCAACCTGGGCACTCTGGTCGACTCGGCCGACGGAATCCTCGGCACCTCGGCCGCGAGCGGCGAAGCAGAAGATCCGCTCGGCGTGCCGCTGATCGGCCAGGCGCTCAGCTTCGACGGTGTGGACGACCAGATAGTGGTCAACGACCCGACTCCCCCGCTGGTGATTAATGCCACTGACCAAAGCTCGGGCTTCGTCATCACCAACGCAACCCTCGACGGCACCGACGACACGATCACCGATGCCGGCAACACGCCGGGAACCTTCGCCGGATTCGACGTCGGCGACGAGGTGACATTGGCCGGGTTCCCCAATGGGTCCAACAACGTCAGCGGCACGATCACCGCCGTAGCGCCGGACGGCTCCTCCATCTCCTTCGCCGATGGCACGCTCGGCGCCAACAACGGTTTGGCCGGATCGGGCACCATCACGAAATCCTCGATCTCGCCGCTGGCCACCGGCACGGACGCCTTCAGCCATCAACTGTGGTTCCGCACGGACACCACCGGCCTGCGCCAGGAATTGTTCGAAGTGCTGTCCGACGGCACGTTGAACGAAGGCGCTCTGCTGTTCGTGAATTCAGACAACAAGCTGGGCTTTGATCTGACCGGCGCCGCCGGACTCAGCGGCCAGGGCCCGGTCGTCGCCGATGGCCTGTGGCACCACGCGGCGGTCACGTTCGACGGCACGACGACGACCCTGTACGTGGACGGCACAGCCATCGGCTCGACAACAAGCCTGACCCCGAATTTGGTGTCCGCAAACGTCAACATCGGCATTGGCCAAGGCGGCATTTTACCGTTCAGCGGCGAAATCTTCGATGTCCGCGCCTATGACGTGGGCCGCTCGCAGGCGGACATCCTGTCCGACATGCACACCCTGCCCGACGGCACGGACCCGACCCTGACCGCCGCCTGGCATCTGGACGACGTGCTGAACGGCACGTCCGACCAGTTCCGCGACGTCACCGGCAACGGCAATACAGGTACCTTCACCGGCGGAACCCCTGTGTTCGTGGACAACAACCTGTTCACGATGGCCGAGGACTCGGTCCTGCACGGCCAGATCATCGCCACCGACGCCGACGACGTGAATGATACTGAGGTCTTCACCTTCGGCGTCGCGGCTCAGGGTGCGAACGGCACGGTGACGATCAACGGTGACGGGACCTGGGAGTACACGCCGAACACCCACTTCTTCGGCACCGACAGCTTTGAAGTCCAAGTCACCGACAGCCTGGGCGCCGTCGCGACCAAGGCAATCACGGTCACCGTGCTGAATGTCAACGACGCACCGACCGTCGAAACCGCAAGTGGTGCTGCGACCTTCGCCGAGGACGGTGCTCCGGTCATCATCGACCCGGCCCTGACCATCACCGACCTGGACAGCACCAATTTCGACGGCGGCACCCTGACCATCGATATCTCCAGCGGCTATCAGGCCGGCGATGTGCTGACCATCGATGCCGGCGCGGCATTCGACCTGAGTTCCGGCATGACCAACGGCAGCCTTGTCAGCATCGGCCAGGACGTGATCGGCGCCATCAATCTAGACGGTGCCTCAGGCACGCTTTCCATTGATCTGACCGACTTCGCCACGCCAGGCGTTGTCGAACAACTGGCCCGCGCCGTGACCTTCCAGAACGACACGGAAGAACCGGGCGCCGGCGCGCGCGGCATCGATTTCACCCTGACGGACGGCGACGGCGGCACCTCTGCCATCCTTAGCCAGACCGTCAACATCACGCCGGTCAACGACGCGCCCGAGGTCACCACCGCGACCCTGCCCGCCGGTACCGCGACATTCGATGCGGAAATCCTGGTCAACACGGCCCTGACCGGCGAACAGTCGGCCGCCGACGTCACTTATTTCGCGGGCGGCACCAAGTTCGTCGCCATCTGGAACAATTACAGCGTCGGCGGCGGCGCGGACCTGGGCACCATCGGGCGCATCTTCAACGCCGACGGCACGCCCGACGGCCCGGAATTCATCATCGCCAACACCGCCCCCGGCAGCGAATACAACGCCCGGGTCTCGCCGATGACCGACGGCGGCTTCATCGTTTCCTACGTCAACCAGCCGACCGCCGCCGACGCCACCACGTCGGACCTCTACGTGCAGCGCTATGACGTCACCGGCCAGGCGGTTTCCCGCGACGGGGCGACCCCGGGGGCCGACGCCTTCAACGTCGGCGAATACTTCAGCGGCACGGTGCAGAACGGCGGCACCATCGTCGGCCTGTCGAACGGCGGCTTCGTCATCGCCATCGATCAGCAAGACTCCGGCATTGCCAGCGGCCAGGATGCCACCGCGCGCGTCTTTGGTGCTAACGGCCTGCCCGTTACCGGTGAATTCCTGCTTGGGTCCCCGGACTCCCAGGGCACGGAACTGGCCGCCCTTCCGGGTGGCGGTTTCGTCGCGGTTTGGACCGACAATACGGACGGTGACAACGACCTGTTCGCGCGGGTGTACGACAACAGCGGCACGCCGCTGGGCGCCGAATTCGCCGTCGCGGTGAACCAAGGCGGCGGCACGCAGCAGGACCAGCACGAGGTCGCCACCCTATCCAACGGCAACTTCGCCGTCGCCTGGCGCACGGACGACATTGCCTCCGGCGACAACGACGGCAACGGCGGCATCGGCCTGCGCATCTTCGGGCCCGACGGCACGCCGGTCACCGGCGACCTGCTGGCCAACACGGATATCACCGGCCATCAGAACGAACCCTCCATCGCGGCCCTGCCCGACGGCGGCTTCGTGGTGTCCTGGTCGACCAACGACGCCACCGCAGACGGTGCCGGCACGGCGATCCGCGCACAGCGCTTCGACGCCGCCGGCGCCAAGGTCGGCACGGAATTCACGGTCAACGAGAATACGGCGGGCAACCAGCAGCAATCGGCCATCGCCGCCGACGGCGACGGCAATCTGGTCGCCGTATTTCGCCAGTCCGACCCGGTCGGCGCCACCGCCGACAATACGGAAATCGGCGCCCGCGTCATTTCCTTCGGCCTGGACGGCAAGACCTATGTGGAAGACGGAGCACCCCTGGTTGTCGATAGCGGCATCACCCTGACGGATATCGACAGCGCGACCCTTGACGGCGCCACGGTGACCATCACCACGGCCTTCGAGGCCAATACGGATATCCTGTCCTTCACCCCCGTGGGGGCCATCGGCGGCAGCTATGACGCAGCCACCGGCGCGCTGACGCTGACCGGCACCGGCACGCAGGCCGAATACGAACAGGTCCTGCGCTCGGTCACGTTCAATTCCACGGCGGCACAGCCGGATCTGGCCGACCGCACCATCGAATTCCAGGTAACGGACGACCAGGGCGCCCCATCAACGCCGTTGGCCGTCACCATCGGCGTCGAAAACATCAACGATGCGCCTGAAATCTCCTCGGCCGGCGGCAATGCGACCTTCACCGAGGATGGCCCGGCTGTCGCCATCGACACCGCCATCGATATCATCGATATAGACAGCACCGATTTCGACCTTGGTCAGTTCACCGCCGCGATCACTGCCGGCGGTACCGCCGATGACGTTCTGGACATCGACACCTCGGGCAATATCGGCCTGAGCGCCGGATTGACGCCGGCCAGCGTGGTCAGTGTTTCCGGCACGGACATCGGCCTGGTCAATGCCGCGTCAACGGCGGGCAATATCATCATCGACCTGGATCCGGACGCCACGCCGGCCCTGGTTCAGGAACTGGCCCGCGCCGTCACCTATCAGAACATCAGCGAAGAGCCGGGCGTAGCCCAGCGGACCGTCACCTTCCAGGTTTCCGACGGCGACGGCGGAGCTTCCGCCGCCTTCGACCGCACCGTCGATATCTCGCCTGTCAACGACGCGCCGGAAATTCTCGGTGTGGTGCAATCAAGCAATGCCGCGCAGTTCGACGGCAGCGGCGACAGCATCAGTCTGGCCAATCCGGCGGGCCTGCCGAACAGCGCTGCCGACTTCACCTGGTCTGCCTGGGTCAAGACAGACGCAACCGCTGTCAATCACGCCATCCTGTCGGTCGGCAATGCCACCGGCACCGGCACCAACGGGCAATTATTCATTCAAGGAAGCGGCCAGTTGGCGTTCGATTCATTGAACGTCAACTTCATTACCGGCGGGCCGGCAATCAATGACGACGCCTGGCACCATGTCGCGGTTACCACTTCCGGCGGCTACTCTGAAATTTTCGTCGACGGGGTTTCCGTCTCCGCCCCTGTTGACCTTTCCCTCGTGATCGGAACGGACAGCGCCTTTATCGGCCAGGCGCCCGACGGGACAAATCAGTTCCAGGGAGAAATTTCCGACGTCCGCATTTATGACGTGGCGCGCGGCGTCGACGACATCGCCGCCGACATGGGCCTGCGCCTGACCGGCGGCGAGCCGAACCTGGTTGCCTATTATCCGCTCGACAGTGATGGCGGCGGCTTCGTGGCCGACCTTGCCGGCGGCGACAACATCGGAACCTTGCAGGGTGAGGTGACCATCGGCGGGGCCTCGCCGGACTTCCTGGTCGGCGCGGGTGCATCCTTTACGGACAGCTTTGACGACGGCTCGTTGAGCACCGATTACACCGTGGACACAACGAACGCCGGTGCCGCGGCGACCGAAGGCAGCGGCGTCCTGTCGCTGTCCAGCCGGGCGATTGTGTCGACGGCCGTGGAATACACCCCGACTGCCACGACCCCCATCACGATCGAAACCAGCCTCCAGTTCAACGATACCAACGATTTCATGGCGATCGCGACACGATCCGACGGCATCGCCGACCCCGGCAACTACAACTTCATCACCAACGGCGTCTACGCCACGTTCGGCAACGCCGGCGGCATCAACCAGATGGCCATCTACCGCGTGGTCGGCGGAACGGTAACGCCGATCGTGGATACGGGTAGCGGCGCGTTCACCTTCAACAACGGCACGACCTACGATGTGGCCGTCACCGACGATGGCCTCAATCTGTCGATCACCGTTACGGAACAGAACAACCCGTCGAACACGCTGACGCTGACAGGACAGGATCCGACCGAGTTCACGGACAACCACATTTCGTTCTTGAACCGGGAGAACGTGGCCAACGGCCCCCAGATCGACAGCCTGGAAATCACCCAGCCGAGCGGCCTTCTGGTCGTCCCGGAAGACGGCTCGCTCTCGTCGCAGATCGTCGCCGGGGACCTGGACAACCTCCCGGGCGACCTGAACTTTACCCTGGACGCGGGCGCCGCCCACGGCACGGTGGACGTCCAACCGGACGGCACCTTCACCTATACGCCCAATCCGGATTATGCGGGCGGCGACAGCTTCACCGTCACGGTCGATGACGGCGCCGGCGGCACCAATACGCGGACGATCCTGCTCGACGTACAGAACACAAACGACGCGCCGGAAATCCTGGGCGCGCAGGCCAACGTCAACACGGTGCAGTTCGACGGCATCGACGATTACGTCGCCGCGGCGCATGACCCATCGTTCAATCCGGGCAGCGGCGGCCTGACCGTCGAAACCTGGTTCTATTACGACGGCACGGCGCCGGTATCCGACCAGCGCATGATCGGCAAGGGATACCTTGGGTCCGCCGACGAAGGCTGGGCCATCAACCTGGGCAGCGACGGTAATCTGAGCGTCCTGGTCAACACGGAGGACGCCGCCGTCGCCGGAAACAAAGCGGCGCAGGACTTCGACCTCAGCGGCCTGACCGCCGGATGGCATCACGTCGCCCTGGTCATCGACCAATCCGGCGCCGAGGGCACCATCACCGGCTATCTCGACGGCTCGACCGACGGCTGGGTCGCCGACCCCACCGTGGGCGACACCTTCACCAAGGCCCCCATCGACAATACGGACGACGTTTACGTCGCGTCGCGGGGCGACGGCAGCAATTTCTACGCCGGTCAGCTTGACGACATCCGAATCTGGTCCGACGCGCGCACGGCCCAGGAAATCGCCGACAACCGCCATCAGGCCGACCTGGCCGACACCACGGATCTGGCCGCGCGCTATACACTGGACAACATGGACGCGGCCGACATCGACCCCGCCCTGATCGACATTTCCGGCAACGGTCATCAAATTTCGGCCGGCGGCCCGCCGTCGGACCCGTTCGGCGCCTATGCCGCGCTTGACGGCACGGGCGACATGGTCAACGTCACCCAGATCAACCCGGTCGACGGCACCAACAAGATCACCATCGCCGCCTGGGTGAAACCGGACGACCTGACCGGCACCCAGGCCATCGCCGCAATCGGCGCCGGCGACCTGGTGTTTGCGCTCAACGGCAACGGCCTGTCGTTCACCAACGCCGGGGTTTTGGGCTCCGCCGCGTCCGGCACGCTGACAGCCGGGGAATGGAACCACGTCGCGGTCACCTACGACAGCACGACCGGCACCTTTGAAGCCTTCGTCAACGGCACGCTTCAGGGCGCGGGCAATGTCGGCACCAACTCGCTGCCAGCGGCGACCACGATGGCCATCGGGTCGTCCAACGGCGACGGCAACCAAACGCCCGAGAATTCCTTCGCCGGCGGCATCGCGCAGGTCCGCATATTCGACGAGGTCCGCCAGCCCACGGACATCCAGGCCGACATGGCGCAAAGCCATTATGACGGCCAGGCGCCGGCGACTTTGATCAATGAACTGTCGCTGGACGGTTACGGGAACGACGGCAGCCTTGTCGGGGACGCCCAAATCGTCGATCAGTCCCCGCTTCTGCTCGGCACCAACGTGACGTCCGGCGCCGTCACCTTCGACGGCGTGGACGATGTCATCAACTTCGGACAGGAAATGGCCTTCGAGGTCGATACCACCTTCACTCTGGAAGCCTGGATCAATCCGAATTCGTCGCCCGACTGGGCCAGCATCGTCGGCAACGTCACCGACGACAGCACCTACGAAAGCGGTTATGGCCTGCATCTGGGCCCGAACGAAGCCGTCCGCTTCGCGTTCACCGTCGACGGCACGCTGCACGTCATTGATACGCCCATCGGCGCGATCAATCTGAACCAATGGTCCCATGTCGCCGCCACTTATGACGGCGGGACGGCGCGGATCTTCGTCAACGGCATCGAAGTCAAGACGCAGGACATCTCCGGCTCGGAGATGACCTATACCTATCCCAACGACATGCGCATCGGCGCCTATCACGACAGTGACGAAGACTATTTCTTCGACGGCGAAATCGCCGACGTGCGCATCTGGGACGTTGCCCGCACGGGTTGGGAAATCGACAACGGCCTTGAAGAACCCATTCCGGCGAACAGCCCCGGCCTGGTCTTCAATGCGCCCCTGAACGAGGGGGCCGGCGGTGAGCCGGTGTCGTCGATCAGCGATGCCGTCAACGCCATCGGCGGCATCCCTTACGGCGCCCCAGTTTACACCGACACGGGACCGGGGATTTACGGCGGCCTCGATCCTGCCGCGCCGCTGGCCGGCACGGAAGACACCATCCTGCGCGGCCGCATCGTGGCCGAAGACATCGACGGCGATTATCTGACCTTCACCCTGGACGTCAATGCCGCCAACGGCACGGTCGCGCTGAATCCGGACGGCAGCTACGAATACACCCCCGATCCCGATACGTTCGGCACCGATTCCTTCCAAGTCACCGTTTCCGACGGCTTCGGCGGCACGGACACGCGGACCGTCTATCTGGACATTGCCCCGGTGACCGACGTCATCATCGGCACCAACGGGGACGACCCCAATCTACTCGGCACGGACGGCGACGACATCCTCGACGGGCGGACGGGCAAGAACGTGATGAGCGGCGGCGGCGGCAACGACTATCTGACCGGCGGCACGCGGGGCAATCCCGGCATCGACCGCAACATCGCCGACTATTCCGACGCGACCGCCGGCATCACCGTCGATGCCTCGACCGACACGGTCACGGGCGACGCCTCGGTCGGCACCGACACGCTGGGCAACATCGATCAGATCAACGGCAGCATCCACGACGACCTGTTCGACATGACCGGCTGGGACAACGGCCAGTTCGACGCCTTCGACCCGGACGGCGGCGGCGGCGGCTTCGTTTCGACCCTCGGCGTGTCCAACACCGTTCGTGGCGGCGACGGCGACGATACCATCACCGGCAATGGCTTCACCCGCGCCGATTACAGCGACGCAACCGGCGGTGTGACGGCGACACTGACAGTTGGTACCGACGGCGACGGTACGGCCACCGGCGCGGGCGTCGGCACCGACACCTTCACCGGCGGCGTCAACGAACTCGCCGGCTCCAATCACAACGACATCCTGACCGGCAACGACAACAACAACGTGTTGATCGGGCGCGGCGGCGACGACACCCTGGACGGCGGCGGCGGCGGCCTCGACATTGACCGCGCCGATTATCGCAACGCCGCGGGCGCCATCACCGTTAACTTGGCCTTGGGCAGCGGCCAGGTGACGAACGACGGCGACGGCGGTGTTGATACGTTGATCGACATCGAACAGATTCGCGGCTCCCAGTTCGCCGACAGCTTCATCGGCGACAGCGGCGCAAACCGTTTCCGCGGCGAAGGCGGGGCCGATACCTTCACCGGGGGCGCCGGCAACGACCGTTTTGAATACACCCGCGGCGACGAATCCGTTGACGTCGCCTATGACACGATCACCGACTTCAACCAGGGCGGCGGCGCCGACACCATCCGCTTCAACGGCATGGACGGCCTGGAACTGATGACCGTCAAATACACCTATGCGGGCGCGATCCAGGCAACCGTCGACGCCATCGCCATCGACGACGGCGTCCAGGACCGCGTCGTGTTCTTCACCGACGACACGGACGGCTGGATTTACGTCAAGGGACGGGGCACGGGCACGACCAACTACGACGGCACCCTGATCAAGCTTGCGGGCGTCACCGCGCCGCTCGCGGCTGGGGACGTGATAGGTGCTGCTGGCGCCCTCAGCGTCACCACCGGCGGCACGGACACCATCATCGCCACCGCCGCCCAGGAAACCCATACCGGCGGCGCGGGCCCGGATTACTTCGTGTTCACGGCGGAAACCGATTCCGATGTCGGCAGCGGCAACCGCGACACCATCGACGATTTCGTTGTCGGCGTGGACAAGATCGTGCTTGAGGGCCTAATCGCCGATGGCGTTGAATTCTCTTACGAAGGCCTCAGCCTACTCGGCGGTCTTGATGACGATGCCGCCGCTGGCTTTGGGCTTCTCGGGTACGATGACGTCCTGCAGATTGACCTTGATGGCGATTATGTCGTCCTCGGCAATTTGAACATCGATATGCAGATTGAGCTTCCTGGTATCGATCGGAACGCGCTGACCACCGACGACTTCATCCTCATCACCACGGGCACAGCCGGCGACGACAGCTTTGTCGGCCGCACGGGCAACGACTGGATTCTGGCCTCGGCCACGACCTCGACGGCGATGGACGTCGCCAGCGCCGCCGTGACCACCGGTGACACCATTACCCTGGCGGGCGGCAGCGACGGCATCGATACCCTGATCTTCCGCGATCCGATGGAATTTGTCGGCGCCGAATGGTCGGGCAGCGATCTGATGTTCTTCTATGAAGACATCGGCAGCGGCTATATCCACAAGACCACCGTGGTCAATCATGCGGCCAATTCGCTGGATTACGTCGAATTCGAATTCAAGGACGGCGCGGAGTTGGACCGCTTCGCCGTCGCCAGCGGTTCGGACGCCTCCGCCGGTGCGGTAAATACCCTGGTCGTCGGCGGCAGCGGCATCGACACCCTGATCGGCTCCGCCCACGACGACATCCTGCTGGGCAACGGCGGCGACGACGACCTGTCCGGCGGCGGCGGCGACGACCTGCTGATCGGCGGCGCGGGTGAGGACATCCTGGACGGCGGCGATGGCAACGACACGGTCAGCTATTTCCAGAACCCGACAGGTGGGATCATCGTCAATCTGAGCGACAGCACGGAAGACGCCGGCCCGGAGACCGTTGCCGGCGGCACCGCCTACGATCCCTACAGCGGAGAAACCGACACCCTGAGCAACATCGAAAACGCCGAAGGCAGCAGATTCAATGACTTCCTGATCGGCAGCGACTTCGCCAACCGCCTGTCCGGCGATAGTGGCGACGACACTATTTACGGCGGCGGCGGCGCGGACATTCTGGAAGGCGGCGGCGACAGCGACGTGTTCATCTATGGCGCGGCCACGGAAAGCGGCTTGGGCAGTCTGCTGCGCGACGTGATCCTGGATTTCGACGCGGTCGGTGCCGACAAAATCGATATCTCCGCATTCAATCAGGGCATGTTCATGTTCGTGGGTGATGAAACCAATGACTTCGCCGGCTTCGGCGATTCCTCGGCCCGGTTCAACAATCAGACCAAGATTCTGGAAATCGATGCCGATGGCGATGCCCAGGCGGACATGGAAATCGAACTGCAGAACGTCGAAGGCGGCGATCTGAGCACGAGCGACTTCGAGGTTGGCGGGGGCCAGATCGCCTAGACGTCGCCTCCCCGTTCACCAATCATTCACCTGACCAACCTATGATTTTGCCGGGATCGCCGCGATTATTACCGATATGGTATGGTGGCGGCGCCTCCGTTTCCGGGTGCAGAAAAGCGCGGAAACTCGGGGTTTTTGCGGGCGAATGAGTGAGCGAGCATGAAGGAACTGTTGAAACGGGTTTTCGCCAGACCGGCGATCGCGACGGAATTGATCGTCGCGACCCTGTTCATCAACATCCTGGCCATGGCCAGCCCGCTGTTCGTCATGCAGGTGCTGAACCGATACGTCAGCCAGGGCGTGGATGCGACGCTGGCGACCCTGACGTCCGGCGTGCTGCTGGCCATCGTCCTTGAATACCTGTTCCGTCAGGCGCGCGGCTCCCTCGCGCGCGGCGTCAATGTGGAACCGGATGAAAAGCTCGCCATCGCCGGCTACGGCATCCTGACCCGCGCCCGGGCCGGTGACCTGGAACAGATTCCGCCGGAAACCCGGCGCGAAATGGTCAACGGCATGGCGTCGGTCGAACAGGCCTATTCATCGTCCAACATCGCGACCATCCTGGACGTGCCGTTTTCGCTGATTTTCGTGTTCGTGCTGTACCTGCTGCATCCGCTGATGGCGGTGGTGGTGCTGGCCTTCCTGGTCGGGGTGTTCGCGTTCGGCGTCTACGGCTCCATGTCCATGCAGGAAAAGACGGCGGAATTGCAGAACGCGACCGGCGTCGGCAGCGCGCTGCTGGGCACGGCGACCCGCGAACAGGACCTGGTACGCGCCTTCAACGCGGGATCGTTCCTGCGCCGGGCCTGGGAAAAGCACGTCCATTCGTCGCAGCGCCTGCGCCGCGACGTGACCTCGCGCCAGGGCATGATTCAGACCATCACGCAAACCGCCAACGGCCTGATGAGCGTCGCCGTCATCACCACGGGGGCCCTTCTGGTCGTCACCGGCAACATGGACGTGGGGGCCATGATCGGCGCCAACATCCTGTCGGCGCGGGCGTTGCAGCCGGTGACCAAGCTGTCGCAGCTGGGCAGCGCCTTCGCCAAGGCGCGCCAGGCGCTGACCATGTTCTCCGAGCTGGTCAAGGTGCCGCTGGAGCCGGAAAAGGGCTCCGCCGTCACCAAGTATTCCGGCGCCATCGAACTGCGCGACCTGGCCTTCGGGTTCAAGGGCGCGTCCATGCCGCTGTTCGAATCCCTGAACCTGAAACTGACGGCCGGCGACGTGTTGCTGGTGGTCGGCGACAACGGCAGCGGCAAGACCACGCTCGGCCGCATCATGTTGGGCCTGCTGGAACCGGACCGCGGGCAGATCCTGGTCGACGGCCTGGATATCAAGCAGGTGGCGCTTGAATGGTGGCGCCGCCAGGTCATTTACATGCCGCAGGAACCGGCCCTGCTGAACGCCACCATCGAGGAAAACCTCAAGGTCAACGCCCCTAATGTCGAGACCTCGGACCTCAACCGCATCATCGACGCGGTCGGCCTGCGCCGGTTCCTGGATGAAAGCCCGCAAAGCTTCGAGACGCCCGTGGTCGATAACGGCTGGCGGCTGTCCGAGGGCACCCGGCGGCGGCTCGGCCTGGCCCGCGCACTGGCAACCAACGGCGCGCTGGCGGTGATCGATGAGCCGACGGAAAGCCTGGACGCCGACGGCTGCGCCGCCGTGCACAAGATCATGGGCTCCCTCGTCAAACAGGGCCGCACCATCATCATCATGTCCCACGACAAGAACATCGTGCGCGGCGCCCATTATCTGCTCGACCTCAATCAGAAACCCGTGCCCGTCGTGCGCCATGTGCCGGGCGTTCAGGACCCGCAGGCCGCGCCCCGGGCCCCGCAGGCGGGTCCGGCGCAACCGGCCCCGGCCGCAGCCCCCGACCCCGCCACGGCGGCGGAGGCCCAGGCCGACGTCGCGCCCCTGCCCCATCCCCCGGTCACCCACAAACGGGGCGGAGACTGACCATGGCCGGAAATCCCGTCGCCGCCACGGAGCGGCTCAAGGAACTGATGAACAAGGCCCGTGCCGCACCCGAAGCGGCCGCGGCGACGGCGGCCGCCTACATGGCGAAAAAATCCGCCGACGGCGCGACGCCGCCTCATCCGCAAGGCCCCACCCCCGAAGGGACCGAACCACCCGGCATCGACCCCGCCGATGGGGGCTACCGGCCGTCGGAAATGATCCCGTTCAAGACCCATGCCGTGTTCGGGCTGTGCGCCGCGATGGTCGTCAGCTTCGGCATCTGGTCGTCGATCAGCGAGATCGACATCGTGTCCATGGCGTTGGGCGAGGTCATTCCCTCGACCCAGGTCAAAACCATCCAGCATTTGGAAGGCGGCATCGTGCGCGCCATCAAGGTGGTCGAAGGCGGCAAGGTGACGGCGGGCCAGGAACTGGTCGTGCTGGAGCCGACGGCGAGCAACGCCGACGTGGGTGAACTGGGCGAACGCCTGGTGTCACTGCGCTTCGATCTGGCGCGCCTGCGCTCCCTGCTGCAAGGGGACCGGACCCTCACCCTGGACCCGGAACTGGTGCGCGACCGACCCGATCTGGCCAATTCGGCACGGCAACGCTTTCAGGCGGATTTGGAAAAGCACCTCGGCGACCTTAAGCGCCAGAACGCCGCGATCGTGCAGCGGACCCAGGAAATTCACGAGATCAAGACCCGCATCACCAACGCGGGCAAAAGCCTGAAACTGGTCGACGAGCAGGTGAAAATCAGCGAAGGCCTGTTGAAGCGCGACCTGACCAACCGGTTCGTCCATCTGAACCTGCTGAAAGAAGCCGAACAGCTGCGCGGCGGGATCGAGACGGACGAGGCGTCATTGCTGCGCGCCGATGCCGCCCGCAAGGAGGCCCAGGCGGTGCTGGAAAGCGTAACCAGCGAATTCAACAAGGAAACTCAGCGTCTGCTGGACGAAGCGCAGTTGAATTTCCGCGAACTGACCCAGCGCATCCAGAAATTCCGCGACAACCTGCAGCGCACGGTCGTGCGGTCGCCGGTGAACGGCACGGTCAAGACCCTGCATGTGGTCACCGTGGGCGGCGTGATCCGGCCGGGCGACCCGGTCGTCGATATCGTGCCCGCGGGCGACAAGCTGATCATCGAGGCCAAGCTGCAGACCCAGGACATCGGCTATGTCGTGCCGGGACAGGCCGCCATGGTCAAGCTGGCTTCGGGCGACGCCATGCGGTTCGGCGCGCTCAAGGGGACCGTGATCCACGTCAGCCCCGACACCCTGCAAACGCCGGACGGCAACCCTTACTACAAAGTCCGCATCGCCACGGAGAACGACCATTTCAGCCGCGGCTCCCTGGTCTATAACCTGTTTCCCGGCATGCAGGTGGTGGCAAGCATCCAGACCGGCACGCGCACGGTGCTGCGCTATCTGGTTGATCCGCTGCTGGCCAACCTGGACGACGCCCTGGGCGAACGCTAAGGCGGCTCTTTCAGAAGAATTCGGCGAATTCGCCTATTTTTTCGCGGCCGCTTTGCCCGCGGGCTTTTTCTTGGCCGGCGCGGCGGCATCCTTGCCGCCCGCATCCTTCGCCTGGTTTTGCAGCTTTTCACGGATTTCGTTGGCGCCGTCAGCCACCCCGCGCAGCACGGCCTGAAGCTGGTTGGCCGGAATCAGTAGGCGGGTGATCGGCCGCGCGGTGCCGCCTTCGACCTGTTGGGCCAGGGTTATACGGAAAACCCCGTTCGCGTGCGACACGCTGGAGACGAGTTCAACAAAATGCTCGTCCAAATGCTCATCGGTCATGAAACGCCCCCTCGCGCCCGTTTCTCCCCACGGAGTAATTGATTGTCGTTTGCTGGTCCCCGAGGGTCAACAGGGTTGTGAAAATTGATAAATAACCCAATTTTATACGCGAAGCCTTGGAAAACGGGCGAATGAAACGTGGCGGATTTCCCTCAATCCATATCGATGATATTTGCAAAATACGTTGTAATAATATGCATACAATACTAATTTCTCCTTGAAAGTTCACTCCGGCCCATTCCCCGATGTGGTATAATCATATGCACGGTAGGAGGGCTTGCAAAGATAACGCGCACGGGTACAACCCAGGGGCGCAAAAAGGAAAACAAATGCCTAGAGCCTCAAGCAAGAACGAAAGCCACCGACAAAAGCGGCTTCCCCCAGGTGTTTCCAACCCGGTTGATATTCACGTCGGCCAACGCCTGCGTCTGCGCCGTACGCTCCTTGGCATGAGCCAGGAAAAGCTCGGCGACGCGGTTGGTCTGACCTTTCAGCAAATTCAAAAGTACGAACGCGGCGCCAACCGCATCGGCGCCAGCCGGTTGTACATGTTCTCGCGCATTCTCGACGTGCCGGTTGCCTATTTCTTCGAGGAACTGCCGTCACAGATCCGCACCCACGAAGGGCAGATGCAGATCGGCCTGTCCGATTTGCCGCAGGATGCGCTGGAGCGTGACCCCATGGCGCGCCGCGAGACCCTGGAACTGGTCCGCGCCTATTACGCCGTCGGCAATCCCAAGGTCCGGCGCCGGATCGTCGATCTTGTCCGCTCGCTCGGCGGCGAGGAAGACTGACCCCGCCTTTGACCTGTGGTGCCGGTTGACCTGATCTTTGGGTCAGACAACCCCGGCCCGGGCGACCATCGCTTCCAGCAACACCTGACAGCCGGCGGTCAGGTCCTCAGGCGCGGCCGTTTCTCGCTCATTGTGGCTGATCCCGTCCTTGCAGGGCACGAAGATCATGCCCGTCGGCGCGATGCGCACCAGGTTGCAGGCATCGTGTCCGGCGCCCGAATGGATGTCGCGGCAGGCTAGGCCCAGACGCTGGGCCGCCGTGCGCACGGCATCGATGCAATCGGGATCGAATGCGATGGAGTCGCGGGCCGAGGTTTCCGCCACCTCGACCAGCAGTCCCGCATCCTCGGCGGCGGTCCGGCACAGGGCCGTCACGCGCCGGCAGATGTCGGCCAGCATGCCGTTGTCGGGATGACGGACATCGACGGAGAAGGTAACCCGGCCCGGGACCGTATTGCGGGAATTGGGCCGCACCTGAACGTAGCCCGTGGTCAATACCGGCATGGGGTCGAATTCAAAGGTCAGACGGTTGAGCCCGTCGATCATGCGCGCCGCCCCGACCATGGCATCGCGGCGTAGCGTCATGGGCAGGGTGCCCGCATGGCCTTCCTCGCCGGTCACCGTGACGGCATAGCAACGCTGCCCCTGGGCGCCGAGCACGGCACCGATGACCACGCCTTCCCGTTCCAGGATCGGGCCCTGTTCGATATGAGCCTCGAAGAAGGCCGAAATGGGATATCCCCCGCAGGGCGCCTCGCCGTCATAGCCGATGCGGGCCAGTTCCCGGGCCATGGTGGTCGTGCCCTCGCGGTCCGGCAGATTGCGCCCGTAATTCAGATCGAAGCGCCCTGCATAGACACCGGAGGCGACGACCCCGGCGGCGAAGCGCACACCTTCCTCGTCCGTCCAATCGATGATTTCCAGCGGGGCGCGTGTCGTGATGCCGGCGTCATTCAGGGCGCGCACGACCTCTAGCCCGGCCAGCACCCCGTAAGCCCCATCGAACTTGCCGCCGAGCGGCTGACTATCCAAATGGCTGCCCGTGACCACCGGGGGGGCATCGTCGTCCGCCCCCGCGCGGCGGCCGATGATGTTGCCCATGCGGTCGACACGGACTGCCAAGCCCGCATCCTTGCACCAGCCGACGAACAGATCCCGGCCCGCCTTGTCCAGATCGGTCAGGGCAATGCGCCCGACCCCGCCGCCGGCCGTCGCGCCGATTTCGGCCATGTCCATGAGAGACCGCCACAGGCGGTCGCCGTTCACCGGCGCCGTGATGCCGGCAACAGTCACCGCCATTCCCCGGCCTTGTCCGAAAGCCAGCGGCAGATACGCAGCAGTTTGGCATCTTCACCCCAGGGGCAGACGACCTGCACGCCGATGGGCATGCCGTCGGCCCCCTTCAGCAAGGGAAGGCTGGCCGCCGGCGCGCCCATGAGGGTCCAATAGCCGTTGAAGGACGCGTCGCCCGTGCGGCTCAGGTCGCGGGGCGCCTGGCCGGGCGCCGCCGGGGTCAGGATCGCATCAATGCCGTCAAAGACCCCCGCCAGCGCGTCCTGCATCGTTTCGGCCTGATAGAGGGCGTCCAGGTATTCGCGGGACGTCACGGCCAGGCCGCGTTCGATCCGGTCGGCGGTGATCGGGTCCAGGCCCGCGCGGTCGCGGTCGTAATAGGGGCCGAGGGCCTGCACGACCGAGCCGTTCATCACCATTCCGTGGCAGGCGAGCGCGGCGTCGAAGACGGGCGGCAGTTCCGCCTCATGCACGACATCGCCCAGGCCGCGCGCCAGATCCTCGATCGCGCGCTGCATGTCCGCCTCACCGCGATCCCAGGCCGGCCCGCGCACGAACATCAGGCGCGGCGGGGGGGTCAGCGGGACCGCCTCGCCCAGCCCGGCATCACCACGCATGTCCTTGTCTGCCGGGTCGCGGCGCATCAGGACGCCGGCGGCCAGGGCCACGTCCTCGGGCGTGCGCGCAAAGATGCCCGGATGATCCAGCCGCCGGGACAGGGGCGACATGCCGGCGCGGGAAATCGTCCCGAAGGTGGGTTTCAGTCCGTAAACGCCATTGAACGACGCCGGGCGCAGCATGGAGCCGCCGGTTTGCGAGCCGATGGCGAGCGGCACCATGAAATCGCCGACGGCGGCGGCCGAGCCCGAGGACGAGCCGCCCGGCGTGCGGGCCGGATCATGGGGATTACGCGTCTTTCCGGGGGCTGACAGGGCGAATTCCGTGGTCACGCATTTGCCCATGATGACCGCCCCCGCCTCACGCAGCAGGGCGACCAGGGTCGCGTCCCTGTCAGGGCGACGCCCGGCGCACAGGCGGGAGCC
>CAXAVJ010000069.1:0-19257 GCA_963972065.1 uncultured Rhodospirillaceae bacterium
ATGCATGATCATCATCAAGCGCCTGAGTGTCACCGAATCCAGCGCCACCATCACCGTTTACATGTCCCTGGTCATGATGCCGATCATCCTGGTGCCCGCATCCTTCGTGTGGTCCTGGCCGGGGCCGGAACAATGGGCTTTGCTGATCGGCCTGGGCATCCTGGGCGGCGGCGCGCAGTTGTCCATGGCCCAAGCCCTGAAAATGGCCGACACCCACGTCGTCGGGCCGGTCGATTTCGTCCGCCTGATCTGGGTCACGGCGCTGGGCTATATTTTCTTCAACGAACTGCCCGACATGTTCGTGTGGATCGGCGGCGCCATGATCCTGGGTTCGACCGCCTATATCGCCTATCGTGAACATCGGCTGGGCCGTCAGGGCGTCGTCCCCGGGCCGCCGGGCGTGCGCACAACCATCCCCCGTAAATCCGGAGACTGAGGCTAATACGATGCTCACCGACCAACGTCCCCTGTTCGACATTCCCCCCGACATCGCCTGGTTCAACTGCGCGTCGCGCACGCCGCTGCTGAAGGCCACCCAGGCGGCGGGACATGCCGGGATCGCCTCCCGGGTGCGGCCCTGGACCATGGATTCCGCGGCACTTCACGATCAGGCGGAACATATCCGCGCCCTGGTCGCCGGGCTGATCGGCGCCCAGGGCGACGACATCGCGATTCAGCCCTCGGCCAGTTACGGCCTGGCCACGGCGGCCGCGAACCTTGCCGTCGTGCGCGGGCAGACCATCATCGTGCTGGAAGATCAGTTCCCGTCCAACGTCTTCGTGTGGATGCAAAAGGCGGAACAGGCGGGGGCCCGCCTGGTCACCGTGCCGCGCCCGGACGACGCCGACTGGACAGCGGCCGTACTCGATCATCTCGACGGCGACACGGCGATTGCCGCCCTACCGCCCTGCCATTGGATCGACGGCACGCGCATCGACCTGGAGGCCGTGGGGGCAAGATGCCGTGACCTTGGCGCCGCCCTTGTCGTCGATGCCACGCAATGGGTCGGCGCCGCCGCCTTCGACATCGCCCGCGTGCGTCCGGACTTTCTGGTCGTGGCCGCCTATAAATGGCTGTTCTGCCCGCATGGCATGTCGTTCCTGTACGCCGCCCCCGTCCATCACCAGGGGGCCGCATTCGAACATCACGACTACAACCACCCGGCCACGGGGGCGAGCATCGAAGGGGCGCTGGTCTACGACCCGGCCATGTCCTTGGGTGCACGCCGCTACGATGTCGGCCAGACCTTCAACCCGGTCATGCTGCCGATGGCGGAGGCCGCCCTGACGCAGGTCGCGACCTGGACCCCCGAAGCAGTTCAGAGCACCCTCATCCCGATCGCGTCCGCCGTCACCGATGCCGCGCTGGGCATGGGATATTCAACGCCGTCCTTGGACCATGGCGTCGCCCATATTACATCACTGAGCAAAGACAGTCCGCCGCCGGACGGCATGATCGCGGCGCTGGCGGACAGGGGCGTGCATGCCTCCCTGCGCGGTGGCCGGTTGCGTCTGGCCCCGCATGTCCATATCACGGAAGACGATGTAGAGCGCCTGATCGCGGCGTTGCGGGACGTCTGGCCCTAACTGCCGCCCGGGGCTTCTCCCGCCAGCGCTTTGTTGACGCTGTCGATCAAGCGGTCCATTTCGATTGGCTTGGTTTCATAGGCCGCCGCACCGGCGGTGAAGGCTTCGTCGTGGTCGGCCGAGGTGTCGTGCGCGGACAGCGCGATCACGGGAATATCCTTGGTCTCATCTATTTTTTTCAACTCCCGGATAACCTCGAAACCGGTCATCTTCGGCATGCTCATGTCGCATAGAATGAGATCGGGCGGCAGGGTACTGGCCGCGGCCAGCCCGGCTTCGCCATCGACGGCGATACGCACGTCATGCCCCTCGCCTGACAGCACGAGTTCAAGAAAGTTCTGAAAAAACTCGTCATCTTCGATGACAAGAATTGCGGCCATAGAATTCTCCTCTCCCTTGCCTCGCGGCTTCGGCTGCGTCGGGTGTTCCCAAGCGAAATTCAAGACTAGCCGCATTCATATCATCCGTCCATGACACCCACCCCGGTCGCCACACCTGAGACCAAGCCCATTGATCTATCGAATATTTGGCAAAATTCTGCTTTTATCTCGGGGCTTGGAACCCGTCATGTCATCGGGCAGAGGAAAACACTCAAGGGACGGGACGCAACGTGCCCCAGCAACGCATCCGAACCATCAAGGCAGTACAGCGCAATGTGCTGCGCTATTCTCTGGCCGGGGCGGTGCTGATCGCGGCGCTGACGGCTGTGTTCATCATGGTGCCCATGCAAGGCCAATTGCGTGATGCTTCGGTCACACATCTTGGCCAGATCGCCAATTCCAAGGCCGACGCCATCATCCAGACCGTCAACCGCACGAAAAGCGTCGCTTCCCTGGTTTCCAGCCGGGTACGGGCTCAGTCCCTGATGCAGGACCTGGCCGCCGGCACCATCGATATCCACCGATTCCAGGCCACGTTGGCACCGATCTTCACATCGGTCATGAATTCATCCGACGAGATCGTCGGGATTACCCGCGTCGATACGGAGGGAAAGATCGTTTATGCCGTCGGTCCCGACGTGCCGCCGTCGGCTTGGCCCTCAGGGTGGGAGGATGACATCGACCCCGTCGCCAAGGGTCTGGCGCCACTGCTCGGCAGTCACTACCTGATCGTCAGTTCGCCGATCGTCGACCAGGACGGACGGCGTCTCGGCACCGACATCATCGCCTTTTCCATGGGCCAACTGTTGCGTCTGTTTTCCGGACATGCGGGGATCGGCCGAACAGGACGCGCCTTCCTGGTGTTCGGTCCCGATGGTGCCCGCAGTGTCCTGTCGATGACCGAGGCCGCGACATTGGTGACGGCGGACGCCGTAGCCCCGCCCAGGACGTTCAAGGAAATCCTGCGCACCAATCGCTCGAAACCCGGCTTCATCCATGACGCCCGACATACATACGCCCACATCGACGCGGGAAAGGATTGGGTCCTGATTCTACGCCAGGACGCCAACGAAATATTCGGCGAACTGAACAAAAACCTGATCTTTGCGGGGCTTGGTGTTCTCGGCCTCGTCATCATGGGCATGAGCGGCCTGTTCCTCCTGCTCCGTCCCTTGACCGGTCGCGTGGAACAGATGACCGGCGCCATGGAAACCCAGTTTCATTTGGCATTGAACAACATCCCCGACGGCCTTTGCATGTTTGACGACAATCTTCGAATTGTCGCTTTCAACCGCGAGTTCCAGGATTTTTACGACTTCGATGAGGGCTTCCTGAAACCGGGCATCACACGCAGCGAATCCTTCTGGCATCTGTACAACAAAGGCGCGCTTGGGAAGATCGACAACCCGGAAGAAACGATCAAAGCCCGCGAGGCGCAGTTGCGTCAGGGCCGCAACACCGTGGAACAACACCTGTCAGACGGTCGGATCATCGACGTGCGCTTCGGCGACTGGACCGATGGGTACATCGTCGCCGTGTACACGGACATTACCGAACGCAAACGGGCCGAAGAAACCCTGGCCAACCGCCGCGCCGAACTCCAGGCCGTGATCGATGCCGTGCCGGCCTTGATCAACGTGAAGGACACCCAGGGCCGTTACGTGATGTCCAACCGTTATCATCAGGAATACCTGGGCCTTAACGAACAGGACGTCCAAGGCAAGACGTCGGAATTAGTGAGCGTCGAACATGCCGCCGCAATGTCGAAGCTGGACCGGCAGGTAACTGAAACCGGAAACTCGATCCCGTTCTTCGACTTCGAACTTAAGATGAAGGACGATACCGTTCGACAGGCGATCTGCACCAAGGTTCCACTCAAGGACGCCGATGGGCATGTCGTCGGCGTCATCACCACGACGATCGACATTTCGGAACGCCGCCAAGCGGAAGCGCGCTTGGCTGAAAGCGAAGCACGGTTCCGACAGATCCTCGATGAAAGCCCCATCGCCATCACCATCGTCGACCAGGATACGGGCGAACGGCTGTTCGGCAATCCGCGTTTGGCCGCGATGCTGGGCGCCGACAGCCTGGATGACGTCCTGCAAATTGACATCGATCGGTCCTTCGTCGATCCGGCAAGGCTTCAAGAAGCGCGCGATATATTCGACCGGGAAGGCCGCCTCGACAATTTCGAGGCCGAGCGCTTCCGCCTGGACCGCAAGACCAAATGGTGGTCCCTGGTGACGTGGCGGCAGATCAATTTCGAAGGCCGGCACGCACGAATCGCCTGGACCCTGGACATCACCAAACGCAAGACAGCGGAACAGCAGATCAGCCTGCAATCGGCAATCCTGCGGGTGACGTTGGACAGCATGCCGAGCGGGCTTTGCGTGTTCGACGAGAACATGCATTACGTCACCTTCAACCGGCAGTTCTCGGAAGTCTGGGGCCTGGACCCGGATCAGGTGCAGATCGGCACCAGCGCCTGGGACACGGCATACTTCCTCGCCGAGCGCGGCGATTTCGGCGACCAGCACCGCAACCGATCCGTGGTCGAACGGATCAACGCCGTCCGCGAAGGCAACCTCAGCAGCGAAGTTCCCTTGGCCGACGGGCGCGTCGTCTATGCCCGTTACGGCGAGTGGTACAACGGCTATCTGGTCGGCGTGTTCGACGACATGACCGAGCAGAAGACCGCGCAGATGGTTCTCGAGGAAACACAGGCGCGCCTGACCGCGATCACCGAGAACGTTCCCATCATGCTGGCGCTCAAGGGGCTGGATGGCCGCTTCCTCAGCGCCAATTCGATCTTTGCCGAATGGCACGGCACGACCGTTGACGATCTGATCGGCAAGACCGTCCATGACCTCGTCCCAAGGGGCCGCGCGGATGAAGTCGCCGAGCTTGAGCGCAAGGTGATCGCAAGCGGCGAGATCATCATTCTTGAAGCCGAGTCCGCGCTGCACAAGACGCCGAAAGGCCAGCCGACGATTTACCGCCTGACGAAATTCCCCGTGCGTGACCGCGAGGGCACCATCACGGGACTCGGCACGGCCATGATCGACATCACCGAGCAAAAGGAGGCGGAGCGCGAACTGGCGCACCAGAAGGCAATCTTGGAAACCACCCTGGAAACCATGGACCAGGGCATCACCATGTTCGACGAAAAGCTGGATGTCATCACCGCCAATTCGAAGTTTATGGAACTTCTGCAATTCCCGAAGGACCGCTTCCCGCCGGGCACGAACCTCGGGGAATTCTTCCGCTATAACGCCGAGCGCGGTGAATACGGCCCAGGCGACATCGAACAGCAGGTTCAGGAACGCATGGATCTGGCGCGCGGGTTCGAAGCCCATCATTTCGAACGCACTCGCCCGGACGGCATGGTCATTGATATCCGCGGCAACCCCCTACCCGACCGGCGCGGCTTCGTGACGACGTATTCCGATGTCACCCAACAAAAACACGCGGAACGGGCCCTGCTCGAGGCAAAACTGGTGGCAGAGGAAGCCAACGAGGCAAAAAGCGCGTTCCTTGCCAACATGAGCCATGAAATCCGCACGCCGCTCAATGCCATCGTCGGCCTGACCGGGCTGGCGCTGCAGACCAGGCTGACGGAACAACAGGAGGACTACCTGACCAAGGTCGACATGTCGTCCCATGCACTGCTCGGCCTGATCAACGACATCCTCGACTTCTCCAAAATCGAAGCTGGAAAACTGGAAATCGAAACCGTCCCCTTCAATCTGGACGACATCATCCAAAATCTGTCCGCCATGACCTCGGCACGGGCCGGCGCGAAACCGCTCGAGATTCGCTTTCACATAGACCCCGACGTGCCCAAGAACCTGAAGGGCGACCCGCTGCGGCTGGGACAGATTCTGATCAACCTGACGGCAAACGCCATCAAGTTCACCGAGAGTGGGAGCGTCGTCGTGAAGGTTCTGCGGGAGCCGTCGCCGATCACCGGCATTGCCGAGAAACAGATGCTCCGGTTCGAGGTCACGGATACGGGTATCGGCATGTCGCAAGATCAGATCGACAGGCTGTTCCAACCGTTCACCCAGGCCGACATATCGACCACTCGTCAGTTCGGCGGCACCGGCCTCGGGTTGGCGATCAGCCGCAGCCTTGTCACCATGATGGGAGGCAAGATCGGTGTCGAAAGCGTCGAAGGAAAAGGCAGCACGTTCTGGTTCACAGTCGAGGTCACTGCCCTGGCCGCCGCCCCAAGGGCGGAAACCAGATCGACGCACCATCCTTTACCGATGGACTCAATCTCGCGCACGCTGGCGCAAATCGTCGGCATGCGCGTGCTGGTGGTCGAAGACAATGAAATCAATCAGCAGGTCGCACAGGAAATCCTCGGCCACGCCGGCGTGGTGGCGGAGATCGCGAGCAACGGGAAGGTCGCCGTCGAAATGGTGTCGGCAACATCCTACGATGCGGTTTTCATGGACCTGCAGATGCCCGTCATGGACGGATACGAAGCGACGCGGATTATTCGCGCCGACGCCCGGCACAAAGATCTCCCGATCATCGCCATGACCGCCCATGCAATGAGCTCGGAACGGGACAAATGCCTCGCCACCGGCATGAACGACCACCTGACCAAGCCCATTGATCCAAACCGCCTGTACACGGTGCTGGCGTCCTGGAACACCCGATCGGCGCCTGCCCCCAAGCCGACAACGCCGCCTGAGGCAGAGGCCGATATCCCCGCCGTGGAACCGACGCCGCCGCCCGCGCCGCCGCCGCCGACCGATGCCTTGCCCGACGTCATCCAGGGAATCAATCTAAGCGAAGCCCGCACCATGGTGCGGGGAAACGACGCCATCCTGCGGCGCCTGCTGGGCGCGTTCCACGAAAAATACATGGACATGGCGGACGAGATCGCCGCCCTGTTGGCCGACGGCGACCTGGAAACGGCGGCCCGCACGGCCCATACTTTGAAAGGCGTCAGCGGCAACATCCGTGCCGAGCGTGTGTATCAGGCGGCCAAGGCGCTTGACGACCAGTTGCGCAGCGGACCGGGCACGCCGGAAGTCGATACCTGCCTGGCGGAATTGAGTAGTGCTCTTGACGAGGTTCGTGATTCTCTGGCCGTGGCGCTGGGTGGCGGCGCTTCTGCGGAGGGCAAATCACCACCGCAGGCAGGAGAACAACCCGGATGACACTGGAACCGGCGGCACGGTGGAAAGGACGGCGCGATGACGGAAATTGAGAGAAGCGATATTTTGTCCCGCGGCAGTCTGGACCAGCAGCGCCAGAAGATACTCATCGTCGATGATGCGGAAACGAACCTGATGATTCTCTCCAATCTCCTGGCCGAGGAAGGAGAGATCATCAGCGCGACGAACGGCGTGCAGGCAATCGCCCTCGCGGAATCCAACCTTCCCGACCTGATCCTGCTGGATGTCAGCATGCCCGGTATGGATGGCTATGAAGTATGCCGCCGCTTGAAATCGGATATCCCGACCCGTGACATCCCCATCGTCTTCGTCACCGGCCGGACCGAAGACAATGACCAGGAAAAGGGATTGTCGCTCGGCGCCATCGACTACATCCTCAAGCCCTATTCACCACTGATCGTGCTGGCCCGTATCCGCAATCATCTCGCCCTGCAAAAGGCACATCGGGACCTTAAGGTCGCCAACGCGGAACTGACTCGGCTTGCCACCACGGACTTTCTCACCGGTGTGTGGAACCGGCGGCGATTCATGGAATTGGGCGAGGCCGAAGTCGCCCGTGTGCGACGCAGCGGGCGCTGCTTCGGCGCGGTGATGATGGATGTCGACCACTTCAAGGCCGTGAACGACACCTACGGCCATGACGCTGGGGATAATGTGCTCCGGGCCCTGGCCGAAGCCTGCGTCGACCGTCTGCGCAACGTCGATATCGTCGGCCGCATGGGTGGTGAAGAATTCGCTCTGATCCTGCCGGAAACGGACCCCCAAGGCGCCAAACTGACCGTCGAAAGATTGCGGGAACACCTTGGAGAACTCGCCGTTCCCACCGATTCCGGAACCCTGCAAGTGACGGTCAGCGCCGGCGTAACCACGGTCCAGGACCCACGCGATTCAATCGAGGCCGCGCTGAAGCGGGCCGACGCGGCGCTTTACGAAGCGAAAGGCAGCGGCCGCAACAAAACCGTCGCTTTCGAGGATATGTAGCGCCCGACGGCTTGGTCAAACGGCCTAGGACGCATCGATCCCATGGGGCCGTAGCAAGCTGCGGGAAATCACCACGTTCTGAATTTCCGTCGTGCCATCGAGGAATTCACACATCTTCGCCGCCGCGAAATGGCGACCGAAGGGTTCCTCGGCGCGCAGCCCGGCCGCCCCCATCGCCTGCATGCAGGCCGATATCCCCCGCACGGCGGCGCGGGTCGAGAATTTCTTGGCATGGGCGCATTCGGTGATCCCGGCCTCACCAGCGTCCAGCGTACGGGCCGCATGCTCGGTCAAGCGGCGACAGGCTTCCAGGTCCGTGGCCACATCGGCCAGTTCCCATTGCAAACCCTGATTGGCCAGGATCGGCCGACCGAAGGCCATACGCTGGGCGCCATAGGCCAAGGCCCGGTCAAGGCATTCGGCCAACATTCCGCAACACAGCGCGGCGACGAACATCCGCGCCATGTTGATACCCGCCATGGCCGCCTTGAACCCCTCGCCGGGTGCGATCAACAGGTTGGCCTCCGGAACCCGACAGCCTTCGAAGGTCAGGCCGCAGAGCCCCGCCGCGTGCCCGCCCAACAGGTCGTAAGGGGCCGCGCGGGACAGGCCGGGAAAATCACCTTCGACGAGAACGTTGGCGATGCCGCGCCATCCTGCTTGCGCGTCGGTCTGGACATAGACGCTCATGACGTCCGCGTTGACACCGTTGGTCACCCAGGCCTTTTCGCCGATCACGGCCCAGCCGCCCGTTTCCTTGGTGGCGGCACAGGTGATCGCGGTCGCATCGCTGCCGACCGCCGGTTCCGTCAGGCAAAACGCGCCGATACGCCGCCCCTCGATCATGCCCGGCAGCAGACGATGTCGCTGTTCGTCGGTGCCGCGCCGGGCCACGGCGTTGGCCGCGTTGGCATGAACCTTGAGCGCGAAGGCAAAGCCGAAATCGGCTGCCGCCAGGACCTCGGCCATGCGCGCGGCGCAGAGCATCCCGACACCACCGCCACCAACCTCGCGCGGCAGAATCGCCGAGGTCAGCCCGGCGGCGGCGGCCCGCTCGAACATTTCGGCGGGTAATGCCCGCGCCTTTTCCCATCCGGCCGCATGGGGCCGCACGTCGCGGGCCGCGAATTCGGCCGCAGCGGCAACAAGGTCATCCTCGGTTTTCGAAAGATTATTGCTCATGATTCCTCCCTCGGCGATCTTTAGCGCGGTCTCCCGCAGGGTGCTGTTGCCCAGACCTTACCCGCTTGGCGCCGCCGTTGGGATGACGAATCGCGCGATCCTGGCCTTGGGACGGGGCGGCGGCGGCAGGACAGACAAAGTCTCTTCGGCGCGAATAATGCCAATCGAGACGCGACATAATTTCCGGAAGCTTTTCAAAAGCTTACATGAATCAAAAAAACAGACCCGATGACTGAAACAGACTTCGTCCCGCCCGATAAAATGTTCCAATTATCCCCCGAGTGTGCAAGTTTATGCCGAAATTCGGCGAAGGCACTCGGGGAAAGACGTTGCGCAGCCTTCTCAAGGCGGGGTTCACATTTGCAGTGATCTTCGGCGTGTCGGCATGGAGTGCCAGCGCGCGGGCCCAGTCTTTGCCTGATGCCCTGCTCGACCTGATCGAGAATCACGACCGGATCAATGCCGCCAAGAATTCACTGAACGCCGCAACCAGCCGCATCCGCGAAACCCGCGGCGCCTGGTTCCCCGAACTGGAAATCGATATCAACAACGGCTTCCAGAAGCGCGCCAATCCCGGCACCCAGGACACCACCAAGAAATTCAATGAGACGTCGCTCAGCATCACTCAGCTGCTGTGGGATTTCGGCAAGACCGACACGGACATCGATATTTCCCGCAAGAACCGGGAATCAGCGGCGATCAACCTGAACCAGGTGCGCCAGGATCTCGTCCTAGAGGGCATTGTCGCCTATATCCAGGTTTACAGCGCGAACCGGCGCCTGGCCCTGTCGCGGCAATCTGAAGACAACATCAAGAAACAGACGGAACTTGAAGATGCCCGGGTCGCCGGCGGCGCCGGGTTTTCGACCGACGTTCTGCAGGCCAAGACCGAACTGGCCGAAGCCCAGTCCCGCCGCGTGGTCGCCGAGGGCACCCTGCGCAACGCTCTGTCGCGCTACCATGCGCTGTACCGCGACATGCCCAAGGGGATCAATGAATTCAAGCTTCCCCCCGTGCCCGAAGTCCTGATGCCCAGGACCCTTGAGGACGCCATCGAAATCGGGCTCAAGGAAAACTTCCAACTGCGCAATGCGCGGCTTGCCTCCGACATCGCCAAGGACAGCGTTACGCGGACCCGTCAGGATTTGTTCTTTCCCGAACTGAATGCGGTCGTCGAAACCAGCCACGAGCGCAACCTGGACGGCACCATCGGCCAGCGCAACGCCCAAGCCGCCAAGGTCGAACTCAACTTTCCCTTCAACCTGGGCTTTACCGCGCTTGATTCCGTCAGCGCCTCCAGCAGCGATTATAAAGCCTCGATCGACCGTGCCGCCGACACCCAGCGGACGATCGAGGAAAACATCCGCCTCGCCTGGGCGGATCTGGAAACCGCGCGGCAAAACCACGACGTGCGCACCGCGCAGGTCGAAATCGCCGCCAAGTTCCTTGAACTGGCCCGCGAAGAGCGCGAAGCCGGCCGCCGTTCACTGCTTGATGTGTTGTCCGGGGAAACCCGCCTGATCAACGCCCAGAGCGATTCCGTCCTGACGGAGGTCTCGATCGTGCAGGCGACGTTCCGGTTGCTGAACGCGATGGGGCGCCTGGAGGTTTCGGCGGTCGAGGCGAAGTAGCCTTCACCCCCCCGTTTACCGCCGTTTTCCCGGCCATATCGGATTCACACCGATTTATCCACCATGTGGTCAACGGTCACATTTTTTCCATCGATTTTAATATAATTTTATACATACTATATCGTATCGGCGTGGGCGGATCGTTCACGTTGTTGTAAGGTTGGATGCCTAAAGTCCTGGGGCCCGGCGAACGAGACACCAAGATCGCGTACCGGCGGGCTTGCAGTCAGTGCTCAATCCAAGGGAATTCGGGAGGTTGCTTCGGCAGCGGCCGGTGGGCGTCGTCGTGCGCACAGAAGAGCGAGCACTTAAGGGGTGGCCACAAACCAATTTATTCCCGGCACGGACGATAAAGGCGCAGAACCGCAGGATTGGAGCAGCGCCAATTCGTTCGTCCTTGATGCGGCAGGCGCCGAACAGGTCCACGTGCCTGATGGCGGCTGGATTCTCCAGGCTCAGTTCGTGCGCCAGGGGCCGGACCTATTGCTGGTCGGTCAGGACGGCTCCAAGGTTCTCATCAAAAGTTTTTTCAAGTTCGCCGATCCCCCGGATCTGGTGACCCCCGACGGGGCCGTCATCAACGGCCCCCTTGCGGTCAAACTGGCCGGTCCCGCCGCCCCCGGCGTCGAAGCCCAGGCAGGTCCCGCGGGTGCGGCTGAGCCGATCGGCAAGATCGTCACCGTCTCGGGCAAGGTCGAGGCGACCCACGCGGACGGCACCAAGGCCATCCTCAAGGTCGGCGACCCGGTCTATCAGGGCGACGTCATCGAAACCGGGCCGCTGGGCGCCGTCGGCATGGAATTCGCCGACGAATCGACCTTCTCCCTCGCCGACAACGGCCGCATGGTCCTGGACGAAATGGTCTACGACCCGCAGGCCCAGGCCGGCACCTTCGGCGCGTCGATCGTGCAGGGCGCGTTCTCCTTCATTTCGGGCCAGATCGCCAAGACCGGCCCGGACAACATGCTCATCAACACGCCGACGGCGACCATCGGGATCCGCGGCACGGCCCTGGCCGGCAAGGCCGCGCCCGAGGGCGAGCAGAGCAACTTCACGATCCTGCCCGAAGGCCAGTTCGTCGGCGAAGTGGTGATCTCCAACAACGCCGGGACGGTCGTCCTCAACCAGGTCGGCGCCACGGTCTCCATCGCCTCCATCAATTTGGCCCCGCCGCCGCCGATCATCATTACGGCGCAGCAGATTCAACAGCAATACGGCGGCGTTCTTCGCTATTTGCCACCGTCACCATCGGGCGGTGAAGACAATATGGTGCCCGGTCAGCAGGGCGCCGACACACCGCCCGCGGACCAGGACGCACTCGACGCCCTGGCCAACAAGCTGACACAGCTTGATCAGGCGATCTCCGAAGGGCTCGCCCAGCAGCAAATCGATGCCATTCGGCTCAACGCGTTCAAAGACATCATTGATACCGGACTGGCGCCGCCGCCCAAGACGTTTCAGGATCTGCCGCCGGAAGTTCTTCAAATCCTGCAGCAGCAGGCAGGTTTGTCGTTCAATACGGCAAATTTTTCGTCCATCAATCAGGCACTTTCGCTGCTCAACAACGCCGCGACCGCCGCCGCCAATGCGGAAACGGCCGCCTCGACGGCGGTCAGTTCGCTTAGCGGCTCGCTCTCCGTCCTCGGCCCCAATGCCGGCCTGTCGACGACGGACACCGACAGCCTGATCGAGGTCGTGGTCGCGCCGCTGGAAGCCCTTAACGCCGCGCGCGCCCTGTCCGAAGCCCTGGTCACCATGATCCAGTCGGCGCAGGCGATGCTGTCCGTCGCCGCGTCGGGCGGCGAAATCGATGCCGAGACCCTGGCCGCGCTGCGCGAGGCCGTCGGCCTGGACGGCGCGACCGGCGAAAACCTGGTCACTGCCGCCACCGAAATGTCCGCCGTGGTGAACGCCGCCATCGCCGCCGCGACAACCGCCAAGACCGACGCCATCGCCGCAGCTGGCGGCGGTGTCACCGCCGCGCGCGCCGCCGCCGCCACGTCATTCAGCACCAACATCAACGGTCAGTTGGCCGCCGCCGGCGCGACGACCACGGACATCAACAACCTGCAGAACGTCGTCGACATCGTGACCACCAAGGTCACGGCGATCCGCGACATCGTTTCATCCAGACCCGACCTGCCGCCCGAGCTGCTGTCGGTGCTGAACCTGGCGGTGCAGGCCGCCGACGCCGCCGACCAGGCGGCGACCGCCGCCCAGAACACCCTGAACACCAATGATCCGGCGGTCATGTTGACGGCCAAGGCCGGGGCCATTACCGCGGCGCAAACCGTCAATGGCCTGAAGGCACAGGCGATCACCGCCCTGGACGCCTTCGTCGCGACCCGCACCGTTGACCCGGCCGTGATCGCGCAGTTCCAGCAGGCGGTCCAGGACGCCAACACGGCCGAATCCGCCGCCGACACCGCAACAGCCGCAATCGAAGGCGCGTCCCAGGCCCGCGAAGCCGCCCAGGCCTTCAAGGACGGCACGGCGCAAGCCGACCTGACCACCAAGCAGACCGCCACGACCGCCGCGCAGGCAACCGCCACCGCGGAAAAAGCCGAAGCGGTCACCGCCGCCAGCGACGTACTCGCCGCCCGCGCCAATCTGTTGACCAAGCTGGTCGACGAGGCCGTTGATAAAGCAACCTTTGAGGCCTTCGAAGACGCGGCGAAAAGCGCCGAAGCGATCCAGAAAGGGGCCAGCGACGGCGACAAGGGCGACGTGGTCGCCGATGCCGACGGCGGGCTGACCTACGCCGTCGATACGGGCAATGCGGCCATCGCCGCCCTGAATCCGGGCGACAGCACGACCGACAGCTTCAAGATCGCCATCGAAAACGAAAGCGGCGGTTTCGACCTGCAAACCATCACCGTCACCATCACCAATGTCGACGGCACGATCACGGTATCCGACGACGTCACCGTGACCTCCGGGTCCGGCGATACGCTGACCACCGTTTCCGGCACCCTGACGGGGCTGACTGCCGACGGTGTGCAACAGAATCTGGACGCGGCCGAGGCCGCCCTGGCGACCGCCACCACGGCGCTGGACGACGCGACGGCGGCGGGGTCGGGCACCCCGACGCTTGCGGCGGCGCTGGCCCTGGCAACACAGAACAAATCCAACGCCGAAGCCGCCGTCGAGTTTCAGGAAGAAGTCTTTGCGTTGTTCCAGAACGCGGCGCAAACGGCCCAGGCCCGCGCGCGGGGCATCGGCGATGGCGACAAGGGCGAGGTCACCTTCGACGCCGACGGCAACGTCGTCTACACGCCCGATGCCGACGCCTATGCCGACCTTGCCAATGGTGCCAGCGCGACGGACACCTTCCTGATCGCGGCACAGAACAGTGCCGGCGGCTACGACATCTCCACGGTCCAGGTCACCGTCACCAACAACGCGGGCACCCTGGCCGTCGGCCCCTCGACGACCGTCACCGCCCCTGACAGTTCCACGGCGACGATCGACCTGGATGCCCTCGACGACGTTACGGCGGGCAATCCGGGATATATCAACGGCGCCGATCAGGTCGCCGATGCCTCAACGGCGGTGGCCAACGCGGCCCGCACCACGGTCGCCAACCTGGAAACCGTAGCCCAAGCCGAATTGACTGAATCGCTCGCCGCCATCAACGCCCTGGCGACGGCCCAATCCGCCGAGGCCCAGGCCGAAGGGTATCTGGCGGTCGCCCAGGCATCCGCCGAGGCCCAGGCGGACGCGGCGCTGGAAATCGCCGTCGACGACATCGCAACCGTCACCAATCAGTTGTCGCTGCTGGCCAGCGCGGTCAACGCCTATGCCGATGCGGCGCAGGCCAACGCCATCGTCGGCACCGCCGACAAGGTCGCCGCCAACGCCGCCGCCAACTCGGCGCTCGAAGCGCTGCTCGACGCCGCCGTCAACATCGCCGGCTTCAATATCGCCACGTTCCTGGCCTCCGACACCGCCGGCGGCAACGCCGACCTGCAGGCGCGCGCCGATATCCTGGACTTCCCGGCCGCCGCGACCAGCGACCCCGCGCTGCGCACCCAGGTCGCCGCTGCCGAGGCCGAAGTCCGCGACGCCCTGATCTCGTCGCTCGACAGCTATATCGCCACCGTCAAGACTGCGGTCACCAACGCCGCCAATCTGAGTTATGCCAGCCAGAACGCGGAAGCCGTGGCCGCACGCGCCGCCGCCCTGGCCTCGGCCACGGCACAGACGGACCGGGCGGAACAGCTGATCGATCTGGCCAAGGCCAAATCGGTTCTCGCCTCCGCCGCCGCGGACCTGGCCGATTTCATCAATCCGGAACCGGATAGCCCCGAAGCCGCGTTCGCCGCCCTGGCCCTGTCCGAAAAACAGGAAACCGTCGCCGACGAAGGTCTGGTCTCGGCAACGGCCGGCCCGACCGCCGACACCATCGTGATCACCGGCAACGTGTCGAATCAGACGTTCACCGTTAACGTCTCCGCATCAAACGGCGGCGCCACGGACGACAATGATGGGACGGCCGTGCTGACCACCGCCACCACGGAAACCGGCAGCCAGGTCACCACCGTAACGATTTTGGGCACCCCGGAAATCGGCGATACCTACACCATCACCATTTCCGCGGACCTCGACCCCGACGACGGGGCCGTCGTCGCGGTCAGCAGCACCATCGAAATCACCGTCGATGCCGATTTGACGACTGTCGCCGCCCTGCGCGAGGCACTGGTTCAAGCCATCAATTTCGATGAGGCCCTTGGCGGCGCCCAAGGACAGGAAGAAGCCGCCGCCGCAGCCGAAGCCGCCGCCGTGGCTGCCACCGCCGCGAAAACCGCCGCCGACCTTGCCGCCTATAACGAAGCCCTGGGCTTCGCCGATGCCGCCGCCGCCGATGCCGCCACCGCCCAGCAACAGGCGGCGATCGCCGCTGAACTGGCCCTGACGGCGCAACAGGCCGCCCAGGACGCCGCCACCGCCGAAGCCGCCAATAACGCCGAAGCCGCCGAAGCCGCCGCCGTCATCGCGGAAACCGCCTCTGCCGCCGCGGCGATTGCCGAACAGGCCGCCGCCGCCGCCGCCGTGTCCGCCGAACTCAACGGCAACCGCGCGATCCTGGCCGCAAACGGCGCCGGCAGCATAACCTTGAACGGTCAGACCGCTTCGGCCTCGGCACAGGCGAACCGGGCCTCCCAGGCCGCCTCCAACGCCGCCGCCGCCGCCGGTGCCGCCCTGCAGTCGCTCGACAACGCCGAGGCCTCGGCCAGTGACGCACGCAGCGATGCCGACCTGCAATCGGCCGAGGACCGTGCCGCGGAACTGGCGGAAACGGCCGCCGCCGACGCCCTGGCCGCCGCCGAACAGGCCGCCGCCGATGCCCAGGCCGCCGCCGATCAGGCCGCCGCCCAGCGCGCCGCCGCCCAGGCCGTGGCGGCCGAGGAAGCCGGCCGCCTTGCCGACGAGGCGGAAGCCCAGGCATCCGACGACGACCCGGCAACCCAAGACGCGGCACAAGCCGCCGCCACGGCGCAGTCGCTGGCGACCTCCAACATTCCAGGTTCCGCCGAGCTTGCCGCCGATGCCGCCGAAGCCGCACGCAACGCCGCCAATCAGGCGCAAACCGCCGCTGACGCCGCCCAGACAGCCGCCCTCGGCAAGGGGCCCGCGGCCCAGGCCGAAGCCGACCGTGCCCAGGCCGCCGCAACCGCCGCCGCCGTCAGCGCCGGTGAGGCCGAGGCCGCCGCCCTGGTCGCCACGAACGCGGATGCCGCCGTCGCGGCCTGGACGTCGGGGGATGCCTCCGGCGATCGCGCCACCGCCGCCCTTGCCGCGCGCGATGCCGCCGCCGCCGCCGCGCGCGCGTCCGCCGCCGCTGAAACCGCCAATGCCACCGCCGAGCAGGCGACCGCCGACGCCGTCGCGCCGAACGTGGCCCTGGCCGCGGCCGAAGCCACGGTCACCTCGCGCACCAATTCGCTGGCCCAGGTGCGGGCCGAACGGGACGATGCGGACGACGGGGACGACAACGTCGACACCGCCATCGAACAGGTCTGGGACAACGCCGTCGCCCAGGCCGAACAGGCGCTGAGCGACGCCGAGGACGCCCTGGCCCAGGCCCAGGCCGCCGCCGATGCCGCCAACGAAAACGTCACGATCGCCCAAGCCAATGCCGATGCGGCCTCGCAGGCCGCCGCCGAGGCCGCGTCACAGGCCGCCCAGGCCGCATCACAGGCCAGCTTCGCCGCCGCCTTCGAAATCAACGCCCAGGGCGCCGCGCAAACCCGGGTCGACAACTTCCTCGACTCCCTTGCCGATGAAATCGCAGAGGCCCTGGCCAGCGCCAAGGCCCAGGCGACCACGGCCAGCCAGCAGGCGGTCCTGGCCACCACCGCCGCCGCCAGCGCCACGCCTGATTCGGATGCCGCCGCAGCCGCCGCGGCCGACGCTGCCGAGGCCGCCCAGGCCGCCCTCGATGCCCTGTTGCAGGCAGCCGAAGACCTTGACCTGCCGATTTCCGCGCAGACGGCGCAAGCGGTCATCGACGCCGTCATCACCGCCGCCGACGCGGCTGCGGCACTCGATGATCTGGATGATGGTGTTCTGACCACGGACAACCTAAGCACCGTTCAGAACGCCGCCGACGCCACGCAACTGGCGGCCGTCGCCGCGATCAAGGCTGCCGCCGCATCGGCGCAGCAAGCCGTGGCCGCCGCCAACGCCGCCCTGCTGGTGGCGCAGAAACAAGCCGCCGTGGCCGCCGCCGACGAAGCCGGCCTCAACGCCGCCCGCATCGAAGCCGCCGAAGCGGCATTGGACCAGGCCAAGGCCGATGCCCAGGCCGCCGCCGATCAGGCCGCCGCCGATTCCGCCGAGGCGGCGTCCGCCCAGGCCGCCGCCCAGACCCGGGTGTCGGACATTCAGGCCATCGCCACCGCCGCGGCTTCCGCACGCGCCGCCGCGACCACGGCGGGACAGGCCGCGACCGACGCTTCCGCCAGTCTGAGCCAAGCACAGACGGCGCTCACCACCGCCCGCTCGGCCGCCGATGATGCACAGGCTGACTTCACCGCCTCCGCCGCTGCCCAGACCATCGACCCCGCCGCCTATCAGGCCGTGAAGCAGGCCAACGACCGCGCCCAGGCGGCGCTTCGGGACGCCTTGGATGCAGTCGCCGACGCACAGGCCGCTTATGCCTCGGCCAGCGACGCCGCGAGCACTGCCGATGCGGCCGCTGGTCTGGCCGAAGTCTACCGTGACGGCGGCACCCATCCGAGCACCGGGGCCACCATCGTCGGCGTGAACCTTGCCGCCGCCCAGGCCGCCCTGACCACGGCGACCTCCGCCGCCACGGCGGCACAGACAGCCGCCAATACGGCAGCAGCCGAAGCGACGGAAGCAGCGGGACGAACCGCCGCCAGTGCGGAACTTTCAGATATTCAGGCCGCCGCCGATCAGGCCCTCGCCGATGCCGCCGCCGCCGATGCCGCCGCCACGACGGCGGAAACCCAGGCCGATCTGGCGACCGCGGCGCTCGCCAACATTCCGCGCGCCGCCGCCGCCCGCTCGGCCGCCCAGGCCGCCGCCGACGAGGCCCAAGCCGCCGTCGCCACCGCCGAGGGCGTGGCCCAGACCGATACCGTGACCCTGGATGGCACCATCGAAGACGGCGACGTCTACAGCGTCACCATCGACGGCGACGTGGTCACGGTCACCGTCGGCACGGACACGGCCGCGGCATCGACCGGCATCACCATCGCCGACGTGCGCACCGCCCTTGTCAACGCCATCAACGATGCGGCCACCGGCGCCACCGATTCCGTGGTCGCCTCCGCCGGCAGCGGCGACGGCGCCATTACCCTGACCGCGGCCATGCCGGGGATCGGGTTCACGGCGACGGCATCCGCCACCAACAACGGCGGCGTTGACGATCAGTCCGCGACCGCGTCGACGGTTACCGGTAATTTGGGCGGGGCGACGCAGGTCGCGCAGCTCGACACCGTGACCCTGCAGGGCGCGGTGGAGGCCGGAGACACCTATTCCGTCACGGTCAACGGCACCATCGTCAGCGTGATCATTCCGACGGATAATTCCATCACCACCCTGACCCAGGTCCGCGACGCCCTGGTCACGGCAATCAACGACAGCGCCGCCGGCGCCGACGTCACGGCCGCGGCCGGCGATTCGGACGAGACGCTGGCCATCACCGCCGACGTGGCGGGCGTCGCCTTCACGGCGACGGCCACGGCCACGAACGGCGGCGGCAATGCGGACAACGTGGCGCAGTCGGTAACGACCACCGCCAACCTGCGCGGCGCCGACGATCTGGCGGCCCAGG
>CAXAVJ010000070.1:0-19153 GCA_963972065.1 uncultured Rhodospirillaceae bacterium
AGAGTTCCTCCGCCGCCGAGGCCACGGTCTGCACGTTGATCGTCGCTTCTTCCGCCGCCGATGCCACGGTCGATGCCTGGGTATGGGCCGACTGCGACAGGTCCGCCGCCGCCCGTGCCGAATTCTCGACCGTGTTGACGCGATCCTTGACCAGTTCGACCGCCTTGGCGACCTCTTCTTCCAGCGCCGAGTTGAGCGCCAGGACTTCGCCGCGCAACCGCCGGCGGTTGCGGCGATCCTCGGTCTCGCGTTCCGCCGTCATGCGGTTCACTTCCTGGGCGTTCTCCTTGAACACTTGTACGGCGCCAGCCATTTCCCCGACCTCGGTCTTTTCGCCGAGGCCTGGAATTTTGGCTTCCAGGTTGCCACCGGCCAGATCGTTCATGGCGCCGGTGATCGCCATGATGGGCGCACGCACGCGGTAATTCAGCAGCCAATAACTGCCGATGACCAGCAGGGTCAGCATCACCACCGTGACCCACACGCTGATCTGAACCAGGCTGCGCACCCCCTCGAGGGTGTCTTCGACCGCTTGTGACTTGGCATCGAGCTGATTCTTGATCTCGGCTTTCAGGCCTTCAAGCGCCTCGATCAGGGCGCTGTCGTCGATGCTCAGCGCCTGATCGATCTCCTGGGGCGATTTTCCCTGTCCGGCCTGGGCCAACACCGTCTCGGCCGCCGTGCCATAACCGGCGATGACGCCAAGCAATCCGTCCAGAAGCTTGCCTTCGTTTTCCGACACGCCGAGAGCCTTGTAGGACGCCGCGTCGGCGGTAATGGCGGTGACGTCGGCCTTGACCTTGTCGGCAATGGCCGCATCGCGGCGGATCATCAGATTCTTGAAGTTATGGATCAGACCGCCGAATCCCAGATGGGCGCGGATCGAATTCAGAAGCTGCGACTTGGTCTTCTTCGCACCCTTCTTCTTTTTACCTTCGGCCGCCTGGGCGAGAACCTTCAGCGCCTCCAGCGCCGGCATCGGGTCGATCTGGATCTTGGCGTCGATCTCCTCGGCGGCGACGGCATCGAAGGTTAGCGTCTCGATCTCGCCCGCCTGCGCGCCATAGACCGTGACGATTTCCTCGAGCGTGCCGAGCGCCGACGTTTCCGTGTCGTTCAACCCCAAGCCTTCGTAGGTCTTGATGATGCTCATGGACTTGTCGGTGAACTTCTTGATGTTCTCCAGATACTCATCCGTCTGGCGCAGCATGTAGTCCTTGAAGTTTTCGATCAGGCCGCCGTACCCCATGGCCGAGCGGAGATCGCCGAGAAGGCGGACTTTTTCGTTTTGTGCTTCCTGAAATTCGACCCAGGCATCGTCGATGGTTTCGACGTTATTGGTGATTCGGAGCACGTTGGCGACTTGGATAATGCCCGTCACCACGATGGCGATGAGCAGCAACCGGCTCGCCGTGCTGATCCGTAGATTGTTCATGATTCCCCCTGTGCTGGGTATTCGATGCGTTTATTTTTATTCGGTGA
Source organism: uncultured Rhodospirillaceae bacterium (assembly GCA_963972065.1). GTDB lineage: Bacteria > Pseudomonadota > Alphaproteobacteria > Rhodospirillales > Casp-alpha2 > UBA1479. The sequence goes on from CAXAVJ010000070.1 coordinate 1,483, forward strand.
TTTGTGGTCGTTGGCTGGCCTGCAAAAACCGGAATGGCCCACAGGTCAGCAGCCGCCCGGCCCGGCCCTTGGGCCACGCGCGCGCGTAACGGTCCGCCGTCAACAGGCGCCCGCCGTTCGTCTAAAGATGATGGCTGTCCTCCCAGAACGAGCCCTCCCACGACTTCTCGCGGTTTTGTTAGGCAATGCCCGAGGTTCCGCCCCGGATCATCGACCGCGTCAAAACTATACCAAACTAAAGAGTCCGACGCCTACCACGGAGTATTCCGCAACGCGGAATCGGTGCGGCCCGTTATGACCTCTGATCATCGGGCCGGTGCAAAGGATAAGGACGCCCAGGGTTTCCAGTTGACATAAAGATATCTTTATATGTATATGACGACTTATGAGAACCTTGGACGACACCATGGCCGGCATGCGCGCGGCAGCGGAACCGACCCGCCTTCGCATTTTGGCGCTCTGCGCCGACGGCGAGCTGACGGTATCCGAGCTGGTCCGCATCCTGGGCCAGAGCCAGCCCCGCATTTCCCGCCACCTGAAGGTGCTGACCGCCGCCGGGCTGCTGGCCCGCGTGCCGGAAGGCAGTTGGGTGTTCCACCGCCTCGCTCAGGACGGCCCGCAGACGGACCTTGCGGCGCGTCTGGTCGATCTTGCGCCGCTCAACGACGAAGTGCTGGCCCGCGACCGTCAACGTTTGGTGCAAATCAAGCGCGAGCGGGCCGAAGAGGCCGCCCTCTACTTTCGTGAAAACGCCGGGCAATGGGATCGGCTGCGCTCGTTCCACGTCGACGATGCCGTGGTCGAGAAGGCGATCCTCGACCTTGCCCCCGAAACCATCGAACGCCACCTGGACCTGGGCACCGGCACCGGCCGCATTCTCGAACTATTGGCCGGACGCACGGACCATGCCCAGGGGGTCGACCTGTCCCGCGAGATGCTGGCCGTGGCCCGCGCCAACCTGGATAGTGCCGGGCTGAGCCACTGCCAGGTCCGCCAGGCCGACATTACCCAATTGCCGTTCCCGGGCGAAACCTTCGACCTGGTGACCCTGCATCAGGTGCTGCACTACCTGGACGATCCGGTGCGCGCCATCGAGGCAGCGGCCGCCATGGTCCGCCCCGGCGGGACGCTTTTGATCGTCGATTTCGCCCCCCATGAAGAAGAAACCCTGCGCCGCGACCACCAGCATCGACGCCTGGGCTTTTCCGATGCCCAGGCCGAAGCCTGGCTTAAAAGCGTCGGCCTGACGCCGCGCGCCATCCGCCATCTTTCCGGCGACCCCCTGACCGTGACCTTGTGGTCCGCGGTCAAGGCCCCCGCCGCCGCCAACACCGATACCGCGCCGGTTCTGACAAAACCCACCGTCGGCCGCACCCTGGAGAACACCGTCTGATGCCCAAACCACCCACCGATACCCTGCGCCAGGTCGCCGCCTTCGGCCGCGCCGCCGTTGCCGGCGGCCAGGTCGCCGCCGCCCTGCCCGACGACGTCGAGGTCTCGTTTGAATTTTTTCCGCCGTCGAGCGAAGGCGCCGAAGCCAATCTGTGGAACAGTATCCAGCGCCTGGCGCCGCTCAATCCGAAATACGTGTCCGTGACCTACGGCGCCGGCGGATCGACCCGCGAGCGCACCCACGCCACGGTCAAGCGCCTGCTCGGCGAAACCGACCTGCTGCCGGCGGCGCATCTGACCTGCGTCGATGCGACGACCCAGGAAATCGACACCGTCGCCCAGGACTATTGGGACATGGGCGTGCGCCATATCGTGGCCCTGCGCGGCGATCCGCAGGACACGTCGGGCCATTACACGCCGCACGCCGGGGGTTATTCCTTCGCCTGCGATCTGGTCGCCGGGCTGCGCCAGATCGGCGATTTCAACATTTCCGTCGGCGCCTATCCGGAAGTCCATCCCGAGGCGCGCAGCGCCAAGGCCGACATGGACAACCTGAAACGTAAGATCGACGCCGGCGCCGACCAGGCGATCACCCAGTATTTCTTCGACACGGACGTCTATCTGCGCTTCGTCGATCAGGCGCGGGCCGCCGGCATCTGGGTGCCGATCATCCCCGGCATCATGCCGATCCACAATTTCACCAAGGTCGCCAACTTCTCCAAGCGCTGCGGGGCGACGATCCCGCGCTGGCTGGGCGACCTGTTCGACGGCCTGGAAAACGACCCCGACACGCACAAGCTGGTCGCTGCTTCCCTGGTCGCCGAACAGTGCCGCACCCTGCACGCCTTCGGCGACAAGCAGTTCCACTTCTATACCTTGAACCAAGCGGATCTGACCTACGCCATCTGCCACATGCTGGGCGTCCGCCCCAAGCATCCGGTGGGGAGCGACGCCGGTGACCAAGCAAACAAGAAACAAGCAGGCTGATTCCATGAACGACATGTCCGACCGCTTCCCCAGGCATCTGGCCGGGGACCGCAGCGATGAATTGCGCGATATCCTGAACGAACGCATCCTGGTGCTGGACGGCGCCTGGGGCACCATGATCCAGCGCCACAAGCTGGAGGAAGACGACTTCCGCGGCGAGCGCTTCAAGGATCACGGCCATGACCTGAAGGGCAACAACGACCTTTTGATCCTGTCCCGCCCCGACGTGGTGACGGAGATCCACGACCAGTTCCTGGCCGCCGGCGCCGACGTGACGGAAACCAATACCTTCAACGCGACCTCCATCGCCCAGGCCGACTACGGCACCGAGGCTTTGGTGTATGAGTTGAACTACCAGGGGGCCCGCCTGGCCCGCGCCGCCGCCGATGCCTGGACCGCGAAAACCCCGGACAAACCCCGCATGGTCGCCGGCGCGCTCGGGCCGACCAACCGCACGGCCTCGATCTCGCCCGACGTCAACGACCCCGGCTTCCGCAACGTAACCTTCGACGCCCTGGTCGAAGCCTATACGGAAGCCGTGCGCGGCCTGACCGACGGCGGCGCCGACATCCTGTTGCTGGAAACCATCTTCGACACCCTGAACGCCAAGGCGGCGATCTACGCCATCCTGAAATTCTTCGACGACGCCGGACGGCGCTGGCCCTTGATGATTTCCGGCACCATCACCGACGCCTCGGGCCGCACCCTGTCGGGGCAGACGGCGGAAGCCTTCTATACCTCTATCGCCCATGCCAATCCGATTTCCATCGGCTTCAACTGCGCGCTCGGCGTCGAGGAACTGCGCCCCCACGTGCAGGCCGTCGCCACCGCCGCCTCGACCTACGTCAGCGTCTATCCTAACGCGGGCCTGCCCAACGAATTCGGCGAATACGACGACACCCCGGAACACATGGCCGAACATCTGGCCGATTTCGCCCGCGCGGGCCTGATCAACGTGGTCGGCGGCTGCTGCGGCACCACGCCGGCCCATATCGGCGCCATCGCCGAGGCGGTCCAGGGCATCACTCCGCGCAAGCCGCAGGTGCCCGACAACCAGCTTCGCCTGTCGGGCCTGGAGCCCCTGACCTTCGACGCGGTCACCGGTTTCGTCAACGTGGGCGAGCGCACCAACGTCGCCGGCTCGCCCAAGTTCGCCGGGCTGATCCGCGACGGCAATTTCGCCGACGCCCTGGAAGTCGCCCGCCAGCAGGTCCTGAACGGGGCCCAGATCATCGACGTCAACATGGACGACGCCATGCTGGAAGGCGAGCAGGCGATGACCAAATACCTTAATCTGATCGCCGCCGAGCCGGACATCGCGCGCGTGCCGATCATGGTCGATTCCTCGAAATGGACGATCCTGCAGGCGGGCCTGCGCTGCATGCAGGGCAAGGGGGTGGTGAATTCCATCAGCCTCAAGGAAGGGCCCGAGCCGTTCATCGAACAGGCGCGTGAGATCATGCGCTTCGGCGCCGCCGTGGTGGTCATGGCCTTCGACGAGACGGGCCAGGCCGAGAATTACGACCGCATGGTCGAGATCTGCACCCGCAGCTACAAGGTCCTGACGGAAGAGGTCGGCTTCCCGGCCTCGGACATCATCTTCGACGCCAACATCTTCCCCATCGCCACGGGGATCGATGCCCATGACAACTTCTCCAAGGACTACATCGCCGCGGTGAAGACCATCAAGGAAACCCTGCCCCACGCGCATACGTCCGGCGGGCTGTCCAACATGTCGTTCTCGTTCCGCGGCAACAACGCCGTGCGCGAGGCCATGCACTCCGTGTTCCTGTATCACGCGATCAAGGCCGGCCTGGACATGGCCATCGTCAACGCGGGCCAGCTGACGGTCTATGCGGACATTCCCGAGGACCTGCGCAATCTGGTCGAGGACGTGGTCCTGAACCGGCGCAAGGAAGCGCAGGAAGAACTGGTCGAGATCGCCGATCAGGTGAAGGGCCAAGCCAAGACCAAAAAAGAAGACTTGTCGTGGCGCGAAAAGCCCGTGGCAGCGCGCATGACCCATGCCCTGGTCAACGGCATCGCCGACTACATCGACGAGGACACCGAGGAAGCCCGCCAACTGTTCGACAAGCCGCTTGAGGTCATCGAAGGGCCGCTGATGGACGGCATGAACGTGGTCGGCGACCTGTTCGGATCGGGCCAGATGTTCCTGCCCCAGGTGGTGAAGTCGGCCCGCGTCATGAAAAAGGCCGTGGCCTATCTGACGCCCTATCTTGAGAAGGAAAAGGCCGCCGCCGGCGACACCCGCGCCAAGGGCAAGATCGTCATGGCCACGGTGAAGGGCGACGTCCACGACATCGGCAAGAACATCGTCGGCGTGGTGCTTCAGTGCAACAGCTACGACGTCGTCGACCTGGGCGTCATGGTGCCTTACCAGAAGATTTTGGACACGGCCAAGGAAGAGAACGCGGACATCATCGGCCTCAGCGGCCTGATCACCCCGTCGCTTGAGGAAATGACCACCGTCGCCCGCGAGATGAAGCGCCAGGGGCTTACCCTGCCGTTGCTGATCGGCGGCGCCACCACGTCCAAGGTCCATACGGCCGTGAAGGTCGCGCCCAATTACGACGGGCCGGTCATTCATGTGCTGGATGCGTCCCGCGCCGTGGGCGTGGCCTCCAACCTGCTGTCGGACAGCCTGAAGGACGGCTACGTCACCCAGATATCGGATGAATACGAGGTTCTGCGCGACAAGCACGCCAACCGCAAGAAGGCCGACAACCAGACGACCATCGCGGGGGCCCGCGCCAACGGCTTCAAGGCCGACTGGGCGGCTCAGGAACCGGCGGCGCCGACGTTCACCGGCCTCAAGACGTTCGAGGACTACGACCTCGCCGAATTGGTCACGCGCATCGACTGGACACCGTTCTTCCGCACCTGGGAGCTGGCCGGCACCTGGCCCACCATCATGGACGATCCCAAGGTCGGCGAGGCGGCGCGCAACCTGAAGGCCGATGCCGACGCCATGCTGCAAAAGATCGTCGGCGAAAAGTGGCTGTCCGCCCGCGCGGTGATCGGCTTTTTCCCGGCCAATTCCGTCGGCGACGACGTCGAGGTCTACGCCGACGCGGACCGGTCCAAGCCGGTGACGACCCTCAACTTCCTGCGCCAGCAGATGACGAAAGACGCCAAGCGGCCCAATTTCTGCCTCGCCGATTTCGTGGCCCCCAAAGACAGCGGAAAAATTGATTATGTGGGCGGCTTCGCCGTCACGGCGGGCATCGGCATCGAAAAGAAACTGGCCGAATTCAAGGCCAACCACGACGATTATTCGGACATTCTGCTGAAAGCGCTGGCCGACCGTCTGGCCGAAGCCTTCGCCGAACGCATGCACGAGCGCGTGCGCAAGGAATTCTGGGCCTATGCACCCGGTGAAGAGCTCAGCAACGACGAGTTGATCCACGAAAAATACCGCGGCATCCGCCCGGCACCTGGCTATCCCGCCTGCCCGGACCATACGGAAAAGCGCAAGCTGTTCGACCTTTTGCAGGCGGAACAGAACACGGGGATCGAGCTGACCGAAAGTTTCGCCATGACGCCGACGGCCGCCGTCTCGGGCTTCTATTTCGCCCATCCGGACAGCCAGTATTTCGGCCTCGGGCGGATTTCCAAGGATCAGGTCGAGGACTACGCCAAGCGCAAGGGCCAGGACCTGGAAACCACGGAACGCTGGCTGGCGCCGAACCTGGTCTACGACCGCTAATTCGCCGTCGCCGCCGCTTGGATTTCATCGGCCCCTGGCGCATCATGGCGCGATGATTCGCCCCGCCATGAGCCCCCCGCCCCGCCCCCAAGGCGTGTTCCGACCGTGACCGCGTCCGGCGGCCCCTATCCGCAGCTTCGCGACGTGCCCGCCCTGGTGGTCGGCGTGCGCCATGCGGCCTGGCTGACGCCCGAGGGCGAGATCGAGACCCTGACGCCGGCCGAGGCATCCCGCCGGGTACGCAAGACCGACCGCGTCATGGTCTGCCACGCCAAGGCGACGGCGCGGCGGCTCAACCTGCAAAGCATTCCCGCCCTCGACCTTCTGGAGCTGTTCGCCTTCTGCCGCCCGGCCAAGTTCTGCCTGCCGACGCCGCGCGGCCTGGCCGAGGCCCTCAATCTGGCCCTGCCCGCCAGCCATGAGGCGGAGGCCGAGGTGCTGGCCCTGGCCGCCCACCGTCTGCTGACCGAACTTGGCCAGGAAGGGCGGGGCGACACCGCCGCCATCGCCTGGTCCATGGGCCGGGGCGGCTGGCCCTGGACATCCGCCGTGCTGGCGGCCCTGGGGGCGGGGGAAGAACCCCATTCCGCGTCGACCCGCCGGGGCCTGATGATCTGGCAACGCCTGCCCGATTGGGAGGACGAGGCCCCGCCGCCGCCGGCCGGCAACCAGCCCGTGGCAGCGGCGGAAGCCCGCGCCCAGTTGGCGGTCCTGTTGGGCCGGGGGTCGGAGCAACGCCCGCAGCAGGCCGATTATGCCGCCGGCGCCACCGCCGCCTTCCTGCCCCGCGACCGGGCGGGGGAGCCGCGATTCGTCCTGGCCGAGGCGGGGACCGGCGTGGGCAAGACCCTGGGCTACATCGCGCCGGCCAGCGTCTGGGCGAAAAAGAACCAGGGCACGGTGTGGATTTCGACCTTCACCCGCAACCTGCAACGGCAATTGGATGCGGAGCTCGACCGGCTGTACCCCGACGCGGTGGAGAAGGAACAGAAGGTCGTCGTGCGCAAGGGACGGGAAAACTATTTCTGCATTCTGAATTACGAGGAAGCGCTCAACCGATCCCTGCAGATGCCGGGACCGGCCTCGATCGCACTCGGCCTGTTGGCGCGCTGGGCGCTGGCAACCCGCGACGGCGACATGGTGGGCGGCGACTTCCCGGCCTGGCTGGCCGACCTCATGGGCACGGGTCTGACCACGGACCTGACCGACACGCGGGGCGAATGCGTCTATGCCGCCTGCGCCCATTACGGCAAATGCTTCATCGAACGATCGCAACGCCGGGCCAAGCATGCGGAGATCGTCGTCGCCAACCATGCCCTGGTGATGATCCAGGCGGCCATGGGCGGCATCGGATCCGACGACGGCGGCGGCCTGCCCCTGCGCTATGTGTTCGACGAGGGCCACCACCTGTTCAACGCCGCCGACGGGGCGTTTTCCGCCCATCTGTCCGGGTTCGAGACGGCGGACCTCCGGCGTTGGCTGATCGGTGCCGAGGAAGGCCAGCGGTCGCGGTCGCGCGGCCTGCGGGCGCGCATCGAGGACCTGATTTCCGACGACGACAAGGCCCAGGACGCGCTGGAGGCGGTTCTGGCGGCGGCCCGCTGCCTGCCCGGGCCCGGCTGGCGGCAGCGCATCGAGGCCGGGCCGCGCGGCCCGTCGGAGGATTTCCTGGCCCGTCTGCGCGCCCAGGTCCTGGCCCGGGTGGAGGACGCCGACGCCGGTTATTCCCTGGAATGCGAGCCGCACCCGGCGACCGACGGCCTGCTCACCGCCGCCGGAGAACTGGAAGGAGCACTCGCCAAGATGGGCAAGCCCATGGGCGAGTTGATCGAGCGCCTGGCCGGCAAGCTGGACGACGAGGCCGACAGCCTGGACACCCAAACCCGCAACCGCATCGAAGCTATCGCCAAGTCCCTGGAGCGCCGGGGCCTGGCCCAGATCGCGGCCTGGCGCGACATGCTGAAGGCGCTCAAAAGCGAAACGCCGGAGACCTTCGTCGATTGGTTCGCCGTGGAGCGCACGGGCGGGCGCGAGATCGACGTTGGCTTCCACCGCCATTACGTGGACCCGACCCTGCCGTTCGCCCGCGACGTCGCCTCGGAAGCCCACGGCGTGTTGGTAACCTCGGCCACCTTGCGCGACATCACCAACGACGACCGCGACCCGGACGGCGACGGCTGGCCGCAAGCCGCCGCCCGCACGGGGGCCGTGCACATGACCCGCCCGGCCCAGCACGTCACCGTGCCCTCGCCCTTCGATTACGGCAAGCAGACCCGGGTGCTGGTGGTCGGCGACGTCAACCGCAATTCGGCCGATCAGGTCTCGGCGGCCTACCGGGAGCTGTTCACGGCGTCCGGCGGCGGGGCCTTGGGCCTGTTCACGGCCATCAACCGGCTGCGCGCCGTGCATCAGCGCATCGCCGGGCCGCTGGAAGACCTGGATATTCCGCTGTATGCCCAGCACGTTGATCCGCTGGACACCGGCACCCTGATCGACATCTTCCGCGCCGAGGAGGACGCCTGCCTGCTGGGCACCGATGCCGTGCGCGACGGGGTCGACGTGCCGGGCCGCTCGCTCCGGCTTATCGTCTTCGACCGGGTGCCCTGGCCGCGCCCGGACATCCTGCACAAGGCCCGGCGCAATGCCTTCGGCGGGCGCGATTTCGACGAGGCGCTGACGCGGCTGAAGCTGAAACAGGCGTTCGGGCGGCTGATCCGCCGGGCCGGTGATCGTGGCGTGTTCGTGATGCTGGACCGTGCCCTGCCGACGCGCCTGGCCGCCGCCTTTCCCGGCGACGTGGAAATTCAACGCCTGGGCCTAAGCGAGGCCGTGCAGCAGGTGAAGGCGTTCCTTTCGGAAACGCCGGACCAGGATTAGGGCAGCAGCGCGTCCGCGACCTGCGGCAGGGCGAAGAACGCGCCGATGGTGACGACCGCGATGAGGGTCGAAAACAAGGTCGCCGTCGAGGTGCGGCGGATGTACATGTTCTGCTGCTGGGCCAGGACGAAGCAACTGGCCCCCGTGGGCAGGGCCGCCAGCATGACCAGAACGACCAGCCAGTCGGTGCGCACGTCGAACACATAGGCACCGAGCACCCAGACCGCCACCGGATGGATCAGCAGCTTGATTACAACCATGGCCGAAACCTCGCCGATGCCTTCGGAAATGGGCTTGCCGACCAGGAACAGGCCGAGCGCGAACAGGGCCCCCGGTCCGGCCGCCGCCCCCAGAACCGTGGCGTAGGTGTCGACCGGCACGGGCAGCGTGAGCCCGCCGAGCGACCAGGCCATGCCGATGGCGCAGCCGATGAACAGCGGGCTTTTGACCAGACCCCAGAGGGAATCGACGAACACTTTCGCCAGCGCCTGGCCCGTGCCCTTGCTTTTGCCGGCGACGATCAGAACCTCGGTCACGGCGATGAAGACGAGAGTCTGAAACACCGTGGCGATGGCCGCCGGCAGGGCCGCGTCGGGCCCGAAGGCGACGATGGCAAGCGGGATGCCCATGTAGCCCGTGTTGGCGAACACGGAGACCATGGCGAACAGGGACGATTGCGACATGTCGTTCTTGAAGGCGATGCGCGACAGGAAATAGGCGCCCGCGAAGGTCACGCCATTGCCGCCCAGATAAGCCAGGATAAAGGGCCAGTCGAAGATGGTCGCGGCATCGACCCGGGCCATGGAATGGCCGAGCAACACCGGCAGCGCCACGTAATAGACGAAACGGTTCAAGGCATCCGTCGACGACGGCCCCATGACACCCGCGCGCCCGGCAAGATACCCGGACAAGATGATGGCGAACACGGGCAGGACGACGTTGAGAACGGGTTCCATGAAGGCTCCGAAAAGGATGCGGGGGCTTGACCGGCGAACGGCGGCCCTCCCATAACGGGTGCGCTGTTATTTATAAAGGGGAGAGTTACGGATGACCAATCTTGCGGGACGGACGATCGGGTTCATCGGGCTGGGCCTGATGGGCAAGCCCATGGCGCGGAATTTGATGCGGGCCGGGGCCAAACTGGTCATCACCAACCGCTCGCAAGGCGTCATCGAGGAACTGGCCCGGGAAGGCATGACCCCGGCGGCCAACCCCCGCGCCGCGGCGGAGGCATCCGACGTCGTCATCTGCATGCTGTCGGACACCCCGGCGCTGGAAAAGGTGCTGTTGGGCGAAGAGGGCGTGTTCAACGCGGCAAACCTACAGGGCAAGCTTGTCGTCGACATGGGCACGTCGAAGCTGCTGGTCACCCGCATGCTGGCGGCCAAGGCTCAGGAACTGGGGGCGGATTATGTGGATGCGCCCGTATCCGGCGGCACCCTGGGGGCTGAGGCCGGAAACCTGACAATCATGGCCGGCGGCACCGACGATGCCTTCGCCCGCGCCCTGCCGATCCTGGAAGTCATGGGCGCCAAGATCACCCATGTCGGCCCGACGGGGGCGGGGCAGGTCGCCAAGGCGGCCAATCAAGTCATCGTCGGCCTGAACATCGGCGCCGTGGCCGAGGCTCTGTCCCTGGCCCAAGCGGCGGGGGTCGATCCGGGCAAGGTCCGGGAAGCGCTGGGCGGTGGGTTCGCCGACTCGCGCATTCTCGAAGTCCACGGCCTGCGCATGGTCGAGGGCAAGTTCACGCCGGGGGCGCGCTGCCCGATCCAGCGCAAGGACATGGACCAGGCCATGGAACTGGCAGACCATCTTGGGATTGAATTACCGGCGACGGCCTTGAGCCGCGACCTTTACGACCGGGTGATCGCCGCCGGCGACGGCGACCTGGACCACGCGGGACTGATCCGCGCCATTCGTCCGGACTGGCCGGTGAACGAGAAATAGCCCACGGCGGCGACGCGCCTATCCCGCGCCGACCACGCCTTTTCCGGACACCGCCACCGGCAGGGTGAAGGTCACCGTGGTGCCTTCGCCCACGACGCTATCGATGCGGATTTTGCCGCCCTGCATTTCGACCAGGGACTTCGATATGGACAGGCCGAGCCCCCAGCCCTTCTCAGCGGTGAAGGGGTTCTGATTGCGTTTCGCGAAGGGCTCCAGCAGGCGATCGATCAAGCGGGCGTCGATTCCGGGGCCATTGTCGGCGACGGAAACCGCCACGAAACCATCCGCGATCATGGCGGAAATCCACACCTTTCCCGACGGCGGCGTGAACTTGACCGCGTTGACGAGCAGATTGAGGAAGACTTGCTTCACCGCACGGGCATCGGCCAGCACAAGCGGCAGCCCCTCCGGCACGGTGAGATCGATGCTCATATTCTTTTGATAGGCCCGATCTCGTGCCGCATCGATACATTCGGCGGCAATGTCATGGATGGCGATCACTTCCGGGTCGTTCACGGCGGCCCCGGCCTCGATGGCCGAAATGTCCAGAAGGTCCTCGACCAGAGACAGAAGATAGGCCGCGCTGGTGTGGATATCCTTGGCGTACTCCTGGTACTTTCCGACACCGGGCGGACCGAAGTACTGTTTGTAGAGAATTTCCGAAAAGCCGATGATCGCGTTCAGCGGCGTCCGCAATTCGTGGCTCATGGTCGCGAGGAACCGGGTTTTGGCCTGGCTCGCGTCCTCGGCCAGGTGCAGGGCGCTTCGCAAGTCCTCCTGAACCGCCTTTTCCTGGGTGATATCGACCATGATGGTGATCAGGGCACGCTCGTTCCCCGCGCCCAGAAGGACAGGAATTTTATGGTTCCTGAGATGCTTCAGCCCGGCGCTGGGGAAGGTCCGCGTGGCTTCATAAATGCTGTTTTCCCCGCTCGCCATGACACTATTGTCCTTGTCGATAATGGCGCGGGCATCGCTTTCCGGGAACACGTCCCACATGGTCTTGCCGATCAAGGCTTCGGGGCTTGACCCGACCCAGGCGGCATAAGCCGGATTGGCCAGGAGAATTCTGCCGTCCCGGTCCTTGAGAGTCATGGCGTTGGGTCCGTTGTCGATGACGGACTGCAGGCGTGCCTCGCTCACGGCCAACGCCTTGCGGGTGTCGATCCGGTCGTCGATGTAGGCGAGGATCATGCCAAGGACCATCGTCGCCGGGGTGAAGGCGACCACGAAGGGCAGAGCGACGGTCTGCATGACCTTTTCGGCGACGGGCGCCGGCAATTGGGTGAACAGGCCGATGACGGCGATATTGACCACCAGCCCGAAGGCCAGCAGCGTCAGCCAGTTGAGCGGAAATCGGCCGGCCTTGTAGCCGGCGCGGAAGCCGATTCCCAGACAGACACAGGCGACGACGACCGCGACCCCGACGGGGGCACCACCACCGCCCAGATAGGCGCGGTAGCCGCCGGCGATGACCGCCGCGATGGCACCGCAGATCGGGCCGCCGAACACGCCGGACAGACTGATGATGACGGAGCGCGGATCAAAGATGACGCCCGGCGCGATGGCCACGGGGGCCTCCATACCGATCACGCAGATCGCGCCGAACAGCAGTCCGGAAAGGATTTTCCCAGTCAGTTCTCCGTTCGGCCATCGTTGCGCGATGAAGGCGTAGAGCAGGCAGAGCGACAGCAGCAACGAGGCCGCTTTGGCGAATTCAGCGACCATGGTCCGACCAACCTAGCCTAAAGGGCAAGGGAAGATAACCAGACCGAAAGTGCAGGCTGAATCGCGCCGCTTTCGTCTGTCCCCATGCCGGGGCGGCGGGTCACACAGGGTGATGCGGGGCGCTGAGGAAGCGGGCCGGCGTATCGCCGGTAGCGGGCAAGAGCGCAATAGATTATTCTCTTTAATGCATATTTTTTACTCATTATAAAAATGTAGCTTATTTTTTATTCAATTATAGGAAAATTGCTGCGCTGCCCGCGTGTGAACGAAACCAGCTAACCGATTGCTTCGGCGTAAAATTTTATCACAAAGCCCGATTGGCACAGGACTTGCTGATTGCATATGCGAAGGGCGGGCCAAAAGACCCGCCGACGCCTGACACAAACAACAACAACAGCGGCAAACAAGAAAACGACAATGCGTGTGATGCTGGTAACGGATATCCCCGACGCGCTGGAGGCCATCATGGCCCATGCCGAGGGAACGGGTGGCGCGGTGCACGAGATCGTCGCCCTTGCCGCCCCCAATGAAACTCTTGCCGACAAAGCCCGTGACGCGTCTCCCGACGTGATCGTGGTGCATGTCGCCAAGCCCGAGGAATACTCCTTCACCGACCTGCAGAGTCTGAGCGAAGCAGCACCCCTGCCGATTATGTTCCTGGCCGACGACGCGCGGCCGGAAATCATGGCCCAGGCATCCCATGCCGGGGTCAACGCCTACCTGCCCGTGGACGCGGGGCTGAAGTCCTTTCCGACCCTGGCCGAATGGACTCGCGCCCAGTTCCTGACCGTCCGCGAATTGAAGAAGCGGTTGAAGGAAAAGGAAGACAAGCTTGCCGATCGCATCACCATCGAGCGCGCCAAGGGCATCGTCATGAAGTTGAAGGGCCTGGAAGAAGACACGGCCTACCACGAGATCCGCAAGCTGGCCATGAAGCGATCCCAGCCCATGCGGGTCATCGCGGAACAGATCATCGACACGGAAAGCCTGGTGCTCTGCAAAGGATAACGCCGCAGGATTTTTGAGTATCAAGTTTATCGATTTCTAAGTCCATCTCCTCCCAAGGACGGACTTAGGGAAGGCGGCGGGTCGGTATCGACAGCCACTCTCCTCGGGACCCGCCGCCTTCCTCCCCTCTTTCCCGACAATTATTGACGGCAGGAAATCCGAAACGGCTCAGGCCGGTTCGGTCGCGGACAGGGCGGCGATGTCGTCGGCGTCGACCTGGGCCATGGGCTTGGCAATTTTCCAGGTCAGGTTGGCCTGGGCATCCCCCATGACGGCGATCACCGTCTCCACGTCAGGGCAGCCGTCTTCATGGCAGCGCAGTTCGGACACCATCAGGATCGCTGCGTCGTCCAGGGCGAAGCGCCGGCGGACAAGCGCCTTGATGCGCGGGCCACTGCCATCGGGCGTGGCCCGCGACAGGCCGAGAATGTCATCCATCATCGTGCCTCCCTGCTTCATGGTCGGAAGGCGCCTGACCAACGCCGGGTCAGGACACCACGGGCTCTAAAATGCGCATGACGGCGACCGCCCCGGCGGCGTCCGTGGCGACCAGAGTCGCGCCGTCGGTGGCCCAGGCCAGGCCGGTGATCGCATGGCCGCTGGCGGGCCGGGCGATCATCGCCGTTTCCTGTTCGATGGCGCCGATCAATACCGTACCGTCGGAATAGCCGCCGGCGACCACGTGGTCCGCCGGATGGGCCGCGACCTCGCGCACCACGCCGTCATAGACATAACCGAATTCCAACGGCGGCTTGCCCGACGGCCCCTTGCCCGAACAATCCCAGGACGTCACCGTGTCAGCGCCCGAGGCCGCCACGTACGCGCCGTCGGCGGTCCAGGCGACGGCGCGGATCTTGGACGGATAGCCCGACATCCGCATGCCCGTTCTGTCCTTCCAGCGCCAACAATGCATTTCCTTGTCCTGCATGGCGGAGACGATGAACAAGCCGTTGGGCGACCAGGCGACAGCGGTGTGAGAACCGTGCCAGTCGAGCCGCACGGGCTTCTGACTAGGCTCGGTCAATTTCCACACACTGACCCCGCCGTAATGGGCGGCGGCGATCCGCGTGCCGTCGGGCGAGAAGCTAAGGCCCGCGACCGTTGAGGGATGATCCGATGCGACAAACACCACGCCCCCCTCGGCGTCGAGCACGGTCAGCCCCTTGGCGGCGGCGAAGGCGCGCAATCCCTTGCCCGCATGCACCGCGATCTCGCCGACCCAGGGCCCACCCGTTTCCGACAGCTTGGTGACGACGGAGCCGCCCAGGCGCAGCAACTCGCCCCCGTCCGTGCCGATCAGCACCCCCGCCCCGCCGATATCGACGGCGGCGGTGATGGGCGTTGCCGCAATCTGGGCCAGCACCGACGGCTGGGCGCCGTCCAACGCCAGCCCGAGGCCGCGGATCGTGCCGTCGCCATAGCCGATGACGGCACGGGCTTCCGCCGGCTCGATGACCGTGAAGGTCGGATGCACGCCCACGGCCGGGCTTTCGCTGAGCTTGACCGAGGGCGAAATGATGCGCGCCCCCACGTCGGGATTGCCAGTACCGGCAAGTCCCATGGCGGCGGGATCGAACCCGGTGGCGCCCATCATGCCGCCACCGTGCAGCTATCGAACGCCGTGCGAAGTTCGGCCTCGTCCAGGTTGCGGCCGATGAAGACCAAACGCGACGACCGCGCGTCGCCGCCCCAGGGGGCACCCCAGGCGCTGTCCATGACCATGTGCACGCCCTGGAAGACGTAGCGATTATCCTGGCCGGACAGATTCAGAATGCCTTTGGTACGGAGAACGTCAACGCCACGTTCCGTGATGAAGCCGCGGATCCAGTTGGAAAATTTCTCTGGCTCAATGGGGTTGTCGGTCTTCAGGCTGATCGAGATGATGTTCTCGTCGTGCTCGTGGTCGTCCTCTTCGTCCAGCAGGCCCGGCTCGAATTCCAGCACCCGGGAAAGATCGAACGCGCCGCGGTCGAGCACGTCGGCGATCGGCACCTGGCTTTTCACCGTCTCGATGACCTTGGCCATGCGGTTGAGGCTGGTGATCTTCGCCTTCACGGTATTCAGCTTGTCGGCGCCAACCAGGTCCGTCTTGTTGAGCAGGATGATGTCGGCGAAGGCGACCTGTTCGGCCAGCTCGTGCTCCTCGTCGACGGCGTCCAGGAAATGGCAGGCGTCGACCACCGTGACCACGGCGTCGAGCGCAACCTTGGCCTGCACGTCCTCGTCCACGAAGAAAGTCTGCACCACCGGCGCCGGGTCGGCCAGGCCCGTGGTTTCGATGATCATGCCGTCGAAGTCGTCAGCGCGCTTCATCAGCGTCGAAATGATGCGGATCAGATCGCCGCGCACGGTGCAGCAGATGCAGCCGTTGTTCATTTCGAAGATTTCCTCGTCGGCGTCGACGACCAGTTCGTTGTCGATGCCTTCCTCGCCGAATTCGTTGACGATGACGGCGTATTTCTTGCCGTGCTGTTCCGTGAGGATCCGGTTCAGCAGGGTAGTTTTCCCGGCTCCCAGATATCCGGTGATCAGCGTCACGGGCACCTTTGCCTGTTGCATGTGGTCAGCGCTCCCTTGTGCTAAGCGGTTCGCCCGCCGTTGGGCGAACCGCGTTTCCATTTCAGTCGGTGGCGGGGACGGCGCGTTGTCCCGTCACGCAGCACCCCGGTCTTGCAGGCTTAGGTCTTAGAGAAGGGCTTCGACGAGGAAGCCTTCGACATGTTCCAGTGTCAGGAACATGCCGATGCCGGCGACCACGGCACCCGTCAGGCGGGCTTCGATGGCCGTCGATTCCGTTGCTTTCCACAACTTCAAGGCAACCGTTCCGGCGGCGACGGCGATGCCGTACTGCAGAACGCCGAGACCGATCAGATAGCCGACCAGGACCTGGGCGCCCGCGCCGGCTTCCTGAGAAGCCATCGCTTCACCGAAGGCCGAGCCGTGGAACAGGCCGAATGCGGCGAACACGGCCAAGGCCGGAACGATACCGAGAGACCGCCCGGACAGCACCACCGCGCCCAGGGCCAGCAGCGACAGGCCGATGACGATTTCCTTGGCCGGCAGGCCGACGCCCAGGCTCATCATCAGACAACCCGCCAGCATGGCGGCGATGTAGCCGGCCGGAGCCATGAAGCGATGGCCGGTATAAAGCGCCGCGATGCCGACCAGCAGCACGAAGAACAGATGGTCGAAGCCGAGCAGCGGATGGCCGATGCCGGACAGCACGCCATGGGCAAACGTGGTCATGGGCGCCCCGCCCAGCGGGTGGTGGGCAAGCGCCGGGTCAGCCGCGAGAACTGCCGCCGTGCCGAGCGCCAGCGCCGGAACCAGGTTCGTGAGTTTGGTGCGGATCATGGGTAGGTACCTCTCTGTACTGATGAATTTTCATTGCGTGACGGACGGGCTCCGCCGTTGGAGGCCTATTCAGGTTTTCTAGTAGACTTTGTAGGGCAGGAACTTGCCGTTCAGGGTGATGACCACGCGGTCGCCCTTGGGGTCGGCCTTGCGGTCGATGTCCATTTCGAAGTCGATGGCCGACATGATGCCGTCGCCGAATTCTTCTTCGATCAGGGCCTTGAAGGTGGTGCCGTAGACGCTGACCAGTTCATAGAGGCGGTAGATCAGGGGATCGGTCGGAACCGCGCTTTCGAGCGAACCGCGCGACGGCACGGTCATCAGCATGGCGATTTCTTCTTCCGACAGATTCAGGCCCATGGCGTTGGCCGCCGCGGTTGCCTGATCCTTGGTCATGGACATCTGGCCCAGCAAGGCGGCGGTCACCCATTCCTTGGAATGGCCGACCTTTTCTGCGACGTCGGCCCACTTGATGCCTTTCATGATTTTGTGGGTGACGATCTTTTCGGTCAGTTCGGCGCGGGTCATTTAAGGGGTCTCCTTCGTTGATGACGTTTGGGTATGTCGGGTTCAAGCCTGCGCGCGCAGCACGCCCGTACCGGTTTCACCGGCTTCGTCGGTGGTGACGGTGGGGCGCACGACGGGCGG
>CAXAVJ010000071.1:0-19110 GCA_963972065.1 uncultured Rhodospirillaceae bacterium
GCACGGTGACCAGCGGCGTGCCGGTCTGCTTTACCGTCTCGCACCTGGACGGCCTGGTCATGGCGCGATCGGGCTTCCACCATTCCGTCAACTACCGGGGCGTGACCCTGTTCGGCGAGGCGGTGATGATCGAGGACCCGGCCGAGAAATTGGCGACCTTGAAGGATTTCACGGACCGCTTGACCCCCGGCCGCTGGGAGGAACTGCGCGAAACCACGGACCAGGAACTGAAAGGCACCACCATCTGCGCGCTCACCATCGACGAAGGCTCGGCCAAGGTGCGCGCGGGCGGGCCCATCGATGATGACCCCGATTACGATCTGAACGTCTGGGCCGGGATCGTGCCGATCACCACGGTGGTGGGCGAACCCGTGGCCGATGACCGCCTGAAGCCGGGTACCCCAGAGCCGGATTACCTGCGCCGCATTTCCATCGGCGCGCCGCCCCGGGGATAGGGCTATCATGCGTCGATGACCTTCGACGGCCTGACCCTCACGACAATCCTCATCGCCATCAGCGCCATGGCCTTCGGCTGCGCGTTCCAGGCGGCGCTGGGGCTGGGGTTCGCGTTGTTGGCGGCGCCGGTGCTGGCGCTGCTCGATCCCGCCTTCGTGCCCGGCCCCATGCTGCTGGCGGGAACCGCGCTGGCGGCGATGACGGCTTACGGCGAGCGCGACGCCATCGACCGCCGCATGCTGGCGACCTGTCTGATCGGCCTGGCCGTGGGCACGGTGGTTGGCGCGGCCGCCCTCCTGGCCGTACAGGGCATGGATCTGCAGCGCGTGTTCGGCGTCATGATCCTGCTGGCCGTCGGCGTCAGCCTGATGGGGAAAACGGTCGCGGCCAAGGGGCGCAGCCTGCTTATCGCCGCCGGTATTTCCGGCGTCATGGGGACCATGGCCGGGCTGCACGGCCCGGCGATCTCTCTCGCATTTCAGAATGCCGACCCCCGGGTCGCCCGCGCCATGCTGGGCGCCTATTTCACGGCCGCCTATCTGTCGGCGGTGGCGGCCCTGGCCCTGGTCGGGTCATTCGGCGCGCCCGAGGCCGGCCGGACCCTGGTGCTGCTGCCCGGCGTGGTGGTCGGCCTGGCCCTGGCCCCGATCACCCGGCGCTATGTCAACCGCGACCGCCTGCGCATCGCCATCCTGACCATCGCGGCGGTCAGCGGGCTGATCCTGGTCGTGAAATAGTCGGCGCCCGCCCCTTATCGGGGCGTCAGGGCCTTTTCCATGAGCAGGCGTGCGGCGGCGCGCGGATCAGCCCGGCGCTCGGCCAGATCATCGATCAGATCGGCCATATCCGGCGCCAGGCGCTTGAATTCCCGGCGCATGTGGTCGAGCGCCGCCGTCTCAAGCCGCATCAGCGCGATGCGCCGGCGCCGCGCCCTGTCCTCGCCGCTGGCGGCCAGATGGGCGCCATGGTCGAGCACGGCCTGCGCCAGATCGGCGATCCCCTTGCCTGTATTGGCGCTGGTCGCGATGACCGGCACGCGCCAGCCGGTTCCCGACACGCCCTGCCCTTGGCGGCCCGTCAGGCCTAAATCCTGGGCGCCAGTCAGATCAGCCGCGGTCTGGTCCGCATCGGCGCGGTCGGCCTTGGTCACGACATGGATATCGGCGATTTCCAGAATCCCCGCCTTCATGGCCTGGACCCCGTCGCCCAGGCCCGGCGGCGAGGCGACGATCACCGTATGGGCCGCCGCTGCGACATCGACCTCGTCCTGGCCGACGCCCACGGTTTCGATCACCACGACCTGGAACCCGCAAGCGTCCAGCACGTCGACGGAATCCAGCGCCGGGCGGGCCAACCCGCCCATCGCGCCCTGGGTCGCGAGCGATCGGATGAACACGCCGTCATCGCCACCATGGTCGCCCATGCGCACCCGGTCGCCCAGGATGGCGCCGCCGGAAAACGGGCTGGAGGGATCAATAGCGATGACGCCGACGGTCAGGCCCCGTTTGCGCAGGTCCTTGACCAGGGCGTTGACCAGGGACGATTTACCGGCCCCCGGCGGCCCGGTGACGCCGACTACATGGGCCGCCCCCGCCGCTTGGTAAACCCGGGCCATCAGGTCACTGTCTGCGGCCCCCGATTTCGATGCGGCGTTACCCGTGGTTTCGGCCAGGGACAGCAGTTTGGCGATGGCGCGCCGGTCGCCGCCCTGCGCGGTGGCGAGTAGGTCCGTGTCCCTATCCGGTTGCGGGGCTGCCATGGACAGGCCTCAGTCGCTCACAGGCGTGCGGATGTTGCGGCTCAACTTGCGCAGGTCGTGGCCCGCCAGGCGGTATTCGGCGCTCAGGTCGTCATACACGGGCCAGATGTAATCCAGCATTTTTTGGTCATTGGGCCCGACCTTGCGCAGGAACTTGGCCGGCCGTCCGGCCCAGACCTCGCCGGGGCCGATCTGCTTGCCCGGCGTGACCAGGGCGCCGGCGGCGATCAACGATCCCTCGCCGACCACGGCACCATCCATCACGCAGGCCTGCATGCCGATCATGGCGTCGTCCTTCAAGGTGCAGGCATGCAGCAACGCCATATGCCCGACCGTGACCCGGTCGCCCAGGATGGTCGGATAGCCCTTGGAATCGACATGCACGATCGTGCCGTCCTGGATGTTCGTATCGTTACCGATACGGATGTAGTTCATGTCCCCCCGCAGTACGCAGGAATACCAGATCGACGACTTCACGCCGATGGTCACGTCACCGATGATGACGGCGTTTTCGGCGATGAAGGCGGTTTCATCAATCTGCGGACGCTTATCCTTGAAGGGCAGGATCACACCGCCGGGCTGGCGCAGGGAAGTCATTCAGAAATCACCTTAAATTTTTGTTTCAATTATTTGATAATCAAGACTGTTTAATGAACGGAAGCATTTCCTTGAAGGCCTCCGTTCCGGCCCGCCCCAGCCATTCGTAGATGACCATTTCCGTGGTCACGATGCCGGCCCCGGCCGCGCCCAAGCGATCCAGGCAAGCCTTTTCGCTTTCCAGGCTGCGCGAGGCCGTGGCGTCGGTGACGACGAAGATCTCATACCCCTTGTCCATCAGATCGACGCCGGTCTGCATGACGCAGATATGCGCCTCCATCCCCGTGATGACCACTTGTCGGCGGCCCGTGGCCTCGAACGCCTGCTGGAACAGTTCCTCGTTCATGCAGGAGAAATGAATCTTCTCGAACACCTGAGCCTGGGGCGCGATGCCCTGCAGTTGCGGCACGGTGTGGCCCAACCCCTTGGGGTACTGTTCCGTCATCAGAACAGGCACGCCCATACGGTCGGCGGCGCGCATCAGCAGCGCCGTATTGCGGATGACCCTGGCCGGCGACTGCATGGCGGGGGCCAGTTTGTCCTGGATGTCGATGACGACCAGACAGGACAGTTCGGGCTTTATCAGCATCTGTTCTTCCTTATTCGGCAAGCCAATAGCGCAGCACCGCGCTAACCGCCTCGGGCCGTTCCAGGGGCGAAAGATGGCCGCAGTTCTCGACGACCACCAGTTTAGCACCGGGGATCGCCGACGCCATTTCTTCGTGCACCGCGGGCGGCGTCATAACGTCGAGCCTGCCGCACAGGACCAGCGTCGGGCAGGCGATCCGGTCCAGATTGGGCCGGTTGTCCGGGCGATTGATGATGGCCGTCTGCTGGCGCTGATAGGCTTCCGGGCCGACGTTGCGGGCCGAGGCGCGAACGACGGCCGTCAGTTCCCCGTCATCCTGGCGGTTTGCGGCGATGAAACCCGTCATGTGGTGATCGATGACGCCGTCCAGATCGCCGGCAGCCGCCCGCGCCATCAGATCGCGGCGGCCCGCCGTGCGGTCCGGCGTGTCCGGGCCGGGGGCGGTGTCGAGCAGGGCCAGGCGGGTCACCCGCTCCGGCGCCAGACGCATGATCGCCTGGGCCGCGTAGCCGCCCATGGACAATCCGCACAGCGCGAAACGGTCGGGCGCCGCGTCCAACACGCGCCGGGCCATGGCGTCGATACTGTCGTCCCGGGTCATGTCGGCGACGGTCATTTCCGCGACGTCGGTCAGGGTCGCCAGCTGATGCCCCCATAGCGCCGCGTCACACAGCAGCCCAGGCATGAACAGAAGCGGCGTTCGGTCAGACATGAAACCTCCTTCGGGGACCGTGACAAATCGGTAGCGGTTGGCAGAAATCCGCCGCCCAGCCCCCGCTTATCATTGACTTCGGGTCGGGAATACCTAATATCCCGCTCACACGGCCCGGGGAAGTCTCCAAGGGCCAAAATCCAAGCCCCCATAAGGTGACCACCCAGCCCGGGCGGCGCAACTCCCGAAGTGGAGCAATATGTCCTTTTCAGACCTCGGCCTCAGCGACGAACTCCTCAAAGCGATTTCCGACGCGGGCTACACCGACCCCACCCCCATTCAGGCCCAGGCCATCCCTCAGGTGCTGATGGGCCGCGATATTCTGGGCTGCGCCCAGACGGGCACGGGCAAGACGGCATCCTTCACCCTGCCGATGATCGACATCCTGGCCTCGGGCCGGGCCAAGGCGCGCATGCCGCGCTCGCTGATCCTGGAGCCGACCCGCGAACTGGCCGCCCAGGTCGCTGACAACTTTGAAATCTACGGCAAGTACCACAAGCTGAACCATGCGCTGCTGATCGGTGGCGAGAACATGAGCGAACAGATCAAGCGCCTGGAAAAGGGCGTCGACGTGCTGATCGCCACGCCGGGCCGCCTGATGGACGTGTTCGACCGCGGCCATCTGCTGCTGCGCGACGTGAAGATCCTGGTGATCGACGAAGCCGACCGCATGCTCGACATGGGCTTCATCCCGGATGTCGAAAAGATCGTCTCCAAGCTGCCGCAGATGCGCACGACGCTGCTGTTTTCGGCGACCATGCCGCCGGAAATCAAGCGCCTGGCCGACCGCTTCCTGATCAATCCCAAGGAAATCACGGTGTCCAAGCCGGCGACGGCGGCGGAAACCATCAAGCAGGGTCTTGTCATGGTGACCGGTGCCGGGCGCGACCAGGCCTCTATCGCCAAGCGCAAACGCGAGGTGCTGCGCAAGCTGATCGAGCGCGAGCAGCCCAAGAACGCCATCATCTTCTGCAACCGCAAGCGTGACGTCGACGTGGTCTACAAATCACTGGAACGCCACGGCTACAACACGGCGGCGCGTCTGCACGGCGACATGGTGCAGTCCGTGCGCATGGAGACCCTGTCCAAGTTCAAGAGCGGCGACGTGACGCTGCTGGTGTGCTCCGACGTGGCGGCGCGCGGGCTCGACATCCCGCTGATGAGCCATGTCTTCAACTTCGACGTACCGACCCATGCCGACGACTACGTGCACCGCATCGGCCGTACGGGCCGCGCCGGGCACAAGGGCGTGGCGATCTCCATCGCCGTGCCGTCCGACGGCAAGTACGTGGACGCCATCGAAAAGCTGATGGGGCGGCCCATCGACCACGATCCGATGAGCAGCGCCGCGGGCAGCGGTGGCAGCGGTAACAACAACGATGACGCCAGCGCCCCGGAAAAGCCGGAAAAGGAAGAACGCGGCGAGCGAGGCCGGGGTCGTGGCCGTGATCGGGGCCGAGGCCGCAAGCCTGCTTCCACCGACGCCAAGGCTGCCGAACCGGCGGCTGATGCCACGGCCGAGACCGCCGTAAACGCGGAACCGGCCCAGGACGCACCCAAGGCGGAAGCCGCCACGCCCGCAGCCGAGGAACCGGCCGTCAAACCGAGTCGCGCGCGCAAAAGCCGCTCGGACCAACGCAACGACGCGGGCACGATGGACGACAAGGACGTCGTGTTCGGACAAAGCGACCAGGTTCCGGCCTTCCTCAAGAACTTCTAAGCCGCCCCCCTGCCCCTCTGGGGCACGAAAATCCGCCTGTTCCCTGTCAGTGAATTGACGCCTCGGCGCCGGTCAATCCGGCGGCCGAGGCTTCACGCTTTTCGATACAGATCATGAGAATTTTTCGATGTTCGGCAGCGGGCCGCTCTTCGATATTGAGCGCCTTCCGTCAACAACCAACCGAGGAACATCTGCAATGAAACGGACCGTTCTTTCTGCCGCCATCTTCGCCTTCGTCATGGCCCTGGGCGTCTCCGCCGCGTCGACCGCCGTCCTGGCCGCCGACAAGAAGGAAAACCCCTGCGCCAAGATGACCGACAAGGCCGAGAAGAAAGCCTGCATGAAGGCCCAAGCCGACGCGAAGAAGGCGACCAAGAAGTAATTGGGACACCGCGCCCGCAGTTGCGGCGCGCACCGATCAAAAAGGGGCAGACGGCCTGAACCGTCTGCCCCTTTGCGATTCAGGAGACCATGCGCCCCGCGTCGGTCAGATCAACCCGGACAGCGGCGACGACGGATCGGCGTACATCTTGCGCGGCATGCGCCCGGCCAGATAGGCCATGCGCCCGGCCTTGACCGCATGTTTCATGGCACGTGCCATCATCACCGGGTCCTTGGCTTCGGCGATGGCCGTGTTCATCAACACGCCGTCACAGCCCAGTTCCATGGCGATGGCGGCGTCCGACGCCGTACCGACGCCGGCGTCAACGATCACCGGCACTTCGGACTGCTCCTTGATCAGGCGGATGTTAACCGGATTCTGGATACCCAGGCCCGAGCCGATGGGCGCCCCCAGCGGCATGATGGAAACGGCCCCCGCCTCCTCCACCCGCTTGCACAGAATCGGGTCGTCCGAGCAATAGGCCATGACCTGGAAGCCTTCTTCCGTCAGCGCGCGGGTCGCCTCGATGGTTTCCGGCATCATCGGATAAAGCGTGCGCTGTTCGCCCAAAATTTCCAGTTTCACCAGGGTCCAGCCGCCGGCTTCCCGCGCCAGGCGCAGGGTGCGCACCGCATCGTCGGTGGTGAAGCAGCCCGCCGTGTTGGGCAGGTAGGTATATTTCTTGGGATCCAGATAATCGACCAGCAGCGGCTGATTGGGGTCCGTCAGGTTGACGCGCCGGACGGCGACCGTGATCATTTCCGCCTCCGCCGCCTCGGCGGCCTGGCGGTTCAGGTCGTAATCCTTGTACTTTCCGGTGCCGATGATCAGGCGCGAACGGAACTTGTGCCCGGCGACCTCCAGAATATCCTCGTCCTCGGATGCGGGGGCCGAATCCGGGGCGCCGCCGCCGATGAAATGCACGATTTCCAGGCGGTCGCCGTCTTCCACACCGATCTGGCCGTAGCCGGATTTGGGTACGATTTCCAGATTGCGCTCGACCGCGACCTTGGCCGGGTCCAGGCCGATTCGGGTGAGAAGCTGCGCCACCGACAGGGGAGCATCCAGGGAATGGGTTTCGCCGTTGATCTGAACTTGCATGAAGAATTTATCCTCGGGGCCGTTGGTCGCGCCGTCGTTGAAGCCTATACAGGCCTTTGTCCGGGGGGCTTTACAGGGATTATGGGGCCGCGACCAGCCGCTTTCAACGCCCGGATGGGGAGAAACGGGATGTTTCTCAGAACTCGGCGCGTGCTATAAGCCCGCTACCTTATGACGGAAGGCGGCTCGGCGCGTTCGCCGCGCCGGGAACGGAACCATGACAGCGACGATTCTGATCCTCAACGGCCCGAACCTGAACCTGCTGGGCACGCGCGAGCCCGACATCTACGGGCGCGAGACGCTGGCGACCATCGAGGCCGCCTGCCGGACGCGCGGCCAGGGCCTGGGCCTGGACGTCGATTTCCGCCAATCCAACGACGAGGGCGAACTGGTCACCTGGATCCAGGAAGCACCCAAGGCGCACGCCGGAATCATCATCAACGCCGGCGCCTACACTCATACCTCGGTCGCGATTCTGGACGCGCTTTCGGCCATCGACATGCCGATCATCGAGGTGCACCTTTCCAACATTCACAGACGTGAAGAGTTCCGGCATCATTCCTTCGTCTCCAAGGCCGCCGACGGCATGATTTGCGGCCTCGGCGGACAGGGCTACGAACTGGCACTCGACGCGCTGGCAAAACGACTGAAAAACAACGGGTAAGGGACCATGGCAAGAAGCCCCAAAGCGACCGATATCGACGCGGACGCCGTCCGCAAGCTGGCCAGTCTCCTGGAAGAGACGGGCCTGACGGAAATCGAATACACCCATGACGACTGGTCGCTGCGCGTGTCCAAGGGCGCAACCGCCGTCGCCGCCACGCCCGTGACCGTCGCCCCCGCCGCTGAGGCGCCCGCCGCCGAACAGGGCGTGCCCGCCGGTGCCGTCACCTCGCCCATGGTCGGCGTGGTCTATACCTCGCCCGATCCCGAAAGCGCCGATTTCGTCAAGGAAGGCGATACGGTCAAGGAGGGCGACACCCTGCTGCTGGTCGAGGCCATGAAGGTGTTCAACCAGATTACCGCGCCGCGCGCGGGCACGGTGAAGCGGGTCCTGGTGACCAGCGGCACCCCCGTCGAGTTCGGCGAACCCCTCCTGATTCTCGAATAGGAGGCAGGCCTTGTTTGAAAAGGTCCTGATCGCCAACCGGGGGGAAATCGCGCTGCGCATCCTGCGCGCCTGCCGCGAAATGGGCATTTCCACGGTCGCCGTCCATTCCACCGCCGACACCGACGCCATGCACGTGCGCTTCGCCGACGAAAGCGTGTGCATCGGCCCGCCGTCGGCCAAGGACAGCTATCTGTCGATCCAGGCCGTGCTGTCGGCCGCCGCCATTTCGGGGGCCGACGCCATCCATCCCGGCTACGGCTTCCTGTCGGAAAACGCCGATTTTGCCCAAATGGTCGCCGAACACGGCTTCACCTTCATCGGTCCTTCGGCCGATCATATTCGACTGATGGGCGACAAGGTCCAGGCCAAGGCCGCCGCCAAGGCCGCGGGCATCCCCGTGGTGCCCGGATCGGACGGCGCCATCGAGGACATCCGGGACGTGGCCCTGGTCGCCAAGGACATCGGCTATCCCGTGCTGATCAAGGCCGCCGCCGGCGGCGGCGGACGCGGCATGCAGGTGGTGCGCCGGGAAGAGGATCTGGAAGATCTGGTCAAGGTGGCGCAGAGCGAGGCCAGCGCGGCCTTCGGCAACGGCGCCGTCTACATGGAAAAGTACCTGGACAAGCCGCGCCATATCGAAATTCAGATCATGGCCGACATGCACGGCAACGTCGTGCATCTGGGCGAGCGCGACTGCTCCCTGCAGCGCCGGCACCAGAAGGTTCTGGAAGAAGCCCCCTCGCCGGCCCTCAATGCAGCACAGCGGGCCGAAATCGGCGAGATCACGGTCAACGCCATTTCCAAGCTGGGCTACCAAAGTGCGGGCACGGTCGAATATCTGTACGAGGACGGGAAGTTCTACTTCATCGAGATGAACACCCGCCTGCAGGTCGAACACCCGATCACCGAAGCGATCACCGGCATCGACATCGTGCGCGAGATGATCCGCGTCGCCCAGGGGGCCAAGCTATCGATGACCCAGGAAGACGTCGTCCTGCGCGGTCACGCCATCGAATGCCGCATCAACGCGGAAGACCCCGTGACCTTCGCACCCTCACCAGGCAAGGTCGGCGTCTATCATGCGCCGGGCGGTCTGGGCGTGCGCGTCGATTCCGCCCTGTATTCCGGCTACACAGTACCGCCCCACTACGATAGCATGATCGCCAAGCTGATCGTTCACGGCGCGTCACGGAACGAATGCCTGATGCGCCTGCGACGGGCGCTTGAGGAATTTGTGATTGATGGCATCTCGACGGGCATACCGCTCCAGCAGCGCATCATCGGCGAACGGGATTTCGTCGACGGCTCCTACGACATCCACTGGCTTGAAACGCTCATGGCCGCGGACAAGGACAACGCCTGACGTCTCTGCCGGGAGCATTTCATGAGCCGGCGCGACCAAACCCAGGAAAGCCTGCCCGCCGAACTTTTGCTGCGCGCCTATGCCGCCGGCATCTTTCCCATGGCCGAAAGCCGCGACGACCCGCAGGTGTTCTGGGTCGATCCCAAGCAGCGCGGCGTGCTGCCGCTGGAAACCTTCCATGTCTCGAAAAGCCTGCGCAAGGTCCTACGCCGGGGCGAATTCACCGTGCGGGCCAACTCAGCCTTCGAGCGCGTCCTCGACGAATGCGCCGCCCCCGGTCCGGGGCGCAAGGATACCTGGATCAACGGGCCGATCCGCGACGCCGTCATCGAGCTGCACAACCTGGGCTTCGCCCATTCCCTCGAAACTTGGAAGGACGGCGAACTGGCCGGCGGGCTCTACGGGGTGGCGCTTCGAGGGGCGTTCTTCGGCGAAAGCATGTTTTCACGCACGGCCAACGCATCCAAGGTCGCCCTCGCCCATCTGGTCGCGCGCCTGCGCCTCGGCGGGTTCCGCCTGCTCGACACCCAGTTCGTGACCGATCACCTGAAAACCTTCGGCTGCGAGGAAATTCCCGCCCGCGACTATCAGAGGCGCCTGGAAGCGGCCCTTGAATATCAGGCCCGTTTCCCCCTCAACCCAACCTCCGACCGGGTGATGCAGGAGATCGAGGCGATGGCCATCGGTCACTGACTCCCGGCGCCCACCGCCCCCCGTCCGCCACAATTCCGTTCGCTGACCGCCAACTCGTCGCCGTGACTTTGTCACAGATCAATTCCCGCCAGCGGGCCTAATGTTATGCAAATCAAAGCATGGCCCGCCGATTGCTGCGGCGGTGCCTTTCCAAAGGAGTGAAAGATGTTGAAACGTGTAACGCGGTTGATGATGGCGGGCGCAGTGGTCCTGACGATGGCTGCGCCGATGACTGTTCAGGCAGCACCTGCGCCTAAGGATGCGGCCAAGCAGACACCCTGGGGGCTCTACCTGACCTCCAAGGAGGCGTATGACATGAAGACGGCCGAAGGCGGCAAGGTCTTGTTCATTGATGTCCGGGACCCCATCGAAATCATGTTCACCGGCTTTACCGATGTGGTGGACATGAACGTGCCCTTCATGCTGTCCGACCGCAACCAGTGGAACGACAAAAAGTCTGTCTTCCTGATGAAGAAGAACCCGGACTTCGGTCCCGCGATTGTGCGCGCGCTTGAAAAGCGCGGTCTGAGCAAGGCCACGCCCGTGATCCTCATGTGCCGATCAGGCGGCACACGTGGCGCCCCCTCGGCCAAGGCGCTTGATGGCCTGGGGCTGGAAAAGGTTTATGTCGTCGTCGACGGATTTGAGGGCAGCACCCTGAAGGATGGCCCCCATAAGAATTGGCGGTTGAAGAACGGTTGGAAGAATTCCGGCCTGCCGTGGAGCTACAAGCTCAACAAAGAAAAGATGTACGGGCTGCCGTGATTGCCGGTTCCCGCCCGCCACCCTCAACGGAGTAAGTCACATGCATATTCGCAAGACCATCGCCGGCGCCATTGTCGCCCTTACCGCCCTCGCGCCCAGCGCAAACGCGGACACGGACGCCGACAAGGCCCTGGTCATTCTGACCTCGCCCGATACGGAAACGCAGGCCATGGCGCTGGTCCTGTCCAACCAGATCGCCAAGCAGGGTAAGGCCGTGCACTTGATGCTGTGCGGTCCGGCCGGCGAGATCGCGCTCAGGCAGCCGCCCGCCGCCGCAAGCAAGACTGTCACCCCGACGGGCATGACGGTGCTGTCCCTGCTTGCCGGCCTCAAGACCAAGGGCGGCACGGTGAGCGTCTGCGCCATCTTCCTGCCGAACCGGAAACTCGGTCCCGACGCCCTGACACCCGATGTCGGCGTCGCCAAGCCGCCGGTCATCGCCGGTGAAATGATGGACCCGAAAACCCGTCTGGCGACATTCTAGAACTGTCGGCGGCAGACCTCCTCCAGTTGCCTGCGGCCCTCTAAAATGAAAAAGTAGAAAGGTTCGAACGGGCCACCGGGCGGCAGGCGTCGGCACGGTCGAATCCGCCGTCTCCGTGCCGCACGCGACACCAACACGGTCGTCCCCACGCGCCATTGCTAGCGGATGCGGTTTGAGACCATTCTGGACCGCCTGGAAGAGATTGGGACGCGGATCAACGGGACACGGCCATGGTCGACCACCAATCCATTTCCGTCTTCGAATTGATGCTGGGCATCCTGATCGTCGCGGCGGTGTTCACGCGCATCTGGTTCAAGAAAATTGGCCTGCCCGCCCTGGCCGGTTTCATCTCGCTGGGCTTCGCCCTCCGCGTGGCCGATGGGCAGATGGCCTTCATGTCCGGGACGGGCCGCCACCTGCTGGAATTCCTCGCCGAGACGGGCGTGTTTATCCTGCTGTTCCGGATCGGGCTCGACAGCAACCTGCACGGCCTTGTCGCGAAGCTGCCCCGGGCGGCGCCCATCTGGCTCGGCAACGTCACCCTCAGCGGCGTGCCCGCGTTCCTGCTGTGTCATCAGGTGTTCGACCTGGGTGCGGTGCCCAGCATGTTCACGGCAATTGCCATGACGGCGACCAGCGTTGCGGTCACCACGGAACTATGGCGCGAGGCCGACGCCCTCGACACCCCCGACGGCGAAACCTTGATCGACGTGGCGGAACTGGACGATCTGTCGGCGGTCATCTTCATGGCCATGGCCGTGGCCGTGGCCCCCCTGGTCCACTCAGGGGACGGCGGCAGCCTGGCCACCCATATATCGGAAATCTCTCTGATTCTGCTGGCCAAGGCAGCCGCGCTCGGCGGCCTGTGCCTGGCCGTTGCCTGGGCCAACCAGCACCGCCTGGCCGCCATCCTGACCCGCCTGGGCGAACCCCATGCGGCGATGATCCTCCTGGGTATCGGGCTCTGCGTCGCCGCTATCGCCTCGCTGTTGGGATTTTCCATTGCCATCGGCGCCTTCTTCGCGGGCCTGATCTTCAGCCGCACCACTGACGTCGTGCGCATGGAAACGGGCTTCGTCCAGATCCAGGCCTTTTTCGTACCGTTCTTTTTCATCGCCATCGGCTTCCGCATCGATCCCGGATCCTTGGGCATGGCCCTGGCGTTCGGCGGCGCACTGCTCGCCGTCGCCGTCGGCGGTAAGATCGCGGGGGCCGGGCTGCCGGCCTTGATGACGACGTCCGGTGCCGGCGCGCTGCTGATCGGGGCCAGCATGGTGCCGCGCGCCGAAATGGCCATGGTGATCGGCCAACAGGCCCGCGACCTGGGTGATTGGGCCATGCCGGCCAGCGTTTTTTCGGGAATCGCCCTGGTGGCGCTGGCGACATCGCTGATGACGCCCGTTGCCGTGCATATATTGCTGCGAAAGTGGCCGCCGTCGGCGTAACGCGGGCGGCGCAGGCAAAAGCCGCTATTTAGGGGGGGCCGCGTCCGTCGGTTCCGCGCAGTCGAGCACCCAGATGTCATAGACCGGATGTTCCAGCGCATTGAGCGCCGGGCTGGAGGCGAACATCCAGCCACGGAACAGACTGACCGCCGGCTCGCCCGGGCGGATTTCCCAGATGTCGAGGAAGGCCGCGCTTTCCGGCGGCTCCTCCGGCGGGCGCTTGTCGCAACTGCGGGCAATGATCTCAAGCGTGCCGAAACGCACGACCTCGCCGACCCGGGTTTCCAGGGTCGAGACCCGCGCCGTGACCTTGTCCAGGCCCTGCAGGATGACCTTGTTCATGGGGGCCGCCCCCGCCGGAAAGACGGCGAGAACGCCGATCAGGGCAATAAGGAGCAGCCGCATCGCGGCCTATTTCCCGCCCGTGGCCAGGAAGATGATCTCGCCGACCTGATCCTCGAGGGACTTGAAGTCCTCGACCTTGGCGATGCGCCCGCCCGCAGGCAGCGTTTCCGAAGCCTGACCCGGCTTCAGGCGGATGTATTTTCCACCCAGAATGCCTTCGGAGCCGATCGTCGCCACCGTATCCTTCGGCAGTTTCACGTCCGGGCGGATCGACATGATGACGACGGCCTCGAACGTCAGTGGGTCGAGCACGCGGTCGAGAACGGTGCCGATCTTGATGCCGTTGATGCGCACGTCGCTGCCGTTGGACAGGCCGCCGATCTTAAGGAAATGCGCCTTGATTTCGTAGCCGGAGACGGCCTTGACCTGAGCCACGTTGAAGGCGAAGAACAGGAATACTCCGGCAACGATCAGCACGACGCCGCCCAGGACCGTTTCGATTGCATTACGTCCCATGTCCGGTCTCTCCGCCTCTTATTTCGTCTGCCCGACCGCCGTTTCGGCGGCGGCCCGGCGCTCTTCCATAGCGGCCCGGCCCTGGGAAATGATCAGATTCAGAATGTCGCCGACGACCTGGGCATCCTGGGTAATGGCGATCAGATCGCCGGTTTTCAGCCCTTTTTCCGATGCACCCGGCTCCAAAACGATATATTTTCCGCCGAACAGGCCGTCCGTCTGCACCGAGGCCGACGAATCGTTCGGCACCATCACGCCGTCGGTCAGATTGAGGGTCAACACGGCGCGGAACTTGTCGTCCAGGCGCTGGGCCGCGACCTTGCCGATTCGAACACCGCCCATGCGGACCTCGGCCCCGGGCGCTATTCCATCTACCCGCCCGAACAAGGCATCGACCCGGATTCGACCGTCCGCGCCGGAGGTCACGTCGCGGCTTTGGTTCATGAAGCCGAGAACCGCCAGAAGCACGACAAGCGCCAAAGCGCCGATCAGCTGTTCCTTTGTTTCGAGTGTCATCGGTATCCGACCGTCATCGCAACGCCCCGGCCAGGGAGCGGCAAATCATTCCGGCTTCCAGGCTTCGTAGTCGCCCGTGGCATGGGCGCGGGTGCCACCCTTGAAATCGTGGCCCGCGGGGCGATAGGCACCGGCCGTTCCCGTCAGGTTGGGAACGTGTTCCTTCTGCCACGGCCGCGCCCGGGTGGCGTTTTCGGTCAGTGGCTCGGCCGAGGTATGGTGCAGCCAGGAATGCCATTCCGGCGGCACCTTGGAGGCTTCCTTGCGGCCCTTGTACAGAACCCAGCGGCGTTCGCGGCCGTACAGCGCCCCGCCCTTGTTCTTGTAATAACGGTTGCCGAACTCGTCGGTGCCGACGAGCTTGCCGTGAATCCAGGTATGCAGCAGCGTTCCGATGTCCATGGGGTCTCATATCCGCCTGATGTACCGCGGGAATATGGCACCATGCGGGCGCAAGGTCCAGCCTGCTTGACCGCCTTTACCGACCGCCGCCCGCAATATGTAGGACAGCCCCGACTATGACCTAAGGCATAACTCCCGGTTTTCCGGGAGGTTCCACAAAATCAAGTAATTTATTCGTAACATAGCCCCTAAATGTTGAAATAATCCTGTTGCTGGCCCCAAAGCCCCTGGCTACATTTAGCGTCCTTCACGCCTGGGCAAATACACTATGTAGTTTCAGGAAGCGAAAGCCTTCCGAGCCAGCGGCAAAGAAGCGACCCGGGTCTGTTGTTGGGCCCGCCGGCCAGCAACAGGGCCGGAAATGACAGGGACCATTAAGGAAGCGCAGACGGGGTAGCTATGCAGATCAAGCGGCATTTTACGAAACAGGACCAGTCACCATACGCGGCAATCAAGTTTCGCCGGGCATCCAGCGAAATCAGAAACCCGGACGGCTCCGTGGTGTTCGCGCAGGCGGACATCGAAGTTCCCGACTCCTGGTCGCAGGTCGCCTCGGACGTGCTGGCACAGAAGTATTTCCGCAAGGCGGGCGTGCCGACGAAGCTGAAGAAGGTCGAGGAGAATTCGGTCCCGTCGTGGCTGTGGCGTTCCGAGCCCGATGCCGCCGCCCTAAAGAAGCAGCCCAAGGACAAGCGATCGTCCGGCGAAACCAGCGCCAAGCAGGTGTTCGACCGTCTGGCCGGGACCTGGACCTACTGGGGCTGGAAAGGCGGCTACTTCGATTCCGAAGCCGACGCCCGGACCTACTTCGATGAAATGCGCTTCATGCTGGCCAAGCAGATGGCCGCGCCCAACTCGCCCCAGTGGTTCAACACGGGGCTGCATTGGGCCTATGGCATCGATGGCCCGGCCCAGGGGCACCACTATGTCGATTTCGAGACCGGCAAGCTGGTCGCTTCCAAGTCCGCCTATGAACATCCGCAGCCCCATGCCTGCTTCATCCAGGGCGTGTCCGACGATCTGGTGAGCGACGGCGGCATCATGGACCTTTGGGTCCGCGAGGCGCGGCTGTTCAAGTACGGCTCGGGCACGGGCTCCAACTTCTCGGCCCTGCGCGGCGAGAACGAAGCCCTGTCGGGCGGCGGCAAGTCCTCGGGTCTGATGAGCTTCCTCAAGATCGGCGACCGGGCCGCCGGCGCCATCAAATCCGGCGGCACCACGCGCCGGGCCGCCAAGATGGTCGTCGTCGACGTCGACCATCCGGACATCGAGAATTACATCAACTGGAAGGTCCAGGAAGAGCAGAAGGTCGCCGCCCTGGTGTCCGGCTCGCGGCTGGCCAAGCGCTACCTGACCCAGGTCATGGCCGCCTGCCAGGCCGACATGGGCCCGGACGCCGGCGCCGACGACCGTTTCGACCCCAAGACCAACGCCGACCTGAAAGACGCCATCAAGGGCTGCCGTCAGGTCATGATCCCCGACAACTACGTCCAGCGGGTGATCCACTTCGCCCGTCAGGGATATACGGAAATCGACTTCCCGACCTACGACACGGATTGGGATTCGGAAGCCTATGTGACCGTGTCGGGGCAGAACTCGAACAACTCCGTGCGCCTGACCAACGAATTTATCCGCGCCGTCCTCAACGACGGTGAGTGGGAACTGATCCGCCGCACGGACGGCAAGGTGCACAAGCGCATCCAGGCCCGCGAGTTGTGGGAGAAGATCGGCTATTCCGCATGGGCCTGCGCCGATCCGGGCCTGCAGTACGACACCACCATCAACGAATGGCACACCTGCCCCAATTCGGGCCGCATCAATGCCTCCAACCCCTGCTCCGAATACATGTTCCTGGACGACACGGCCTGCAATCTGGCGTCCTTGAACCTGATCACGTTCGCTCAGAAAGACGGCACCTTTGACGTCACCGGGTTCGAACACGCGGTGCGCCTGTGGACCGTGACGCTTGAAATTTCGGTGCTCATGGCTCAGTTCCCGTCCAAGGAAATCGCCCAACTGTCCTACGAGTTCCGGACCCTGGGCCTGGGCTACGCCAACATCGGCGGCTACCTGATGAACGCCGGACTGTCCTACGATTCCGTCGAAGGCCGGGCCATCTGCGGCGCCGTCACGGCATTGATGACCGGCATCTGTTACGCCACCTCGGCCGAGATGGCGGCGGAGCTGGGCACCTTCCCCGGCTACGAAAAGAACGCCGATGCCATGCAGCGGGTCATCCGCAACCACCGCCGCGCCGCCCATGGCGAAAAGACCGGCTACGAAGGGCTGGAAGTTGCCCCCGTGCCGCTGATCGCCGGCGACTGCCCCGATGCGGGGCTGTCCAAGGCCGCGGCCAAGGCTTGGGACCTGGCGCTTGAGGGTGGCGAGGCCCACGGCTACCGCAATGCCCAGACCACGGTGATCGCGCCCACGGGCACCATCGGCCTGGTCATGGATTGCGACACCACGGGGATCGAGCCCGACTTCGCGCTGGTGAAGTTCAAGAAACTCGCCGGGGGCGGGTACTTTAAGATCATCAACCAATCCGTGCCCGCAGCGCTTGAAAAACTCGGCTACGGGTCGGCCCAGATTGAAGAGATCGTCAGCTACGCCGTGGGCCATGGCACCATCGGCAACGCGCCTGCGATCAACCATACCACGTTGGCAGGCCACGGCTTTGGCGCGAATGAGTTGGCCAAGGTGGATGCCGCGCTGAAGCAGGCATTTGATATCCGTTTCGTGTTCAACCAATGGACGCTGGGCGAGGCGTTCTGCACGCAGGTGCTGGGCATCCCAACCGAAAAGCTGAACGATCCGACCTTCGATCTGCTCCGCTCCCTCGGTTTCAGCAAGGCGGATATCGAAGCGGCCAATGACCACGTCTGCGGCACCATGACGCTGGAAGGCGCGCCGCACTTCAAGGCCGAGCATTACGGCATCTTCGATTGTGCCAACCCCTGCGGCAAGAAGGGCAAACGCTATCTGTCGGTCAACAGCCACATCCATATGATGGCGGCGGCTCAGAGCTTCATCTCGGGGGCGATCTCCAAGACGATCAACATGCCGAATGACGCCACCATCGAGGACTGCCAAAAGGCCTATGAGCTAAGCTGGTCCTTGGGGATCAAAGCCAATGCGCTTTACCGCGACGGTTCAAAGCTGAGCCAGCCGCTGGCTGCCGCGCTGGTCGAAGACGACGATGACGCCGCCGAAACGCTGGAAAGCGGCAACGCGCATGAGAAAGCCGCCGTGTTGGCCGAGAAGATCGTCGAAAAGGTGATCGTCAAAGAGATCATCAAATCGCACCGCGAGAAGATGCCGCAGCGCCGCAAGGGCTATACCCAGAAGGCGAATGTCGGCGGGCATAAGGTCTATCTGCGCACCGGCGAATACGAAGATGGCAAGCTGGGTGAAATCTTCATCGACATGCACAAGGAAGGCGCGGGTTTCCGGGCGATGATGAACAACTTCGCCATCGCGGTTTCCGTGGGCCTGCAATACGGCGTGCCGCTGGAGGAGTTCGTCGACGCCTTCACCTTCACCAAATTCGAGCCCGCGGGCATGGTGCAGGGCAACGACAGCATCAAACAGGCGACCTCGATCCTTGACTATGTGTTCCGCGAACTCGCCGTGTCCTACCTCGACCGGACCGATCTGGCGCATGTGAAGCCTGAAGGCGCGACCTTTGACGATCTGGGTCGAGGTGAGGAAGAGAACCTTGGCAATGTGAGCGAGTTGAGTGAGAACGCGGCGAATAAATCGCTTGAGGTGCTCAAGCAAATCAGCTCGTCCGGGTATCTGCGCAACCGCCTGCCGCAAGATCTTGTGGTGCTGCAAGGCGGGCAAAGCGCGGACACAGATGCGGGCCTGCAGGGCCTCGCGCCACAGATCAGCGGCAGCGGTGACATGGCCTTGGCGGTAAAATCCTCTACTGCCGTCAGTTCCGGCGCGGTGAGCCTTGATGCGCGCGCCAAGGCCAAGATGCAGGGCTACGAAGGCGAAGCCTGCGGCGAATGCGGCAACTACACGCTGGTTCGCAATGGCACCTGCATGAAGTGCAACACCTGCGGCGGCACGAGCGGCTGTAGCTAAACGGGGTTGTGGCGCTCTGTCCCTCCGGGCATAGTTTGTCCCGTCTGGGGCAAAGGTTGTCC
>CAXAVJ010000072.1:0-18680 GCA_963972065.1 uncultured Rhodospirillaceae bacterium
TCTTGGCGGGTCATCGGTGATGCCGCGGCAGAGGTCGGCCCGGCCCTGTTCTTCTCTCTGCTGATCATCACCCTGTCGTTCGTGCCGGTTTTCGCGCTCGAAGCGCAGGAGGGGCGGCTATTCTCTCCCCTGGCCTTCACCAAGACCTATGCAATGGCCGCAGCCGCCGGTTTGGCCGTCACGTTGATCCCGGTGCTGATGGGGTATCTGATTCGCGGCCGCATCCCCGATGAGCACAAAAACCCCATCAATCGCGGACTGATCGCGGTTTATCGGCCGATGCTTGAAGTCGTGTTGCGGTTTCCCAGGTCGACTATTGTTGTGGCCGCGCTGTTTTTCGTGGCCAGTTTGTGGCCGTTGCAGCATATCGGAAGCGAATTCATGCCGCCGCTCGACGAAGGCGACCTGCTCTACATGCCGACGGCGCTTCCTGGCCTGTCTGCGGGAAAGGCCGCCGAGTTGCTGCAACAAACGGATCGCCTGATAAAGACTGTCCCCGAAGTCGCGACCGTATACGGAAAAGCCGGCAGGGCGGTCACCGCCACCGACCCGGCACCCCTGGTGATGTTCGAAACGACGATCCAATTCAAACCCCGTGATGAATGGCGCGCCGGAATGACGCCCGAGAAGATCGTCGAGGAACTCGACAGAACCGTGCGCGTGCCGGGACTGACGAACATTTGGATACCGCCCATCCGCAACCGCATCGATATGCTGGCGACCGGGATCAAGAGCCCGGTTGGTGTCAAGGTTCTCGGGAGCGATCTGAAGGTCATAGACAGGCTCACCGGCGAAATTGAACGGACCGTCAAGAACCTGCCCGGTGTGACCAGCGCCTTCGCCGAACGTATGACGGGTGGCCGGTACGTCGATGTGGACATCAAGCGGGAGCTTTCCGCCCGCTACGGGTTGAATATCGCCGACGTTCAGTCCGTCGTCAGTTCCGCCGTCGGGGGAAAGAATATTGGTGAGACGGTCGAAGGGTTGCAGCGTTATCCCATCAATCTGCGTTATCCCCGTGAGACGCGCGACTCTCTCGACAGGCTTCGTGCCCTGCCCATCGTCACGCCTCGTGGCCAGCAACTGGTGTTGGGTGACGTCGCCGACATCCGGATTAACGATGGCCCCCCGATGCTTCGCAGCGAAAATGCTAGGTTGGCCGGGTTCGTATACGTGGACCTGCGTGGGCGGGATCTCGGTTCAGCAGTTCGCGAAATGCAACAAAGGGTGAGCGAACAGGTCGATCTGCCGCCGGGGTATTCGGTTACGTGGTCCGGACAGTTCGAGTTTCTCGAGCGCGCGAGCGCCAAACTCAAGGTTGTCGTACCCTTTACGCTCCTGATCATCCTCGTGCTGCTGTACCTGACCTTCAAGAGCTTCGGCGAAGCCTTGCTGCTGATGGCCACCCTGCCGTTCGCGCTGGTCGGCGGCATCTGGCTTCTTTACGGCCTCGGATACAATCTTTCCGTCGCCGGCGTGGTCGGGTTCATCGCGCTTGCGGGGGTAGCCGCCGAATTCGGGGTCATCATGCTCCTGTACCTGAAGCAAGCATGGTCCGCGCGGATTGAACAAGGTCTGACAAGCGAGGCGGACTTGCTCGACGCCATTCGGGAAGGCGCGGTTCTGC
The DNA here is from genome assembly GCA_963972065.1 of uncultured Rhodospirillaceae bacterium. Lineage (GTDB taxonomy): Bacteria > Pseudomonadota > Alphaproteobacteria > Rhodospirillales > Casp-alpha2 > UBA1479. The sequence continues at coordinate 1,628 of CAXAVJ010000072.1, forward strand.
GCGTGCGGCCGAAAGCCATGACCGTCGCGGTGATTCTGGCCGGCCTTCTGCCGATCATGTGGGGCGTCGGGACCGGCAGCGAGGTCATGCAGCGCATTGCCGCGCCGATGGTCGGCGGCATGATCACCGCGCCCTTGTTATCGATGTTCGTGATACCCGCCGCCTACTACCTAATGCGCCGACGGCGCAAAGGACGACAGGCGGCGGATCAACTGATTCCGTCATCTGCCGATACCGCGTGATGGATATCTTCGGGTCAATCGGCGGTGCCAGACCCCAGCTTGCAACCTTTCACCAACTTGTGGAGAGAATTTGATGAAAAAATCAACGATCGTTCTTTGTGCCGCCTTCCTGGCGATTGCCGCAGCCCCGGCCACGGCTCAGCAAAAGATGATGAACGACATGAAGGACATGCCGATGGGCACTATGGAAAACAACAGGATGGACAAGCCTGCCGCTGACCAAACGATCCATTCCACAAGGGGTAAGGTGACCAAGGTCGATGGCAGCAGTGGCATGGTAACGTTGGCCCACGAGCCTGTCGGCACCTTGAATTGGCCGTCCATGACGATGGGCTTCATGGTCATGGATAAGGCCCTGCTGGAAAAACTCAGTGTTGGTAAAACCGTCGACTTTGACTTTGTGCAATCGGGCAAGGGGTACGCTATTACCAGCGTGAGATGATGCGAGTAGATGTCGGCCACAGCCTATTTGAGCGGGCATGCTCAATGGGTTGGTTCGCGGGCCTAGTTCGCTGGTTGATGCGGGGTTGTTGGCTTTTTAAGCCCTGTACTTCTTGATTCAATTCCCTGTTTTAAATTTTAGTGAAATTAATCCAGTAACACTGGTTTTCCTGAAGAGGGCCGTTGAAGCAGAGTTATAGAGAGCAGTATATCGCCATATTTCCCTATAGTTTCCCTATTGATTAGGGAATTTCATAAGAGACTGGTTCGCTAAAGACTGCCCCCACCGCCATACCCAAAAGGCCCTCGAATTCGGGGGCCTTTTGGGTATCCGGGGCAACAGGCTACGCCTCCGCCCCGGCGGACAGGCACTCCAGAAACATCAGGCCGTATTCCTCCAGCTTCTTCGGGCCGACGCCGTTGATGTCGGCCATCTGTTCCAGGGTGGCGGGGCGGCTCAAACACATCTCGCGCAGGGTCGCGTCGGAAAACACCACATAGGCCGGCACGCCGCGCGCCTTGGCCAGTTCCTGGCGCAGCTTCTTCAGATTGGCGAGCAGACCGGCAAGCTCCGTCGGCAGGTCGGGCACCGCCCCGCGCCCGCTGCGGGTGCGCACCGTCGTGGCCTTGCCGGGGGCGGGCTCGCGGATCAGAAACTCGCTGTCCCCTTGCACCACCGCCTCGGCCCGCTCGGTCAGCTTCAGGCTGCCGTAACCTTCGATGTCGACGGACAGATACCCCCCGGCCAGGGCCTGGCGGATGAAGCTCTGCCAATAGCCCTTGGCATGGGCCGCGCCGACGCCGTAGGTCGGCAGTTGGTCATGGCCGCGGTCCTTTATCTTCTGGGTCGCCGCACCGCGCAGGATGTCGATCAGATGCGCCGCGCCGAAGGCCTGGCCCGTGCGCAGGGCCGCCGAGAACAGCATCTGCGCCTGAACCGTCGCGTCGACCAGTTTCGGCGGATCCAGGCAGATGTCGCAGTTGCCGCAGGGTTCCGTCGCCTCGTCGAAATAGGACAGCAGGGTCACCCGTCGGCAGGTCGTCGCCTCGCAATAGGCGAGCAACGCATCCAGGCGCTTGTGTTCGCGCCGCCGATGGTCGTCGTCCTCGCCGTCCTGGTCGATGAACTGGCGGCGCATGCGGATATCGTCGAGGCCGTAGACGAGCTTCACATCCGCCGCCGCGCCGTCGCGCCCGGCGCGGCCGATTTCCTGGTAATAGGCCTCCATGCTGCCCGGCAGGTTGAGGTGGAAGACATAGCGGATATCCGGCTTGTCGATGCCCATGCCGAAGGCGATGGTGGCGACCATGACCACGCCGTCCTCGGCCATGAAGACTTCCTGGTTGTCGCGCCGCACCTCGGCCGACAGGCCAGCGTGATAGGGCAGCGCCCGATGGCCGTTGCCGTTGAGGAATTCGCTGACTTCCTCGGTCAGGCGGCGGGACAGGCAATAGACGATGCCCGATTGCCCCGCCCGCGCGGCGATGAAATCCAACAGCTGACGCCGCCAATCGGCCTTGGGCTCGACCGCCAGGTGCAGGTTGGGCCGGTCAAAGCCGTGGACGATGATCTCGCCCCGGCCGGCGAACAGCTTGGCGGCGATGTCGCGGCGGGTCGCCTCGTCGGCGGTGGCGGTGAAGGCCGAGAACACGGCGCCCGGAAAGGCGTCCTTGAGGTGCGACAGCGCCTCGTATTCCGGGCGGAAGTTCATACCCCATTTGGAAATGCAATGGGCCTCGTCGACCACGAACATGTCGGGGCCGATCTTCTGCAGGGCGTGGATCATGCGATCCGTCATCAGCCGTTCCGGCGACAGATAGAGCAGCTTGCAGGCCCCGCCCTGGACCCGCTTCCAATCGGCCACGTTGGCGTCGCGCTCGCGCCCGGAATGGATGCAGGCGGCATCGACGCCGAGGGCACGCAGGGCCGCGACCTGATCGTCCATCAGCGCCACCAGGGGCGAGATCACCACCGTCAGGCCGCCGAACACCAGGGCCGGGATCTGATAGCACAGCGACTTGCCCGCCCCGGTCGGCATGACCACCAGCGCGTTCCGCCGCGCCAGCAGGCCGGCGACGATCTCCGCCTGCCCCGGGCGGAACGCCTGCAGCCCGAACACGGCATGCAGCAGGTCTTCGGCCTGGGCCTGGTGGGGGGTCGTGTCCATGTGGGTAAGGCTGTTCCGTAAAATGTCCGCGCGCGGCCTGCCGCCGGGGCCGCCATCCCGGGATAACGCCCCTGGCGGGGGAAGTCAGGTGTTTTTCCGGGGATGGGCGCGATTGGTTGGGGATTTTTCGGTAAACCGGCGCATCGGAGCCGATGCCACCATAATGGCCGGCACTACTTTTTGTCCATTAATAGGAATATATACTTGATATTGGTTGCAGGCCGCGCTATTGTCGCGTCACAAAGCGCCCGCCGGGCCCCGCCGTGATGGCGGGATAACCCGCTCAAGCGGACAACGCTCCCCGATCCCATGCCCTGACTTCCCGCAACCGGCCCGCCGGCCGGCGCTCTTCGACCGCGCATGAGCGCGGCCGTATCCGAGTGCCGCCGCGCGCCCCCCAAACCGCCGCGCCCGTCCCCCGCGACATTGGCGCGCGAGGAGACGCCACATGCTCCCTCCCTTCCGCCTGAACAAGACCATCGGCGAGGCCTATGACATGGACCTGGCCGACGCCCTCACCACCAAGAAGGCCCTGGCCAGCCTGGGCCATCTGGAGGCGCCCGACGACGGCTTCGATGAATACCCGGACCGCCCCCTGATCGAGGCCGTGAAGTCCTTCCAACGCGCCGAAGGCCTCGCCGAGGACGGAGTCATGAAGCCCGACGGGCCGACGCTGGCGCGGTTGAATGATGCTCTGAAGACGCATCCCACATCCGCCGCCCCGGCCCCCGGGGGTGAAACCGACCCCACGTCACGGCTCAATTCTCCAGCCGAACCGGGTGCGTCCTTGGATCGTCACTTGGCGAGCCTGCCCACCCGGCCGGGCGCCGCGCCACCGATGGATTCAAAGAAATCCCCCCCTGAAGGCACCCAAGTCGCCATGGCGCCAGCGATCGCCTTAATCCCACCGCTGATCGGTCTCGCGGCAAGGACACTGCTTGGACCAGCCGCCCGAACGGCAGCCGGCACCGCAGCCGCGGGTGCCGCCGGCATGCTGCTGGGACGAATGTCGAAAGAGGATGAGAACCAGACCGCCACCGAGCGAACCGACGTCGCGCCAACTTTCCCGCCGCCGCCGGGATATGAGCCACCGAACATTCACCTTCCCGGCGTGACAGCACCGACGACCGAACCCATCGAACTGCCGGACCTTTCGCAGCCGATCCCGGAAACGAAAGAGCCAACGATATTTATCCTTCCGATGCCGGATGAAGGTTTACAGAAAACTGGAACGATCCTGGAAGACCGTCGAGGGAATTTCGAAACAAAAGCCGAAATCGAGAGAATTCAGGCCTGGATCGAGAAAAACCACCCCGGTTGGGACCACGTAGGTGGTGGCGTCGACCGAGATTTGGGCGGCCTAAAATCTGAGCGCTGGATTCCAAGCCTTGCAAAATTCTTCGGCGGTGATGGCAGGAAAGGCGGAACATATGTCGATCTTTCGTTTGAAACACCGTCCGGCAAAAAAGTCCATATCCAGACCGTCGATGTGGACCCGAAAACAGGGAAGGTCACGCAGAAGGAACTCGATGCCGCCGATAGGATTCGCCGATCAGGCAAGAATATCGACGTCATCCTTATCCCCAAGGGCGCGCAGATGGATAAATTTTTCAACCGTTCAAAACGACCTTAAACCCTGTATCATATGGGCGTGGGTAGGAGACGCAGTAACATCTGTTTTCGCGGGCGGGACTTCGTCATGACGGAGTTGGACGAGCTTGCGTTCAGCCGGGTGCTGTGCGAGCTCGTTCCCGACATCCTTTTCTACGAACATGGCGGACGCGCCAATTCCCGCATACGGCGGATACCCAACATCCCGGCGTCGAACGAATGGCAGGTCTATTTCGCCGTGCCCGCGCCGAACCAACTGGCGGAATGGGCACGGAACTTCGATTACGACCGCCCCGTCGTCGAACCGGCGCTCTATGGTTTCTTTCAGCGGTCCGCTTGGGAATGGCCCGACCCGACGAAAAAGTGGGCCTTCGACCCGCCACTTATGACCGAAGGTAATATCTCGATCGGGTTTCCCTGCCGGAATGACGACCTCAGGCGTCTCGCCGAGCAAATCGCTCGTCAGCTGAGTAAGGTCACCACTTTCGGAAAGCGGCGGTTCGGCCTCGACGCCTGCCGCTGGTCGCAGGCCGGCAGCGGGGAGCGGCGGGGACTGGGGCCGGGCGTCTTGATCGACCCGGGCGAGAAGATCAACCTCAACAAGTACTATGACGATTCCCTGTGGGACGACCGCCTGCCGGACGAGCCGACCGGCGTTCGCGTCGAATACTGACGCGCCGTCCGCAGCCCGATCGCATTTCCCGATATATCGTTCACATATTTCTATTTGTCCCATTACCCCCGGCATGATCGACTGGCGCCCCGCCCACACCAGACCCTGCGAGCCCCATGACCATGCCCACGACCACCCCCACCACCGACAACCCCATCGGCCATGATGTCGAGCAGGAAGCCTGCGACGTCATGGACGTGCTTGACGGCGGCGGCGTCGCGATCATTCCGCTGAACGTGGCCTATGCCATCCTGGGCCGCACGGAAGGCGCCATCCGGCGTATCTTCGAGGTCAAACGGCGCAGTTTCGAAAAGCCGTCGGGGATGTTCGGGGGGGCGGCCGCCTCGGCCGACCTGCACGTGCTGGACGACGAGGCCCAGGCGATCCGCCAGGCCCTGATCGAAGACGCCGACCTGCCGTTTTCCATCGTCGCCGAGTACCGGCGGGATCATCCGCTGCTGGCGGGGGTCGCGCCCTTCGTGCTGGAAACCTCGACCAAGGGGCCGACCATGGACATGCTGCTGAACGCGGGGCCGCTGCACAACGCCCTGGCCGAATTGAGCCACAGCCGCGGCACGCCGGTGTTCGGCTCCAGCGCCAATCAGTCGCTCAACGGGTCCAAATACACGGTCGCCGAGATCGAACCCGAGGTGGTCGCCGCCGCCGACATCGTGATCGACCACGGGCGTTGCCGCGACGCCAACGACCAGGGCCTGTCGTCGACCATCATCGATTTCCGCGATTACACGGTGGTCCGCGCCGGCTGCCGGTTCGACGAAATCACGGCCTTCCTGGCCGAGCGCTTCGGGCGCCGGATCACCGCCTGACGGGCCGGGCCCGCCGCCGGCCCCTAGTCGTGATCGCCGCGCCAGTCGATGCGGTAGAGATCAAAGCGCCGGTCCTTCAAATTCTGCACCGTGCCGGCATGGCGCGCCGTTCGCAGGTTGTCCAGCCGCAGGTCGGCGAAGGCGACCATTTCCACGTTGGGCGTCGTGTCGGCGGCGATGCCGTCGCGGGCGAAGGCGACGTCGCAGGGGGTCAGGATGCAGCTTTGCGCGTACTGGATGTCCATGTTGTCGACGTTGGGCAGGTTGCCGACGTTGCCGGCCAGCACCACGAACATCTGGTTTTCCACGGCCCGCGCCTGCCCGCAGTAGCGCACGCGCATGTAGCTTTGCCGCTCGTCCGTGCAGAACGGCACGAACAGAATCTGCGCCCCCTGGTCGACCAGATGGCGGGATAGCTCGGGAAACTCTGAATCGTAACAGATGTTGACGCCGATCGGCCCGCAGTCGGTCATGATGGTCGAGACCTCCGTCCCGCCCTGGATATGCCACCAGTAGCGTTCGTTGGGCGTCGGATGGATCTTGTCCTGACGATGGATGGAGCCGTCGCGCAGGCAGACGTAACAGGTGTTCCGGATATCGCCGTTGTCTTCCCGCGAAGGGTGCGAGCCGCCGATGATGTTGATGTTGTAGCTGACGGCGAGGCCGCTCAAGAGTTCCTTCAACGGCTCCGTATAGCGGGTCAGATGGGCGATGGCTTCCGACGCCGGGATTTGTTCGTTCTCGATCGACAGCAGTTGCAGGGTGAACAGTTCGGGGAACACCACGAAATCGGATTTATAGTCGGCGACCACGTCGACGAAGTATTCGACCTGGGCGGCGAATTCCTCGAACGATTTGAGCCGCCGTTGCTGATACTGAACCAGGCTGACGCGGACCGTATCGACGGAACGGTTGCTTGGGCGCGACGATACCGGTTCGGGCGCGATGTATTTCGGGTCGCGCCACACCAGATGCGCCGCATGGCCGCCGGATTCCTTGTCCGACGGCAGATAGTTTTCCAGCACGCCGTGAATTTCGAACCCATTGCGAAGCTGAAAGCCGAGCACGGAATCGCGCAGGTTCTTGGCCGCCACGGCGTCCACATAGGCGCGGGGCGAGCCGATCTTCTTGGACCGCCGGGCGTATCCCGGAATACGCCCGCCGAACACGATGCCCTTCAGATGCAGTTCCGTGGCCAAGGCCTTGCGCGCCGCGTACAGCCGCTGCCCGATGCGCAGCCCCCGGAAGTCGGGATCGACGAAGACCTCCATGCCGTACAGCCAGTCGCCGGCCGGATCATGGCGCGCGGCGAAACCGTTGCCGGTGATCTGCCACCAGGTATGGGGACCGAAGGCGATCGCCTCGGCGATGCGGAAGGTCGCGCAATAGCCGACGATCTCGTCCTCGTAGGTGGCGACGAACTGGCCTTGCGGGAAGTTGTTGATCTGGCCGCGCAACTGGTCCGCCGAATAGGCGGACATGCCGGGATAGACCTTCTTGTACAGCCTCTGGACCGCCGACACGTCGGCTGCCCGTGCATGGCGCACGACAAGTTTCGCCTTGGCATCATTCGTCGCACTTTTGGTCGGCATGTCCGTCTCTTTCACTTTGCAAATGGGCGGCATTCCTTGGGGATGCCGCCGGGGTTCAATGTTGTGTGCTGGTACTGTATCGACCGGGTCTGCGGCTCAGGCGGCACCGGCCGTCTCGGTGACGCAGGCGCCGAAATCGCCCGTAATCCGCCCCCGGCGGAGCGGCACGCAATTCTCTGGAAAGTCCTGGCGGAAGGCGCCGCCCGCGTCCCGAACGCGGCCGATGAAGCACTCCAGATGCGCCATGGCGCCCGTCGGCAGGTCGTGAACCACAATCAATGCGTGGTCAAGAGGAGAAATGAGATCCAGGGCCGTTTCGACCCATATTTCCGGCTCCGCCCAGTCGCGGGGGATGGCGTTCCACAGCACGCAGGTATAGCCGCCGTCGATCAGATAATCGGCGACCGGGCGGCTCAACAGATGCGGGCCGAGCGCCCCACCGCCGCCGAACGGGCGGAAGAACTTGTCGGGATGGGCAAGATCGTCGATCAGGGCCTGGGTGCGGCCGATCTCGGCCTCGGGCACGTCGAGGCCCGGCAGCTTCCCCAAGGGGGTTTCGTGGGTATAGGTATGGTTGGCGATCCAATGGCCTTCGGCCGCCGCGCGCTCCGCCAGCTTGCGCCGGGCCGGGTCGGCGATCTTGTGGCCGAGGACGAAAAAGGTCGCGGGCACGCCCGTGCGCGCCAGCACGTCGAGCACCCCCGGCGTCACGTCGGGTTCGGGCCCATTGTCGAAGGTCAGGGTCACGTCGCGCATGGGCCAAGCCTAGCGGAACACGGGGCCGGAGGAAACGGCGGCGATGGAAGGGATCAGGCGGATTTCTTGACGAACTCGGTCAAAATCACGATCTGCTGGCCGTTGACCCGGCCTTCGATCTGCGCCGCGTTGTCACGCACCAGGGAAATGCCGCGCACGGCGGTGCCGCGCTTGGCCGTGAAATTGGCGCCCTTGACGGTCAGGTCCTTGATCAGGGTCACCGTATCGCCGACGTCCAGCACGACGCCGTGGCAATCGCGGTGCACCACCCCGTCGTCATCGGCCGCGGCCGCCGCGCCCGATTGGGCCCAGGCCAGGGTTTCGTCATCCAGATAAAGCTGGTCGAGAAGGTCGGCCGCCCAGGCCTCGGCCTTGAACCGGTTCAGAATGCGCCAGGCCATGGCCTGAACCGCGGGCACCGGGGTCCACATGCTGTCCGCCAGACACCGCCAGTGATCGGCCGCCATGGCCGCCGGATCGTCGACCTGGGCCCGGCAGATGGCGCAAAGCAGAACGCAGTCATCCGCCGTGCCCTTGGACGCGGGCGGCACCTCATGGACAGCCAGGTCATCGGCGGCGGCGCAAAGCTCGCAGGCGCCGGCGCTGCGCTCAAGAAGGTCGGTTTCCGTGGTCATGTCGTTTTCCCGCAAAGGTCCGCAATAGAATGAGCCGCCCGTTTAACGGGCCACGGCCAAAAAGGGAAGTCGGGACCGGGAGACCCTAGCGCAGGGCCGCGCAGGCGCGCTGGATGCGCTCGCAAGCCTGGGTCAGTTCCTCGACCGCCGCCGCGTAGGAAATGCGGAAATAGGGCGACACCCCGTAGGCCCCGCCGTGAACGGTGGCGACCCCTTCCGTCTCCAGCAGGTACATGACGAAATCCCGGTCGTTTTCGATCACCTGACCCGACGGCGTGGTCTTGCCGATCACCCCGGCGCAGGAGGGATAGACGTAGAACGCGCCCTTCGGCACGGGACAGGAAATGCCCGGCGCCTGGTTGAGCATGGAAACGACCAGATCGCGCCGATCCTCGAATGATTTGGAGCGCTCGGCGACATAGTCCTGCGGCCCGTTGAGGGCCTCCACGGCGGCGGCCTGACTGATCGAGGACGCCCCCACAGTGACCAGGGATTGCAGCTTGATCATCTGCTTGACCAGGGACGGATGGGCCCCGGCATAGCCGATGCGCCAGCCGGTCATGGCGAAGGCTTTCGACACGCCGTTGACGGTCACCGTGCGGTCGAACAGTTTCGGTTCCACCTTGGCGATGGTCGCGAACTTCAGCCCGTCGAAGGCGATATGCTCGTAAATGTCGTCGGCGATGATGCCGACGCGGGGATAGTCCAGCAGCACATCGGCCAGGGCGCGCAGATCGGCCTCTTCGTAAACCGCCCCTGTCGGGTTGTTGGGCGAGTTCAGCAGCAGCCAGCGCGTCTTCGGCGTGATTGCCGCCCGCAATTGGTCCGGCGTCAGCTTGAAATCCTGGTCTTCCGGGCAGGGCACGATCACCGGCACGCCGCCCGCGAACTTGATCATGTCGATATAGGCCACGTAGTAGGGCGCCGGCAGGACGACCTCGTCCCCGTCGTCGGCCCCGGCGGTGAAGGCGTTGAAAATCACCTGCTTGGCGCCGTTGCCGACGATGATGTGGTCGCGCGTGTAATCCAGGCCGTTCTCGCGCTTGAACTTGGCGATGATGGCGTCCTTCAGCGCGTTGGTCCCGGCGATGGGAGTATAGGTCGTCTGGCCCTCGCGCATGGCCCGGATCGCCGCTTCCATCACGTGGTCCGGGGTCGGAAAGTCGGGCTGGCCCGAGGATAGGGAGATGATGTCCCGTCCCGCTTCCTTCATTTCGCGGGCGCGCTGCGTCATCACGGCGGAGGGCGAGGTTTCGATGCGGTCCATGCGGGCCGCGAATTCCAGATCGGTCATGGTGGATCCTGTGTCGGCGGAAGTGGCGGCGCCCATGGTCCCCGTTTTCAGGACCGCGTCAAGAGGCGGCGCTATCACGACGATATTTTGAATTGATCCAACCTCTGTTCAGAGCAGGTTCAATGTAATCCCACTTACGATCAGGTATCTGACGGTCTTCGCCACCGCGACCAGCACAAGAAAACTCCAAAACGGCTCGCGCAGCACCCCCGCAGCCAGGGTCAGGGGATCGCCGATGACCGGCACCCAACTCAGCAGCAGGCTCCACCGGCCATAGCGATGATACCAGCCGACGGCCTTGTCCAACTGTTCGGGTTTGGCCGGAAACCATTTGCGGTCGCGGAAATGCTCGACCCAGCGGCCGAGCGCCCAGTTGACGACGGCGCCCAGGGTGTTGCCCAGGCTGGCGACCGCGATCAGCAGGGCGACGCTGTAATCACCGGACAGGAGCAGCCCCGCGAGCCCGATTTCCGACTGCGCGGGCAGGATCGTCGCGGCCAGAAAGGCGACCGCGAACAGCCCACCATAGGCGGCGATGTCACCGGCCATGGGGCCACATGAAATGCAGGTCGTCGATGACATAGGGGTGGGCGTGACGATGATCGCCGCGATGTTCTCCCGACGCCAGATGCGGATGGCCGTCCGGCAGATCGGGATGTTCGTGTTCCATGGTCTCGGGATCGGAGGCGGGCCACAACAGGACCGCGCCGATGACACTGGCGCCGGCGAGGCTGCCCAGAACCAGGGCGCTGACCGGCAGGCCCATGACGGCCCCGATCCAGCCCGCCACCGGATAGGTCAGCAGCCAGCAGGCATGGGACAGCGCGAACTGCGCGGCGAAGATCGCCGGACGGTCTTCGGCATGGGCGGAGCGTCTGAGCAGGCGTCCCGAGGGTGTCAGCGCCAGGGAATACCCGCAGCCGAGAACGAACCACAATCCCAGGAGCATTGTGAATCCGTCCACCACCGCCGCCGTTGCGGTACCGGCGGCCAGGACGATGCCGCCCGCCAGGATCGCATTCCGGTCCGGCACACGCGCCAACAGACGCGGCAGGGCAAGGGCGACCGCCATCGACCCGCCGCCGAATGCCGCGAGGGCCAGGGCCGTCTGTTGCTCGGCGAAGCCCAGCCGGGACTGCACGAACACCACCGTGTTCACCAACACCATCGCCCCCGCCGCCGCGACGGCCAGGTTCACCGCCATCAGGCCGCGCAGGCGGGGCGTGGCGAGAAAGATGCGCGCTCCCCGGAACAGGCGGTCGTAGATGCTACGCCCCTGACTGGGGCGAGGCGACGGCAGGGCGACCGACAGCACAAACAGGGCGGACAAGACGAACCCCAACGCCGTGCCCATGAACAGGTCGTGGAAGGTAATGACCGTCAGCAGTGCGCCGGCGATGGCCGGGCTGAGCAGATTTTCCAGATCATAGGCAAGGCGGGACAGGGACAGGGCCTTGGTGTAGTCGCCTTCGTCCGGCAGGACGTCGGGGATGGTCGCCTGGAAGGTCGGGGTGAAGGCGGCCGAGGCCGACTGCAGGACGAAGATCAGGAGGTAGACCTGCCAGACATGGGTCACGAAGGGCAGCATCAGCGCCACGCCGGCCCGGACGGCATCGAGCGAGACCAGGAACGCACGCCTGGGCAGCAGCCCCGCGAAGGCGCCGGCGACCGGGGACAATCCCACATAGGCGGCCATCTTGATGAACAGGGCCGTGCCGAGAACGGCCCCTGCCTTGTCGCCCGCGATATCGTAGGCCAACAGGGCAAGCGCGACCGTACTCAGGCCGGTTCCGACGAGAGAGATCGCCTGGGCGAGAAATAGGTTCCGGTAGGTTCTGTCCGCGAGGACGCCCAACATGGCCGCGCCCGATCCGTCCGTGGTCAAAGATACTTGGCGATGGCCTTGAAGTCGGCGATTTCCTGCCGCTGTTCGGCGTCCATCGGGCCGACGACGGTATCGAGACAGTGGTCCAGGTGGTCTTCGATCAGCGTCGTCTTGGCATTCGCCACGGCGCTTTCGACAGCGTGCAGCTGCTGCGCCACGTCAAGGCAGGGGCGGCCTGCCTCAATCATCTCAATGACCTTGCGCAGGTGACCGTGCGCCCGTTTCAGGCGGTTGATCACAACCGGGTGACTTTGATGTCTGTGCGTTCCGTCCATGCTTGATCCTATCCCCCAGGATAGGATATGGTCAAGCCAATGATGCACCAGCAACCACGATGCAATTCAACGATAGGAACCCAATGATCAGAACTGTTGCAGGGGTGGCCTTGGGCGCCCTTTTCCTTTGTCTCGCAAGCATTGACGTTGCGCAGGCCCATGCCGTCGCGCAGGGCGACAAGGGCTACATCATGGAAGTGTCCGGCATCCTGCTGGCGCCGTTCACCTATCTGGGCGCCAAGCACATGGTGACGGGCTACGACCACATCCTGTTCCTGTTCGGCGTGATCTTCTTCCTCTATCGGATGAAGGATATCGCGATCTACGTCAGCCTGTTCGCCGTCGGTCATTCGACGACCATGCTGCTGGGCGTGTTGTTCGACTTCGGCATCAACAGCTACCTGATCGACGCCATCATCGGCTTCTCCATCGTCTACAAGGCGCTCGACAACATCGGCGCCTACCGGCGCTGGTTCGGCTTCCAGCCCAACACCAAGGCGGCGACCCTGATCTTCGGGTTCTGCCACGGCTTCGGTTTGGCGTCCAAGATCATCGACTACGACATCGCGTCGGACGGACTGATTCCTAACCTGCTGGCTTTCAACGTCGGCGTTGAACTGGGTCAGCTGACGGCGCTGGCCGCGATCCTCGTGCTGATGGGCTGGTGGCGGCGGACCGACAATTTCATGCGCAACGCCTACACAGCGAACGTCGTGATGATGAGCGCCGGATTCATCCTCATCGGCTACCAGCTGACCGGCTATTTCGTATCCTGATCCCGAAAGGAACTTTCATGTTCAATTCCGAAGTCCCCTCAAAAACCGAACTTCCGACCACCGGCAAGCTGCTGCGTTCCACTCTCTATGCCCTGGTCTCGGCGGGCGTGATTCTCATCACCATCGTGCTGCCGGCCGAATACGCTATCGACCCCACCGGCATCGGGCGCGTCCTGGGCCTGACCGAGATGGGCGAGATCAAGATGCAATTGGACAAGGAAGCGGAAGCCGACCGCCAAGGCGGCCAGACGCCCGCCGCGCCGGGGAACCAATCGAGCCTTTCCAGCAGCCTGTTTGCCGGCTGGCTGATCGGCACAGCCCATGCCCAGGCCAAGGATTCCACATGGAAGGACGAAATTTCCGTGACCTTGAAACCCGGCCAGGGAGCAGAGGTCAAGCTCTCCATGGCCAAGGGCGCCAAGGCCGAGTTCTCATGGACAGTCAAGGACGGTGCCGTAAATTACGACCTGCACGGCGACGGCGGGGGCCAGAACATCAGCTACAAGAAAGACCGCAAGGTTGAGAAGCACAGCGGCACCCTGGAAGCCGCCTTCGACGGCAACCACGGCTGGTTTTGGCGCAACCGTGGCCGTAAGGACGTTACGGTCATTTTGCGTGTGCGGGGAGACTATACCGAAGTCAAACGGATGATTTGACACGGCCCGCGGGTCGCCTGCTTCGGCTCAGAAGCGGGCGTCCTGCCTCATTTTTTTGAAGGGTCGACGCATTTCACGCATCGGCAGCCGATCGGCGCGATATATTCCTCGAAGTACTCCTTGCCGTAATCGTAGGTGATTTCCTCACCCGCCTTGATCGGCCGGATCGCCTCAATGGTGATGCGCTTTTCATCATGGCTGACAAACGCTTTGGCGTTCGGCCGACAGGAATGGTTGATGTAGCGCGCCAGGTTGGAACGCGGCGAGCCGTCGATGTAATGCTTGTCATTCAGCTGAAACAGATACCGGTTCGGCTTGGCGTCGGCGTTCTTGGTGCTGATACGGGGCCCCGTGTACTCGATGAGTTCTTCGGACTTCTTGAAATCCCGAAGGGCGCGCAGGCCGAGCCCGGCGGACGAACGGAACACTTTGAATTTTTTGGATTGCTTCTTCATGCCGGTTCACGGTGGTGGCGGGTGTAGCCGTTCTTATCGGCAATTGGGTCCGCCGCGGTCAAGATCACGTTCAGCTTCTCGCCTCGGCGAGAGATGCCGCCAGCCCCCCCAGGCTGCGCACCAAATCCACGATCTCGGCCACGCCCGCCCCCGTCTTCATGTTGGTGAAGACGAAGGGACGGTCGCCGCGCATGCGTTTGGCGTCGCGGTCCATGACGGCCAAATCGGCGCCGACATGGGGGGCCAGGTCCGTCTTGTTGATGACCAGGAGGTCCGAGCGGGTGATGCCCGGCCCGCCCTTGCGGGGGATTTCCTCGCCGGCCGAAACGTCGATGACGTAGATGGTGATGTCGGCCAGTTCGGGCGAGAATGTCGCCGCCAGGTTGTCGCCGCCGCTTTCGATCAAAATCAGGTCCAGGCCCGGAAAGGTTTTCCGCATTTCCGCCACGGCGGCCAGGTTGATGGAGGCGTCCTCGCGGATCGCCGTATGCGGGCAGCCGCCCGTTTCCACGCCCATGATGCGCTCGGGCGCCAGGGCACCGCGCCGCGTCAGGGCCTCGGCGTCTTCCTTGGTATAGATGTCATTGGTGATGGCGCAGATGTCGTAAGTCTCTCTGAAACTCCGGCAGAGCTGTTCCATCAGCGCCGTCTTGCCGGAGCCGACGGGCCCGCCGATGCCGACGCGGAGCGGTCCATGGGGGGATATGGTCATGATCTGAAAAGCCTCGTGTACTGGGTTTCGTGGCGCATGGCGGCCACGTCGGCAAGAAAGGCACAGCCGCCGAGGGCGGCAAGGTCCGCGGTCTGGGCGGCGGTGGCCGTTCGCGCCACGGCGTCTTCCAACGCCGCCAACACGCGCTGGCCGTCGGTCTGTCCGAGCGGGATCAGGCGCACGCCCGCGGAAATCAGGTTGGCGGCCACGGCATGAACATAGGCGTGGAGCGCCGCCTCCAGCGGCAGGCCGTGTCCCGCCGCGGCCCAGGCGACGGCCACCGGATAGGCGCAGTCGCCGGGGATCAAATCTGTATCGTCGTCGTCCCAGGGCCAGCTGGCCCGCGTCGCCAGCAGGAAGGCGTTGCCCTGGGCCGTGGTCTCCAGCCGCCGTTCCGACGACGGCGACAAGGCGACGGCCAGATCGTTGATCTCCGCCAGCGCGGCCCCGTCCCCTGCGGCGGCAGCGTCATGGCTGCGGGCGAACAGCACGGCGTCGGACCAGGCCCCGCCATGGGCCAGCAGGTCGCGCAGCCAGCGTTCCAGCCCCGCCCGGTCGGCCACCGCCCCCGTTTCCACCGCCCATTCCAGGCCGTGACTGTAGGCGAAGGCGCCCACGGGATAGCCCGGTGACAGCCAGGCGAGCAGGCGGTAGAGCGACCCGCTATCCATGGGAATGGCTTCCATGCCCATGGTGATGCCCGTGGTCATCCCCGTGATCATGGCCATGGGTGCGGCCATGGCCGTAGGCCCCGCCTTCCGGGTTGAAGGGCGCGGAGACATGCGCGACATGGGCGCCCAGCTTGACCAGCATGTCCTCGATCACATGGTCGCGGCGGATGTGCAATCGATCCCCCAGCAATTCCGTCGGCAAGTGGCGGTTGCCCAGGTGCCAGGCGACGCGGACCAGATGGTCGGTATCGTCGCAGGTGACCTCGGCCAGCGGTTCCGCCGCCGCCGTCACCGCGACCAGCCGACCGTCGTCGAGCACCAGACCGTCGCCGTCGGCCAGGGCCTCCGCCTCGGCCAGATCCAACAGGAACGCCAGCCCGTTCACGCCGGTCATGGCCAGCCGTCGCCGGGGACGGTGGTCGAAGTCCAACACCACCGTATCGGCGGCCGCCCCCGACCACTCCCCTTTCCGCCTGAGCGCCGTTGCCCGAAGCATCGATCTCTCCCGTCTGTTCAAACCGTCACCCCCCTCACCCAACTTCGGCTAGGCCCGGCTTCGCCGCGCCAAGCCTATGTAACCCTCTCCCCCTTAAGGGGGAGAGGGCAGGGTGAGGGGGCTGTTCATTGTCGCGACACCTCGTCCTAGAAAAGGAAATACCGCTGCGCCATGGGCAGCACATCGGCGGGCTCACAGGTCAGCAGTTCCCCGTCGGCCCGCACCTCGTAGGTTTCCGGGTCGACCTCGACCTTGGGTGTGGCGTCGTTCAGAACCATGGACTTCTTGGAAATGCCGCCGCGCGTGTTTTCGACCGCCAGCAACTCCTTGGCCACACCCAGATGACGGGCAAGGCCGTCGTCGAGCGCCGCCTTGGACACAAAGGTCACGCCGGATGCCGCCATGGAGCGCCCGAAGGCGCCGAACATGGGGCGGTAGTGCACGGGTTGCGGCGTCGGGATGGAGGCGTTGGGATCGCCCATGGCCGCCGCCGCGATGGTGCCGCCGATCAGGATCATGTCCGGCTTGACCCCGAAGAAGGCCGGCGACCACAGGACAAGATCGGCGCGCTTGCCGACCTCGACCGACCCCACATGCTTCGACAGCCCATGGGCGATGGCCGGGTTGATGGTGTACTTGGCGATGTAGCGTTTGACGCGCAGGTTGTCGTTGTCCCCCGTCTCGCCCGCCAGGCGGCCGCGCTGGCGCTTCATCTTGTCGGCGGTCTGCCAGGTGCGGATCAGCACCTCGCCCACCCGGCCCATGGCCTGGCTGTCCGACGCGATGATGGAGAACGCCCCCAGGTCGTGGAGGATGTCCTCCGCCGCGATGGTCTCCTTGCGGATGCGGCTTTCGGCGAAGGCGACGTCTTCGGGGATATTGCTGTCC
>CAXAVJ010000073.1:0-18567 GCA_963972065.1 uncultured Rhodospirillaceae bacterium
CAGCGCCACGCCCCTGTCGGAAGCCGTCCATTCCCATGCCGATACCCTGGTCACGCCCCTGAACGATAGCTTTGTCGACTTGGACGTTCTGGCCCGGGTCGAGGTCAGCAACGAGATGACCGTGAAGGGTCCCAGCCAATACGCGGAAATGGTCTGGAAGCAGAAGATCGTCCGCGCCCGGCGCGACGGCGGCAAGATGGATTGGATCGTGCTGCGCAACCGCCTGAGCCCGCTTGATTCGCGCAATCGTCAGGAGATGGAGAAGGCGCTCAACCAACTGGCCCAGCGCATCGGCTTCCGCTTTCTGCCCGGGTTCGGTGAACGGGTGATCTACCGCGAACTGTTCCTGGCCGGTCTGACCATCATGGACATCAAGGAAACCGGCGACCCGGCGGCCATGTCCATGTCGCATCTGGCGGCGCGGCAGGAAGTCCGCGCCCTGATCGGCGCCCTTCACTTGCCGCCGCTGCCGGCTTAGACCGGCGGTTTCCCCGCTGCGCTGGCGAACGACGTCCGAACACCTTATCTTTCAAGGTGAAGGACGGGATTCATGGGCAACGACGACAAGCTTGCGAAATCAGACGCCGCCGGCGCACCCGCCAAGCGGGCGGACGTCGATGCGTTTCTGGACAAACTGTCGCGCGCACCCGTGCAGGCACGCGGGAACGGCCGCGGCCGGTTGATGTTCGGCATGGACGCGACGGCCAGTCGCCAGCCGAGCTGGGACAGCGCCGCCCGCCTGCAGGGCGAGATGTTTCAGGTCACGCGCGACCTGGGCGGTCTAGATGTCCAGCTTGCATTCTTTCGCGGGTTCGGGGAATTCAAGGTCTCGAAATGGACCGGCGACACGCATGACCTGACGCGGTTGATGACCGGCGTCGGCTGCCTGGCCGGCGAAACGCAGATCGGCAAACTTCTGAAGCACGCCGTGAACGAAACCCGCAAGCGCCGGATCAACGCCCTGGTCTACGTCGGCGATAGTTTCGAAGAGGACGTGGACGCCTTGGGCAAGACCGCGGGCGAGCTGGGCCTGTTGGGTGTGCCGGTGTTCATGTTCCACGAAGGCGAGGACCCGATCGCCCGGTTCGGGTTCCAGCAGATCGCCAAGCTGTCGGGTGGTGCGTATTGTTCGTTCGACGCGGCCAGCGCCGATACGTTGAAGGAACTGTTGGCCGCCGTCGCGGTCTATGCGGCGGGTGGGCGACGGGCGCTGGAAAACCATGCCCAGGCCAAGGGCGGTGAGACCTTGCGCATCGCCCATCAGATCAGGAGGGCTTAGGCGCCATGTCCTATCTGGTACTGGGCGTGGCCCTGCTGGCGGCCTTCCTGATCGGTGCGCGTTGGTACGCGACCGCGAACGTGAAGACCTTGAAGAAGGTCCTGTTCTACGTTTTCGGCATTCTGGCCGTGGTGTTGGCGCTGTTCTTCGTCATTACCGGGCGGCTCGGCTGGGCCGTGTTCGCGTTGTCGGCGTTGATCCCCATGCTGCTGCGGGCCCGGTCGGTCTACCGCGCGGCGCGTAATTTTTCGCGCATGGCCGGCGCCGGGCAGGGGGCCCCCACGGGCCAGACATCGGACGTGGAAACCCGCTTCCTGCGCATGGGCCTGGACCACGACACGGGCGACGTCTGGGGCGAGGTCATCGACGGGCCCTACAAGGGACGCCGGCTGGACGACATGACGGCGTCGGAGAAACTGGACCTGCTGCGCAATTGCTGGACCGAGGACGAGGCCTCGGCCCGTGTCCTCGAAGCCTATCTGGACCGGGTTCATCCCGATTGGCGTGACGCTGCCGAAGACGCGGGACCGCAAACCGGCAGCGCCGGGGCTACTCGTTCGGGCGCCATGACGCGGGCGGAGGCATTGGCCGTGCTGGGCCTGTCCGAAGGGGCGAGCCGCCAGGACATCAAGGCTGCCTATCAGCGCATCATTTCCGGGCTGCACCCGGACCACGGCGGCTCGGACTATCTGGCGGCTCAGGTCAACGAGGCCAAGGACGTGTTGCTGGGCGATTGAGGGATTTCGCCCGCGCAAAAGCGATTCGCGTTACGGTTCCGTGACGATCCGCGGTGCCAAAGGCGAAAACGGGAGAAATCCGGGGGACGCGGCCGGATCAATCGGGCGGTTGCGGCGCCGGGGGCGGTATGGCACAAAAAGGCCCCATCGCCGTGCCATCCCGTGGTTGGCACCGTTTCGACGCTGAAAGTTCACAGCAGAAAGTTCCGACATGAACGCACCCGTCCGGAAGGCCGTCCTGCCCGTTGCCGGCCTCGGCACGCGGTTTCTGCCCGCGACCAAGGCGATGGCCAAGGAAATGTTGCCGATCGTCGACAAGCCGCTGATCCAATACGCCATCGAAGAGGCACGGGCGGCCGGGATTGAGGATTTCGTCCTGGTCACCGGGCGCGGCAAGACGATCATGGAAGATCACTTCGACCATGCGGTCGAACTGGAACAGGTTCTTCAGGCGCGCGGCAAGACCCGCGAGCTTGAGATCGTCCACGACGCCATGGTGCCGGCGGGCCATCTGGCCTATGCCCGGCAGCAGAACCCATTGGGCTTGGGGCACGCCATCTGGTGTGCCCGCCAGATGGTCGCCGGCGAGCCCTTCGCCGTGCTGCTGCCGGACGATCTGGTCCAGGCGGAGCCGGGATGCCTGGCCCAGATGATGGAAGCCTACCGGGAAGTGGGCGGTAACATCGTCGCGGTCGAGGACGTGCCGCTTGAGGACACCAACAAGTACGGCATCCTGGACGTTGCCGAGGACGACGGCCGCTTGGCCCGCGCCAAGGGCTTGGTGGAAAAACCGGACCCGTCGGTCGCCCCCTCGACCCTGTCGATTATCGGCCGCTATATCCTGCAGCCCGAGGTGTTCGAACATCTCGACCGCCACGAAAAAGGGGCGGGCGGCGAAATTCAATTGACCGATGCCATGGCCAAGACCTTGGACACGGTGCCGTTCCACGGGCTGCGATTTAAGGGCCGGCGTTTTGACTGCGGATCGAAGGCCGGGTTCATCGAAGCCAATGTCGCCTTTGCGCTGGAGCGTCCTGATATGGCCGATCGCGTCCGCGCCACCTTGAAAACCTACCTCTGAAGGAAGTTACAGCATGCATGTCGCCGTCGTCGGGACCGGATACGTAGGATTGGTGTCCGGGGCCTGTTTTTCCGAATTCGGCCATAACGTCATCTGC
The DNA here is from genome assembly GCA_963972065.1 of uncultured Rhodospirillaceae bacterium. Taxonomy (GTDB): domain Bacteria; phylum Pseudomonadota; class Alphaproteobacteria; order Rhodospirillales; family Casp-alpha2; genus UBA1479. The sequence continues at coordinate 3,195 of CAXAVJ010000073.1, forward strand.
GTCGATAAGGACGAGAACAAGATCGCGGGCCTGAAACAGGGCGAAATGCCGATCTACGAGCCCGGCCTTCAGAGACTGGTCGAAGGCAATGCTGAGGCTGGGCGCCTCAGCTTCACCACGGATTTGACCGAGGCCGTGAAGGATGCGGATGCGGTGTTCATCGCCGTCGGCACGCCGTCCCGGCGCGGTGACGGCCATGCGGACCTGTCCTACGTCTATGCGGCGGCGGAAGAGATCGCCCGCGCCATCGAGGGCTATACGGTCGTCGTCACCAAATCGACGGTGCCCGTCGGCACGGGAGCCGAGGTCGAGAAGATCATCCGCGAAGCCCGGCCCGACGCCAAGTTCGACGTGGTGTCGAACCCGGAATTCCTGCGCGAAGGGGCGGCCATCGAGGACTTCATGCGCCCCGACCGTGTCGTCATCGGCACGGAGTCCGAGGACGCCCGCGAAGTGATGCGTGAACTCTACCGTCCGCTCTACCTGATCGAGACGCCGATCGTGTTCACCCGGCGTCAGACGTCGGAGCTCATCAAGTACGCGGCCAACACGTTTCTCGCGACCAAGATCACCTTCATCAACGAGATCGCCGACCTGTGCGAGATCCTGGACGCCGACGTGCAGGACGTGGCCCGGGGGATCGGCCTGGACGGGCGCATCGGGCGCAAGTTTCTGCACGCGGGGCCGGGCTATGGCGGGTCCTGTTTTCCCAAGGACACGCTCGCCCTGGTGCGTACGGCGCAAGATGCGGGATCGCCACTGCGCATCGTGGAAACCGTGGTCGACATCAACGCCAAGCGCAAGAAGGCCATGGCGCAGAAGATCATCGACGCCTGCGGCGGTGCCGTTTCCGGCAAGACGATCGCGGTCCTGGGCCTGACCTTCAAGCCGAATACGGATGATATGCGGGATTCCCCGTCCCTCGACATCGTGCCCGCCCTGATCGCGGCCGGAGCCAAGGTCCGCGCCTATGATCCCAAAGGCATGGACGAAGCCAAACACATGCTGGACGGCGTCGACTGGTGCAAGAGCGCCTATGACACCATGGGCGGTGCGGATGCGCTGGCCATCCTGACCGAATGGAACGAATTCCGAGCCCTCGACCTGGACAAGGTTCGGAGCTTGATGAAGGCGCCGGTGATGATCGACCTGCGCAACATCTACAACCCGGACGACATGGCCGAAGCCGGGTTTGATTATACCTGCATCGGCAAATCAAAAGTGTCGGCCGCAGGCTGACCGCCGGTCCGGCGCGGCGCGAACAAGGACGTAGCCCTTCATGGCGGATAGCCACAGTTTTAATCCCAGTATCCTGCGCGAATACGACATCCGGGGCACCGTGGGCGACACCTTGGGGGCGGCCGACCTGTTCGCCATCGGCCGAGCGTTCGGCACCCTGCTGATCCGCGCCGGCGGCAAAAGTGCAGCCACCGGGTATGACGGGCGGCTGAGTTCTCCCGAACTCGAAGCGGCCCTGGCCGAGGGCCTGCGCGCCGCCGGAGTCGACGTCCAGCGGGTCGGCCTCGGGCCGACGCCCATGCTCTATTTCGCCACGTATCACCTGGGCACGGACGCGGGGCTGATGGTCACGGGTTCGCACAATCCGCCGGAATTCAACGGCGTGAAGATGGTGATGCAGGGCCGGTCGTTCTTCGGTGCCGATATCCAAAGACTGGGTGCTCTGGCATCCCAGGGCGATGTCGCCTCGGGCAACGGCGATGAGGCGCGCATCGATATCATGGATGCCTACGTGGCGCGCCTGCTGCAGGATTTCGACGGGGCAAAGCCCCTGACGGTCGCCTGGGACGCGGGCAACGGGGCGGCGGGCGAGGCATTGGTCAAGATGGTCGCCGGCCTGCCGGGCCGCCATATCCTGTTGAACGAGGCCATCGACGGCACCTTCCCGGCCCATCACCCGGACCCGACGGTGGAAAAGAACCTGGCGCAGTTGAAGGATGCGGTCGCCGCCAACGGCTGCGACCTGGGCATCGCCTTTGACGGCGACGGCGACCGCATCGGCATCGTCGACGGACAGGGCAGGGTGCTGTGGGGCGATCAACTGCTCGCCATCCTGGCGCGCGACGTGCTGGCCGCCCATCCGGGGGCCACGATCATCGCCGACGTGAAGACCTCCACGGTGTTCTTCGACGAAATCGACCGCCTGGGGGGCAAACCCCTGATGTGGAAGACCGGCCATTCCCATATCAAGAGCAAGATGGCCGAGATCGGCGCACCGCTGGCCGGTGAGATGAGTGCCCACATCTTCTTCAAGGACCGTTATTACGGCTACGACGATGCGCTCTATGCCGCGATCCGCCTGCTCAACGTGTTGAACGGCACGGAGGCCAGCCTGGGTGATTTTCTGGACGCCATGCCGAAGACCGTCTCGACACCGGAAATCCGTTTCGATTGCGCCGATGACCGCAAGTTCCGGGTGGTCGAGGAAGTCCGCGCCCGCCTGGCGACGGAAACGGGTATCGCCGTCCACGGCATGGACGGCGTGCGGGTGCAGTCGGCGGACGGCTGGTGGCTGCTACGTGCATCCAATACCCAGCCGGTGTTGGTCGCGCGCTGCGAGGCGGCGGACGCGGACGCCCTGGCGCGGCTGAAATCGGCGCTGGCCGGGCAGCTGGCGCAAAGCAACGTGGCTGTGCCGGACCTTTAGGTCGTCGCTTTATTTTACTCAGTTATCAGGTCTTTGGCATCCCAGTGCGGGAGGCCAAAAAACGGAGAGGAACCGCCGTAAGACGATTCCTCTCCCTCCCCCTGCCGCGCGTGGCACCCGATGGGCCGCGCGCAGCATTTCGATACCATGGACAATTGTGGCAAAATTTGTTGGCTAATGCCACGAAAACTTCACCATTTCGCGGATATCGGGCCGAAGTACTGGGCGCGACGATGCGTCCAGGTGGCATCGCAGCCTGAAAGGCCGTGAGGGTAGGGGCGAGAAACGCGTGAAGGAGGGAGGAACGCTTAGTTGTCGGCCGGAAGAGAGGCCATTTCCAAGGTTTCCGGCCCGCGCAGTTCCATGCAGGGGATATGGCGCCGCTCCAGCAGTTTGCAGGCACGGTAAGCGTCGCGCTTGCTGAGGCCGTAAACCCGCGCCCGGTGCAAAACCTTGCCGTTCTTCTTGGTCAGGGGAACGATGGAGACGACACCGCCGTCAAGCAGGGACGGCACGGTGTTGCGCGCCTTCATCGCCATGCTCTCGGCCTGTTCGGACTGAGCGAAGGCACCAACCTGGATGCCCCAGCGTGATTTCTTATCGAACTCGACGATCCGGGGCGGTCCGTCGCCGTCGCCCTGTTCTTCCGCACGGCCGGGGGCCGTGGGTAGGGGGGCGGGGGCCGGAATGTCGGCCTTGGCAAGCACCGGCGCACTGCCCAATTCGGCGAATGCGCGGTCGAGATGCTTGGCCATCAGACGGTTGCGGGCACTCGATGAATTGGCGCCGAATACGACGCCGATCACGCGCCGGCCGTCGCGTTTGGCCGAGGTCACCAGATTGAAGCCGGACGCCCGGATATAGCCTGTCTTGAAGCCGTCGGCACCGTCATAGGAAAGCAGCAGCTTGTTATGGGTCTTGTGCGACACGCCGCCGAAATCGAACCGGGTGCGCGAGAAGAAATGATAGTACTGCGGAAAGTCGCGGAGAAGTGCGCGGGCCAACTTGGCCATGTCGCGGGCGGTGCTCATTTGCGCGCTGTGGGGTAGGCCGGACGCATTGCGGAAAGTCGTCCGATCCATGCCCAGGCGGCGCGCCGTCGCGGTCATTTCCCGGGCGAATTTCCATTCCTTGCCGCTGTAGTTTTCGGCCACGGCGGCGGCGATGTCATTGGCCGATTTGACGGACAACGCCAGGATCGCGTCGCGTACGGAAATGGTTTGACCGGGTTTCAGGCCCAATTTCGACGGAGGCTGACCGGCGGCGCGGGCCGACATGCGCAGACGCGTGTTCATGGACCAGCGGCCGTTTTCCACCGCTTCGAACATTTTGTAGAGGGTCATCATCTTGGTCAGGGAGGCGGGATAGTTCCGCGTATCCGCGTTGACCGCGTGCAGAACCTCGCCCGTTTCGGCGTCAATGACCAAAGAGGCGTACTTGGCGACCGCCTGTCCCGGCGAAAGCACCAGGGCGGTCAGCAGAACCAGAGCGGCTGCAGCCAAAAGGCGCAGGCCTCCCCGTCGTGTAATCGGACGCGTCGTCTCAGTCATGAGAGCTCTCTTCCCCGTGTTGAGCTTTATGCCTCATTATCGTCGTCGCGTCGTCCCCCGATTCGCCGATATCGTAGCGGAATCCGCTAACGGCGTCTCCAGAAATTTCGCAGCCGAATCAATATCTTCTTTAAGGATTCATCGTAAATATTTCATTAATGGGCCGGTCCGTGAGGGATCCGGGCGCCCCTGAACAGGTCGAAAGGGGGGCGTTGCAGGACATTTTGGGAACAAAAAATTGACATAAAAACAAAAGGTTACAGGTGGGATAAATTTTTGTGCAACGCACCATCCGATCTTGACGAAAGACCGGCGCAGGGCTTATATTTCAACGATTGCTGCATTGCAGCATCGCTGCCCGGCAGTGAGAAGCGGCATCGGAGACGCCAAAGCGCCCGAAAGCCGCCAAGGATGATGTTGATCACCCGACAAAGAACCCAGATGGAGAGTACGATGGCTGAAGCCAAGAAGCCCACCGCGACCGCGAAACCCACCGCCACGCCTGCCGCCCCCGCCAAACCCGCCGCTGCAGCCCCTGCGCCGGCGCCCGCGGCCAGCAAGGTCGAGGTTGCCGCGCCTGCCGTTAAGGAAACCGTTGAAACCGTCGTCAAGGCCGGCGCCGATGTTGCCGCCAAGGGCGTTGAAAAGGCCGCCACCATGGGTCAGGAGCAGATCGCCGCGGCCGTCAAGGCCGGCGGTCAGGTGTTCAAGACCTATGAAGACACCATTGCCTACAACAAGGAAAACGTCGACGCCTTCGTTCAGGCCAACAACATCATGGCGAAGGGCATGCAGGATCTGAACAAGGTGCTGTTCGCCATGGCCCAGAAGAACGTGGAAGAAACGGTCGATCTGACCAAGAAGATGTTCGGCTGCAAATCAGTCGATGACATGGTCAAACTGCAGAGCAGCCTGCTGAAGACCAATTATTCCAAGGCCTTCGACGAAAGCCGCAAGATTTCCGACATGGCCGTGAAGTTGGCCGAGGAAGCCGCGGCACCGATCGCCGGCCGCGTGACGGTCGCCGTCGAAAAGGTGACCAAGCCGATTGCCGCCTGACGATTTCCGCCTCACGCAATGTGATGCGGCCCTGAACAAGCGCCCGGCTGAAAATGCCGGGCGTTTTCGTTTGCCGGTTTCGCGGGGGCGGCAAGGGGCGATTCTCCGGTCTGGGCCATGGGCCGGGTCGTTTCGGGCCTCGGTTGCTCCGGTTGTGGACGATCTGTTGGAGAATTCCCAGGGATGGGACTTGGCGCTGGCGGGTGCTCTGCCCATATATTCAGGGATAAACGGCAACCGCACCCCGGACCCGGGGCTTCCCCGGGCAATCCTTTTTAAATAGAATTGGATTACCGTCGGAGTGGTTAGGCTGCTTCGGCGGCGCCGATGGGCGGCGGCCGCCGGCCCGAACACGGCAAGGACAGGACGGAGATGACAGGACCGACAGACCCGCCAAAATCTCCCATCGACCCGGGGCGGGACGATGACTCCGGCACCGGTTTGGCGGTCAAATCCCGCACGCGGACCAAGCGTCCGTCCATGTACAAAGTCCTGATGCTCAATGACGACTACACGCCGATGGAGTTCGTCGTCCACGTGCTGGAACGCTTTTTCGGCATGAACAGCGAGCAGGCTACCCAGGTGATGCTGCATGTCCACCAGCGCGGTGTGGGCGTATGCGGTGTCTTCACATATGAAATCGCCGAAACGAAAGTGACACAGGTCATGGATCTGGCGCGTCAGCACCAGCATCCTCTCCAGTGCACGATCGAGAAAGACGGCGGCGGAGATGAGGATTAAATGCTTTCACGCGAGCTAGAACAGACCCTTCACCGCGCCCTGGCACTCGCCGCCGAGCGTAATCACGAATACGCAACCCTCGAACATCTGCTTCTTTCCCTAACCGAAGATCCCGATTCCATCGCGGTGCTGAAGGCCTGCGACGTGGAGGTCGAGCGTCTGATCGCCGACCTGACCGAGTTCCTCGACAACGAACTGGCCGAGATCGACAACCCGCGCGGGCTTGAGCCCAAGCCGACGGCGGGCTTCCAGCGCGTTGTCCAGCGCGCCGTGATCCATGTCCAGTCGTCGGGCCGCGAGGAAGTGACCGGCGCCAATGTACTGGTCGCCCTGTTCTCGGAACGGGAATCCCATGCCGTCTATTATCTGCAACTGCAGGACATGACACGCCTTGATGCCGTCAATTATATCTCTCACGGCATCGCCAAGGTGCCCGGGCGCTCGGAACAGCGCACCGTGTCCGGCGCCGATCCGGAAGCAGAGGCCGAGGCCGCCGCTCGTAAGGGCTCGGAAGCGCTCGACGCCTATTGCACCAACCTGAACAAGAAGGCGAACGAAGGCCGTATTGACCCCTTGATCGGCCGCCACGAAGAGGTCGACCGCGCCATCCAGATCCTGTGCCGGCGCAACAAGAACAATCCCCTGTTCGTGGGCGACCCGGGGGTGGGCAAGACCGCCATCGCCGAGGGCCTGGCCAAGCGCATCGAGGACGAGGACGTGCCCGAGGTGCTGCTCGGCAATACCATCTACGCCCTCGACATGGGCGCCCTTCTGGCCGGCACGCGCTATCGCGGCGATTTCGAGGAACGCCTGAAGAATGTCATGGCTGAATTGGAAGCCATGCCCAAGGCGATCCTGTTCATCGACGAAATTCACACGGTGATCGGCGCCGGGGCGACCTCGGGCGGATCCATGGATGCGTCCAACATCCTGAAGCCGGCCTTGCAGAAGGGCGGCCTGCGCTGCATGGGCTCGACCACCTACAAGGAATACCGCAATTACTTCGAAAAGGACCGGGCCCTGGTGCGCCGGTTCCAGAAGATCGACGTTTACGAGCCGTCGATGGATGACACGGTTAAGATCCTTAAGGGCCTGAAGCCCTATTTTGAGGAACACCACAACGTGCGCTACACCAACGACGCCTTGAAGGCGGCGGTGGAACTGTCGACCAAGTACATCCACGAACGCAAGCTGCCGGACAAGGCCTTGGACGTCATTGACGAGGTCGGGGCGTCGCGCATGCTGTTGCCGGCGGGCAAGCGGCGCAAGACGGTCACTGTCAAGGACGTGGAACAGGTGGTCGCCAAGATCGCCCGCATTCCGGAAAAATCGGTGTCGTCCGATGACCGCAAGGCGCTCAAGAACCTGGACCGTGATCTGAAGACCATGGTGTTTGGTCAGGACAACGCCATCGAGGCCTTGGCCAGCGCCATCAAGCTGTCCCGCGCGGGCCTGCGCGAACCGGAAAAGCCCATCGGCTCCTACCTGTTCTCGGGGCCCACGGGTGTCGGCAAGACCGAGGTCGCGCGCCAGCTGTCGCACATGATGGGCATCGATCTGGTGCGCTTCGACATGTCCGAATACATGGAGCGTCATTCCGTTTCGCGTCTGATCGGGGCCCCTCCGGGTTATGTCGGTTTTGATCAGGGCGGTCTGTTGACCGACGCCGTCGATCAGCAGCCCCATTGCGTGCTGTTGCTGGACGAAATCGAAAAGGCGCATCCGGACCTGTTCAATATCCTTCTGCAGGTCATGGACCACGGCAAGTTGACCGACCACAACGGCAAGTCCGTCAGTTTCCGCAACGTGATCCTGATCATGACCACCAACGCGGGCGCGGCCGACCTGGCCAAGCCGGCCATCGGGTTCGAACGGGAAACCCGCATGGGTGAGGATACGGAAGCGATCGAGCGCATGTTCACGCCCGAGTTCCGCAACCGCCTGGATGCCATCATTCCCTTCGCGGCGCTGACGTCGGAAGTCGTCGCCCGCGTCGTCGACAAGTTCATCATGAACCTGGAATTGCAGCTTGAGGACCGGGGCGTGGTGATCGAGCTGACCGACGCGGCGCGCGAATGGCTGGCCAAACGGGGCTTCGACAAATTGTTCGGTGCGCGGCCGCTTAGCCGCGTGATCCAGGAGAACATCAAGAAGCCCCTGGCCGAGGAATTGTTGTTCGGCAAACTGGTCAAGGGCGGCATCGTCCTGGTCGGTGTCGACGACGACAAGTTGGTGTTTGATTTCCCCGAACCGGGATCGACCCGCCTGCCGGCCAAGCGCAAGAAGGGCAAGGTTCCGGCCTTGGTGGAATAAAGACTTCTTGCCGTCATTCCCGCGAAAGCGGGAATCCAGCCCTCCGCTTTCCTGGACCCCCGCTTTCGCGGGGGTGACGATTGGGTTAGGTTCCGGAAACGGTGGAGCCGGATTTATGGCGTTTTCCTTCCTTGCCGGGATCCGTGTTCTCGATCTCAGCCAATATCTGCCGGGACCGCTGGCGGCCCAGGTGCTTGCCGACCTGGGGGCGGAGGTGGTGAAGGTCGAGCCGCCCGCGGGCGACCCGCAGCGCCACCTTGATCCCACGGCGGGACCGCTCGACCCCGGCGGTGTCGAAGGCGGCGACGCCTCACCCTTCTATCACGTGCTCAACGCCGGCAAGACGGTGACTCGTCTTGACCTTAAATCCGACGCCGGCAGGGCGTCGTTCCGGGACTTGGTCCGGGGCGCCGACGTTCTGCTCGAAAGCTACCGGCCTGGGGTGATGGACCGGCTCGGCTTCGGATACAGCGCGGCCAAGGATCTGAACCCAGGGTTGGTCTATTGCGCGCTGACGGGTTATGGGCAGACGGGGCCGCTGCGTCAGTCCGCCGGGCATGACCTGAACTACATGGCGGCCACGGGCGCCCTCAGTCAGGCCGGCACGGCGGACGGGCCCGCCATGGCTTGGCCGCCCATGGCCGATTGCGCCGGGGCGGTGATGTCGGCGCTCGCCATTCTGGGGGCGCTGGTGCGCCGGGGCCGGGACGGGCAGGGCGCCTTTCTGGACGTCGCCATGTCGGATTGCGTGCTGTCCTGGCAGGCCATCGGCCTGACCGCGGAAAAGCTTGGTCTGGGCAAGGCACGGGGCGCCGCGCTGTTGACGGGCGGGGCCGCGTGCTACCGGGTCTATGCCTGCGCCGACGGGCGGGAATTGACGCTGGGAAATCTGGAACCCCGGTTCTGGGAAAATTTCTGCCGCGCCGTCGGCCGCGATGGTTGGGTTCCGCGTCAGTGGGAAGGGTTACCGCAAGCGGACCTGATCGCCGAGGTCGCGGGCCATCTTGCCGGGCAGCCTTTGGACCATTGGCTTGCCTTGTTGGATGGCGTCGATACCTGCGTGCAGCCGGTCGCCGATTACGCGGGCGTCGCGGATCAGCCGCAGGTCAAGGCGCGGGGCCTCGTGGCGGACGATCCCCTTGGCGGGGTCCAGGTGTTGCTGCCGATCCTTGCCGACGGCATGACCACGGGCACACGGGCGCCGCTGGCACTGCGCACGGCGGAACAGATTTTACAGAATTGGGAGAAGACCTAGCGGCCGACGACCTGCGGGCAGTCGGCTTCGCGGGTCAGGCCGACCATGGACGCACCCTGCGACGACAAACGCAGATTGCCCTTGGCGCCGATGACGTAGGACTGACTGCCCAGCGGCTTGCCGTTGGCGGCCATACGAATGACCTGGGCGGCGCGGCAGGCGCGGCAGTTGTTTACCAGGAACACGCCGCCGTTGCCCTTGTCCGTTTCAAGGGTGATGCATTTCTTGTCGCTGTCGTCGACGAGCGTTTCCGGCTTCACCAGATTGGCCTGATCGCAGGGATAGATGGACCCCAGGCTGGTCCGGCCCGGGCCGCGGAACGGCAGGGGCAGGGTCATATTGGCCATGACGTTGAACTTGCGCACTTCCGGGTTGGAATAGCCTTGGCGCAGGCGGGTCACCCCGACCACCATGCAGGCATTGCATTTGTTGACCAGGACTTCACCCGTACCCGTGCGGCCGTGGCGGATGCAGTCCGCGCCCGGTGCCAAGGCTGCCGCCGTGCGGATCAGGGGGTTGATCCCCATGCCTTCCGCATCGGGCACGCGGGGCGCCGCGATGGCCGCCGCCGACAGCAGCAGCACCGCGACGAGGGTGGCGGCGGTCAGCAGGTAAATTTGCACATAGCGTTCCATAACCCCTTTACTTTAGGGAATATTGGTAAAGGAAACGTGACCGGCATCACACTTGCGCGCGATTTTTGAAAAATTTGTCTATAAAATTGATTTTATTCTGATTTTTTGAAGGGGGAGAACGCCCCATAGGCGGACATTTCCCGCTCGATTCCCCTGGATTCGTCCTTTAAGAAGCCGGAAACGGCATCACGAAAGCCCTTATCGGCGATCCAATGGGCGGAAAATGTGCGGCGCGGAAGGTAGCCGCGCTGGACCTTGTGGGGGCCTTGGGCCCCGGCTTCGACCCACTTCAGGCCGTGCGCGATGGCATAGTCGATGGCTTGGTAATAGCAGGCTTCGAAATGCAGGAATTTGTAGTCGGCGACGCAGCCCCAGTTGCGGCCGTAGAGCGTGTCGCCGCCCCGCAGGTTCAGCGCACCGGCCACGGGCCGGCCGTCCTTTTCCACCACGATCAGGACCACGGCCCGGCCCAAACGTTCTCCCAGCAGGGAAAAGAAGCGGCGGGTCAGATAGGCCTGGCCCCATTTCTTGTCGGTCGTGTCCATATAGAACTGGAAGAAGGCGTCCCAATGGGCCTCGGTGATGTCACTGCCTTCAAGGACGCGGATGTCCAGGCCGGCGTCGTGGACGGCGCGGCGCTCCTTCTTGATATTCTTGCGTTTGCGTGACGACAACTCGTCCAGGAAGTCGTCGAAGGTTTTGAATCCCTTATTCTCCCAGTGGAATTGCTGGCCGATGCGTTGCAGATAGCCCGCTGATCCAAACGCTTCCCATTCATCCTCGGTGGGGAAGGTGACGTGCAGCGACGACACGCCCAGGTTCTGCGCCAGTTGCGCCATGCCGGCGATCAGGGCAAGGCGCATCTCGCGGTGCTGACCGTCGGGCAGGGCCTGATTGACCAGCAGGCGCGGCCCGGTTACCGGCGTGAACGGCACGGCGCATTGCAGCTTGGGGTAATAGCGACCGCCGGCGCGCTCATAGGCGTCGGCCCAGCCCCAGTCGAACACGTATTCGCCGTAGGAATGGTTTTTCAGATACAGCGGCGCGCAGGCGGCAATGCCGCCGGCCGGATCCTCGATCACCAGATGCTGGCCGAGCCAGCCGGTTTCCCCCGTGGCCGATCCGGAGTCCTCCAGCGCCGATAGAAAGGCGTGGCGGACGAAAGGATTGTCCGTTCCGGCACAGGCATCCCAGGCCTCGGACGAGACCTCGGAGAGAGATTTAATGATCTTGATGGCGACCGCGTCGCGTCCGTCGGGCATGGGTCAATCTACCATTCGTTCAATGCCTGGTGGCAAGCCCTGTCCACCGAATGCGGCGACCAACAAGGAGAGGCTCTCCACCAATCGCGGCCCAGGCCGGTTAAAATAGCTGTTGGCGTCGGTCGCATAGACGCGGCCCGCACAGGCGGCCTTGAGAGCCTTGAAATCCGGATGCGCGTCCATAAGCAGGCGCGCTTCATGTGCCGAACGCTCCAGGCCGAAGCCGCAGGGCATGAATACGATGACGTCGGGATCGGCGGATTTTAAATCCTCCCAGGTGATCCAGGGGGCGTGTTCGCCGGCCCGGCCGAACACGTCCTCACCGCCCGCCATGGTGACCAATTCGGGGACCCAGTTACCCGCTGCCATCAAGGGGGCCGTCCATTCGATGCAGGCGACGCGGGGACGGGGACCGGCGGGCATGACGGTCAGCGCCCGCGCCCTGTTGCGCAGGTCGTTCGCCACGGCGCGGCCGTGGTCCGCTAAACCCAGGGCATCGGCGACCTGTTCCACATCGGCGAACACGTCGGAAAGGATCATGGGTTTCAGTGACACGATTCGCGCAGGCGTGCCGGCCCAGGTACAGATCGCGGCCTCGACATCGGCCAGGCTGACCGCGCAGACCTCGCATTGGTCCTGGGTGATGATGACGTCGGGCGCGCATTCGGCGAGCGGCCCTTGCAGGACCTCATAGACGGACGCGGCGTCGACCACGGCGGCCTTCACCTTGGCGTCGATCTCTGCGCTGCTGCCGGACAGGTCCAGGCGCGGGGCGGTGCAGATGGGCAGGGCTTCTATTCCGTCCGGGAAGTCGCACTCGTGGGACCGTCCCACCAGCCAGTCCGCGCAGCCCAGCGCCGCGACGATTTCCGTCGCACTCGGCAGCAGCGAGACGACGCGCTTCATTTCTCTATTCTCGGCGGGTTCCATCAGGACTAATCTGCGCGCGCGGTTCACGATCGGCAACCGCGTTATGGAGGGTGGTGTGATGCGCGTGCGGCCCTTTTTGCTTTCTCTTGTTCTTGGTCTCGTCATGGCGTCCGGCCCCGCCGGTGCCGGCATGGACGAAGTGCCGTCGGAATCCCTCGGCCCCCAGGCGATCGAACGCACCTGGGAACGGGCGCATTTCTATGTGCCCGCCGACGCCAATCCCCTGGGCACGGGCGTGCTGGGCGGCCCACGCGATCTGGTGTCCGTGGCGCGGGCGCTGGACGGCCTGGCCAAGGGGCCGCCCCGGCCCGTGGTGGTTTATCTGCACGGCTGCGGCGGGTTTGGGAATTCGGGCAGCACCAATGCCGGCATGCTGGCCGAAGCGGGCTTCGTCGTCGTCGCGCCCGACAGCTTTGCCCGGCCATCGCGCGTCAGGACTTGCGATTCGAAGACCCATTCCCGCGCCGGGCCGAAGGGAATCTACAAGAACGTTATCGCTTGGCGGCTTGAGGAACTGGACCGGGCTCTTATCGGCTTGAAGGACTTTTCCTGGGTCGACTGGAACAACATCTTCCTGTTCGGCCATTCCCAGGGCTCCAACGCCGTCGCGTCCTATCCGGGCAGTGCCTTCAAGGGCCGCATCATGAGCGGCACGCGATGTTCCACGGGCTACAGGGGGCCGGCTGAAGAACCGGCACTCGCCGTTTATTCGGAGAACGACCCCTGGCGCAAGGGGCGGCCGATCAAATGTCTGGATTACGTGGGCACGACGGGGATGCAGGTCCTGGGGCTTACGGGAAACCTGCACGTGGTTGCCAAGGACCCGGCGGCCAAAGTGCGGATGTTGGAATTCTTAGAGCGCCTGATAACGCGCTGAGCGCCGACGCCGGGTCAGCGGATTTCGAAAATCCCATCGACCTCGACCGCCACGCCGCGGGGCAGGGACGGTGCGCCGACGGCGAAGCGGGCATGCTTGCCGGCGTCGCCGAACACTTCGACCATCAGATCGGAAGCACCGTTGATGACCTCGGGCTGATCGGTGAAGCCAGCGGCCGAATTGACGAAACCGCCCAATTTGGCGACCCGCACCACGCGCTCCAGATCCCCGCCGCAGGCTTCGCGAACTTGCGAAATAAGGTTGAGGCCGCAGACCCGGGCCGCCTGATAGCCGTCCTCGGTCGAGACGTCCTCGCCCAGACGTCCCCGGCACATGATGTCACCGTTCCACACGCAGACCTGGCCCGACACGAACACGGTCGACCCGACGACGGTGTAGGGAATGTAATTGGCGGCGGGGGCCGACGGGCTGGGCAGTTCGATACCCAGGTCCTTCAAACGGGCTTCAACGGTTCCGGTCATGTGGGGGATCCTTTCATAAGGCTGGCGCCCGGCGCGGCCGGGTAGGGCGGATCAAACGCGGGAAAATCAGATATAGAAGGTATCGCGTTCTTTGGGCGCGATGCAGATGGTGTCGCTGCCCCGCTCCTTCAATAGGGTCTGGGCCGTTTCCAGCTTGGCGTCGATGGCCGCGTCGTCCTGATCCGGATCGTGGTGGTAGAGGTAGAGGGTCTTCACCTTGCCCCGGTCGGCCAGTTCGACAACCTTGGAAATGCACGAGTGCCCCCAAGTCACCTTGGTGGCGTATTCGGCGTCCGTATAGGTTGAATCGGTGATCAGAACATCGGCGCCCGTCACGAACTCGGCCAGTTTTTCCTCGTAATGCGGGTTATAACCGTCGCTGTTTTCCAGGAACATTTCGTTGTCCGTGACGTAACAGATGGCGCGGCCGTTGTATTCGATGCGGAAGCCCAGGCATTGGCCCGGATGGCTCAGAAGCTTCGTCTTCACGCGGATGCCGTCGACCTCGAATTCCTCTTCCTCCAGGTCGCGGAAATAGACCCGCGCGGCGAATTCCTTCAGCGTGATCGGAAAGTATACGCCGTCCATCTGCGCCGAGATGATTTCGCGGATGGAAATGTCGCCCTGATTGGCGCCGAGAATCTGAAACTCGTTGCCTTGGCGGTACAAGGGCGCGAAGAACGGAATGGCGTTGATGTGATCCCAATGGGGATGGGAAATGAAGATGCGGCCGCGAATGTTGCGCCGGCCGTTGGCCATCAGCTTGTCGCCGAAGGTCTTGATCCCGGTGCCGCCATCGAAGATGAAAATCTGATCGCGTGGGAATTGCAAGGTCACGCAGTTCGTATTGCCGCCGTACTTCAAGCTGCCTTCGCCGGAAACGGGCAGGGTGCCACGCACGCCCCAGAACGACAGTTCGATGTCGTCGCGCAGGATGCGATTAACCTTGTCGAGAAAGGTTGCCGCGACGATGGGTTTGCGGATGAAACCGTGGGCGCCGAATTCGTAGGCGCGGTTGACGTCGAATTCGTAGCTTTTCGCCGTCAGCACGATGAAAATCGTGTCGGCAAGGCCTTCGTGGCCGCGCACGAACTTGCACAACTGGAAGCCGTCGACATCCGGCATCATCAGGTCCGAGATGACGCAGTCAGGGGCCAGGGAGACCATCTTGTCCATGGCTTCCTTGGAGTCCGTGAACGCGGTGACGCGATGACCCGCCGCCTCCAGCATGGAGGCGATGGCGTCAAGGATCATCGGGTCGTCATCGACCGCGACAAAATGGATGGGGTCGGTCTTACCTGCCATTCCTGTCCCAGTGTGCCGGTCTTGATCCGGTCATCCAAAAAAAGCCCAACTGTTCAAGCAAGTAGAGCCTGAACAGATTAACAATCCCTCAAAACGTTGATTATCACCGTACCCGGAAACATATCGTCTGGGCAGGGTTTTCAAGGTTGTAGCAGAACATGCGGGACAACCGCAAACCGTCTTTCCTTATGGCACGGGAGACAGAAAATCCGCCTGCGGGCGGGATACCGGCGGCGGGTGTGACAAGGCGGCGAGATCGTCGGGACGTCAGGCCAAAAAAGAGGCGTGCGGCGAGCCGA
>CAXAVJ010000074.1:0-18350 GCA_963972065.1 uncultured Rhodospirillaceae bacterium
TCGCCAACGGTGACATGGTGACGCTGACCCTGATCCAGGGCGTGGTGAACACCTTCGTCATCTTCCTGTCGCGCATCGTCGGCCATCTGGTCGACCGCCTGGTGTTCAAGGTCGAACGCGGCCACGGCCCGGCGTTCTGGATCGTCTCGATGATCGCGCAGTTCGTGTTCGGCATCGCCGCCATGATGATCGTCATGTGGTTCTCGCGCTGGCGCGAGTTCCGCGCCGACAAGGGCGGAGCGGAACTGGCCGGCCGGCGCAACATGATCAACGCGCTGAAGGCCCTGCAGGCGGCCCATGACACGCCGCCCATGCCCGACGAGATGAGGGCCTTCGCCATCAACGCCGGGCGCATGCAGGCGGCGTTTGCCAGCCACCCGCCGCTCGCCGAACGCATCCGGGCGCTGGAGGAGGCCATGGAAGGCGCCGACGCCCAGCCGGCGCCCCCCCGGCGGCCCTGGCGCTGACGCGGCTATCCGCGGGTCCGAAGCGGGATCGCCAGCGGTCGCACCGGCGCGCCGGTCGCCCCCCGAAGCTTCAGGGGCGCGGCGACGAACAGGAATTCGTACACGCGCTCCCGGGCGAGTTCCTCCAGCCATAGCAGTTCGAGGAACGGCACGCCTTTCTCCGCCAGGAGGTAGGTATGGACCGGCGCGAAGTTCTGCGGGTCCCGGGATGGGAAACTCTCCAGGCCGAAATTGTCGGCGCCCAGCAGCATGACCTTCTGATCCTCGACCAGCCAGCGCGCGGCCTCCAGACCGAGGCCGGCCTGATTGAACAACTGCAGCTTGGCGCGGTCGGGCCACAGGGTCATCAGTCCCGTGCGCAACAGAACCACGTCGCCCGGCGACAGCGTCGTGCCCTGACGGGCGAGGGCTGCCTTCAGATCGTCGACGGTGACCGCGTAGGACGCCGGCAGGTGCCGCAGATTCCTGGCCCCCGCCAGGTCGATCATCACGCCGCGGGCGACAATGGGCGGGACCTTCTCTGCCCCCGACTTGGCCCAGCCGTGCGCGTTCAGGGCCGTGTCGGCGGACACGCCGTTCCATATCCGGCCGTGCAGGCCGAAGTGGCTCAGCATGTCCAGATGGGTGCCCGTGTGGGTGTTCATGGACAAGGCGTCGCTTGAGTGGGCGACCCGCTCGCCCGCGCGTCTGGCGGGAACATGGGTCATCCAGAACTGGTAGGCGGGATCGCCGAAGGCGGCGCTGCAGCAGTCGGGCATGCCGACGAACAGGTCGACGCCCAGGTCGTAGACCTTGCCGCCCGCCGCGCGGCGCAGGGCCTCGCCGCGGGACTCCTCGGTCATCATGTTCAGGCTGCCGATCTCGTCGTTTGGGCCCCAAGGGCTTACGCCCGGCCGGTCGCCGGCGGTCGATTGCAGGCTCGCGGTAAGGCACAGAAGGGCGGCCGCGGCGCAGCTGCGCGCCGCGCGGGTCATCAGTCTCGTCATGTTGTTTCCTTGTCTTGGTCGGGTGGGCGGGGGCCGGTCAGTCCGCGAGGAAGGCCAGCCGCGGATCGGTCTTGTTGGGGGTGATTTCCAGGATCTCGGCAGTCACCACTTTCTCGGCGACGAAGGGATCGTCCTCGACCCGGCGGCGCAGGTCGTCCGGGGATGCGGCTATGGCGAGGATCGCCCCGCCGGCGTTGGGCTGAAGGCTGCCGACCAGGAGGAACGCGCCGTCGTCGAGGCCGCGTTTGATCCAGGCATTGTGGCCGTCCATGAATTCCTTCGCCCGTGGCTTGTTCTCCGCGAAGCGGAGCAGGATGATGAACATCGATAGGTCTCCTTTGCGATTGGTGGCGGCACGCTAATTCGAATAAGTGCCAAAATTTGTCACCAAAAGTGATAAGATGACGCATGACCGTCCGCAGCCGTCAGGACGCGCTGGTCCGCCACCTCCGCCGCAGCGGCCATGCCAGCGTCGATACACTCGCCCGCGCCGTGGGGGCCTCGCGCCGCACGGTGCTGCGCGACGTGGCGGCGTTGCGCGACCAGGGCTTCGTCATTCATTCCGAGGCGGGCCGGGGCGGGGGGCTGTCGCTCGATCCCTCGTCCGTGCAGCTGACGGCCCGGCTTTCGGCGGACGAGGTTTTCGCGCTGCTGGTCAATGTCGCCGTCATGCGGGCGTCGGGCACGCTGCCGTTCGGTGGGCTTGCCGACGCCGGTCTCGCCAAGATCGAACGCGCCTTGCCGCCGGACCGGGTCCGGGACCTGCGCGACATTCTCGCCCGCCTTTACATCGGCCCGCCGGCCTGGCCCCGGCTTCGGGACTCTTTGGGGCCGGTCGAGCCCGGTCTGCTTCCCGAGTTCGAACGAGCGTTCATCGATCTCAACCGGCTGCGCTTCGACTACGTCGACCGCCACGGGACGTCGTCCAGGCGCGAAATCGAACCCCAGGCGCTGCTGGTCCGCCCGCCCGTGTGGTACGTGGTCGGCTTCGATCCCGCCCGCGACGATTTCCGCAACTTTCGCATGGACCGCATCCGCAACGCGGAACGCGACGGCGGCACCCGGTTCCGCCGCCGCGCCCTGCGGCTTGAAGACAACGTCTGCCTGGTGGCCGAGGCACCGCATTCCTGAAACGACGAAGGGCGGCCCGATCGGCCGCCCCCCGCGTGTTCGATATCCTGAACAGGCTTATTTGCCGAATTTCATTTCGTCGCCCGGCTGCATGACCACGACCTCGGTCTTGTCGCCCATGTCGGCCAGATGCTTCTTCAGTTCGTCCGGCGTGCCCTTCAAGGGCGGGAAGGTGCCGTAGTGCATGGGCATCACGGTCTGGGGCTTGAGGAACTTGGTGATGGCGTAGGCCGCGTGGCGGGGGTCCATGGTGAACCAGCCGCCGATGCAGATCAGCACCAGGTCCGGCTTGTACAGGTCCTGGATCAGTTCCAT
Source organism: uncultured Rhodospirillaceae bacterium (assembly GCA_963972065.1). GTDB lineage: Bacteria > Pseudomonadota > Alphaproteobacteria > Rhodospirillales > Casp-alpha2 > UBA1479. The sequence goes on from CAXAVJ010000074.1 coordinate 2,900, forward strand.
ATCCTTGAACACGCCGCTGTCACCCGTGTGATAGATGGTATAGCCGTCTTCCAGCGTGATCACGTAGCCTGCAGGCTCGCCCCCCGGATAGATGCCTTCCTTGCCGTCGGCGTCCTTGCTGACAATCTCCGACGAATGTTCGGCATGGGTCATGGTCACCGTGATGTCCGGGCCGATGGGGGTGATCGGGCCCGACTTGTTGAAGCGGACCAGTTGCTTGCCGTCGACCATGCCGAGAATGCGCAGGGTATGGCCCATGTCGGCGTTCACGCCGACCTTGGCGCCGGTCATCTTGGCCAGTTCCGCCGTGTCGCCCAGGTGGTCGCCGTGCCCGTGGGTGACCAGGATCAGGTCGACGTTGCCGATTTTCGACAGGTCCTTGTCGGCGGCGGGCGTTTTCGGGTTCTTGGTGATGAAGGGGTCGATCACGATCACCTTGCCGCCCGGCGTCTTGATGCGGAAAGCGGCCTGGCCGTACCATTTGACCTCGGCCGCCTGGGCGTCCTTGGCCGGGCCGGCGGCCCAGGCGAAACCGGCGACCAGCGCGCCGATCACGGTCGTCGTCAGTAAGCGTTTCATGACTGAATGTTCTCCCGAAAGGGCAGGGGATATCCCCGCGTGAGGCAGAGCCTGCCATAGAACCGGAACGCCGCAAAGGCCCCTTCATAAGGCTTGACGTATATGGAACAAAATGCGAACAAATAGAACCAAACGGAGGAGGGTTCCATGACGGTGACGGGTGAAGACGGGCGCAAGCGCTGCCGCTGGGTCGGCCAGGGCAAGGACTTCTACGAGGCCTATCACGACGCCGAGTGGGGCGTGCCCGTGCACGACGACCGCCATCATTTCGAGATGCTCAATCTGGAGGGCGCCCAGGCGGGATTGAGTTGGGAAACGATCTTAAAAAAACGCGATAACTACAAGAAATTATTTGATGATTTTGATGTCGATAAATGCGCCAAGCTGACCGACGCCAAACTAGAAAAGATCCTTACCGACCCCGGCATCATCCGCAACCGGCTGAAGGTCTACGGCGTGCGCAAGAACGCCGTGGCGTTCCTCGAGGTGCAAAAGGAATTCGGCTCCTTCGACGCCTACGTCTGGGCCTTCGTCGGCGGCAAGCCTCTCGACGGTCGGCGCAAGGCCATGAGCGATGTGCCGGGCAAGACGGAGATTTCGGACGCCCTTTCCAAGGACCTGAAAAAGCGCGGCTTCACCTTCGTCGGCTCGACCATCGTCTACGCCTACATGCAGGCGGCCGGGCTGGTGAACGACCATGTGGCGGACTGCTTCCGCTATCGGCCGTGCAAGGCGCTGGCGGATTAGGGCGCGTCAGCCGTCATGGCGGTGGCTGCCGGGCAGGACCGGCAGGGACGGGTCGAGAGGGCTCCAGACCAGCCTGCCGTTTCCCCAGATGTGGTCATAGGGCGTGACCTTCTCCGGCGTGTCCAGCGACGCGGCCGTGACGTCGATGTCCACGTCTTCTTCGTCTTCGTGCTGGAAACTGAGGCTGGTGCCGCAATCCAGGCAGAAGCCGCGTTTGACTTTGGGGGAGGAGACGTAAAAGGCCGGCGGCTCCGTGGTCCATTGAAACCCGCCCGGGGGTACGGTCACCCAAGTGACCAACGTGCCGCCCGAGGCCCGGCGGCAGCTTTCGCAGAGGCAATGGGTGGCGGTGACCGGCTTGGTGATTTCGTAGCGGTGGCGACCGCACAGGCAGCCGCCCTCAAGCGTCTCGGTCATGACGGGGTTCCTTCTCCGATGCGCCGGGAAGGCTAGCGTCGGGGGCCCGGTTGCAACAAACGGGAAATTCTTATCGTTCGATAAGCTGGGCTCAGTCCGCCAACTCGTGTGGTCCGAGGTCTTTCCTTACCCGGCGGCGGGGGTATTCACCGCCAGGAAATCGCGGATGTGGTTGAGGGCCAGGGCGATTTTGCGGTCGTTCTCTTTCCAGGGATAGAGGCTCACTTGCGCGTTGGGCGCCAATAATGCCGTCTCCATCGCTGTCGCGTAGGGATGGGCCGGGATGTCGTCCGGAAGCACCAGGACAGGTGTTTGGCAATTGCGCACGAAATCGCGGTCGACGGTGAACACGAAATCGGCGCGCTTCGTGTACATGGTGTCGAGGAATTCCGTGATCATGTCCGGGGTGATGTCGGGCCGCTGTTTCATGAACGTCGGCGCCCAACCCTTGAGGGCGTTTTTGACGTAGATGTCGGGATGGCTCGAGGTATAGCCGCTGGGGTGCACCAGGGTCGCCGCGACGACCCGGTCGCCGACATGCTTCAATAGGTTCCAGATCATCGGCCCGGCGATGCAGAATCCCATGACCAGGAACCGGTCGATGCCGAGATGGTCCAGCAACGCCAGCTGATCGTCGACGAAGCCGTCCCAGGTGCGTTCGATTTCCAGCGGCCCCGCTGTCCCGCCATTATTCGCGTTCCGCAGATCGAGCGCGATCACGCGATAGGTGTCGCTGAATTCCTGAAGCGGATCGAAGGGATGATTGGCAAGCCCGGCGATCGTCGCATTCAGGCCCCCACCGGGAAGGACCAACAGGGGAAAGCCGGAACCGGCTTCCTCGTAATGGATCGTCACGGGGCCGTTCTTGAATGTCGGCATGTGCGCTGTTCCCTATTGCGTGGTCAATCCGCCAACTCGATCCACACCGGCGTGTGATCCGAGGGCTTTTCCTTGCCGCGGGGCGTCTTGTCGATGTCGCAGGCGACCAGCCGGTCCGCCGCCTGGGGTGACAGCAAATGGTGGTCGATGCGCAGCCCGTTGTCTTTCTGCCAGGCCCCGGCGGTGTAATCCCAATAGCTGTACTGATGCACACCCGGGTTGATGGCCGTGAAGGCTTCGGTCAAGCCCAGGTTCAAAAGCGTGCGGAACCGGGCCCGGCTTTCCGGGCGGCACAGTGCATCATCGGCGAATTTCACCGGGTCGTAGACGTCGGCGTCCGTCGGGCAGATGTTGTAGTCGCCGCCCAGGACGACCGCGTCTTCGGTCTTCAGCAGGTCCTTGGCATGGGCGACCAGCCGGTCCATCCAGCCCAGCTTGTAGGTGAACTTCTCATGATCGCCGCCATTTTCGTCACGGGTCGGATTGCCGTTGGGCAGGTAGATGGAGGCGACGCGAACGGGCCGCGCGCCGCTGTCGATCACGGCCTCGATATAGCGGGCTTGTTCATCGCTGTCGTTGCCGGGAAGGGCCGTTCGTTCGACCTCCATCGGATGTTTCGACAGGATAGCGACGCCGTTGTAGGTCTTCTGGCCCGAAACCGCGACGTTGTAGCCCAGGTCTTCGATCTCAAGCTTCGGAAAGCCGTCTTCCTGGCATTTCAGTTCCTGCAGCAGGGCGACGTCGGGCTGAAACTCGGCCAGCCATTCCTGCACGCGCGGCAGGCGGGCCTTCACCGAATTGACGTTCCAAGTTGCTATTTTCATGGCCAGGTCGCGATCTTCAAGGCTCAGGCACTCCTAATGAAAAAAGGCCCGCGAATGCGCGGGCCTCTCTCGTAACACGAAACGCCTGAGGCGGTTAAACCCCGAATGAGGAACCGCAGCCGCAGGTCACGTTGGCGTTGGGATTGGCCATCTGGAAGTAAGAGCCGATGAGGTCTTCCTTGAAGTCCAGTTCCGAGCCCTTGAGCAGATCGAGCGAGGTTTCATCGACCACGACCTTGACGCCGTTTTTCTCGAAGATCAGGTCGTCGTCGTTGACCGTTGCGTCCAGTTCGAAGCCGTAGGAAAAGCCGGAACAGCCGCCCGCCGAAACCGCGACGCGCAGCATCAGGTTCGGGTTGCCGTCCATGTCCTTCAATTCGCCGATGCGCTTGGCGGCGCTGTCGGAGATCAGGATGCGTTCCTCGGGTGCCAATTGTGTGCCGTCCGGCATGGCGAAAATCCTTAAATGCGTGGTGGGTACAGGTTGCCCTGAATCTAGGCGTCCCGGCGTGAAAATTCAATGCCGGCGCGCGCAGACGCCATCGTCATTTTTTCTTGTGGGCTACGGGCTTCCTGGCGGCGCGGGTTTTCAGGAAATGGTCGATCCCCGCCTGGGCCACGTCCATGTCCTGTTCCGGCGCGCCGCCGGACACACCGATGCCACCGACCACGTCGCCGCCGACCACCACGGGCCGGCCGCCGCCGACCAGGGAAAACCGCCCGCCCAGCGCCTGCTGGATGCCGAAGGTCAGTTGGCCGGGCAGGGCGGCGGCGTTGTACTCGTGGGTCGCCTTGCGCGAGACCGCCGCCGTGGTTGCCTTTTCCACGGCCAGGGTGGTGCTCAGGATCTTGCCGCCGTCCATGCGCTCGAAGGCGATCAGGTGGCCCGATTCGTCGACCACGGCGATGACCATGGGCACCTTGATCGCGTTGGCGCGCTTTGTCGCCCCCCGGATCAGCAGGCGCGCGTCGTCCAGGGACAGTCTTTTGATTTCAAGCATGTCGGCGTCCTCCTCTCCCGGTTATAATCGGGCCGTTCCGCCATGCAACGACTTTCACCCCGGCCACGGCAGGAGGAAACCATCGACACCCACCGGCGATCCCTCGATTCCGCCTTTCCCCTGGCGGCCTATGCCTGCCGGTCGGAGGCCTCGCGCGGGCGCCTGCATGCGGAGGGCGAAAGTGCGACCCGCGGCGCCTTTCAGCGCGACCGCGATCGCATCATCCATTCCGTGGCCTTCCGTCGGCTGGCCTACAAGACCCAGGTGTTCGTCAATCATGAGGGCGATTTCTTCCGCACCCGGCTGACCCATTCGCTCGAGGTCTCGCAGATCGCGCGCTCCATCTGCCGCTATCTGCATTTGAACGAGGACCTGGGCGAAGCCCTGGCCCTGGCCCATGATCTGGGCCATCCGCCCTTCGGCCATGCCGGGGAGGATGCCTTGAAAGAGGTCATGGCGCCCTACGGCGGGTTCGATCACAACGCCCAATCCCTGCACGTGGTGACCAAGCTGGAGGAACGCTATCCCGGTTGGGACGGCCTGAACCTGACCTGGGAAACGCTGGAGGGCGTGGTCAAGCACAACGGCCCGCTGGTCAATTCCGGCAACCTGCCGCTGCCCCGGGCCATCGCCGAATATCAGGAACTTCAGGATCTGGAACTGGATACCTACGCCGGGGCCGAGGCCCAGGTCGCCGCCATCGCCGACGACATCGCCTATAACAACCACGACATCGACGACGGGCTGCGCGCCGGGCTGTTCACCATCGACGACCTGGCCGACGTGCCTCTGGTCGGGCGCATCTTCCATGATGTGCGCCATGACATGCCCGATTTGGACGAATCGCACCTGATTCACGAAGCCGTGCGCCGCATGATCGGCGATATGGTGACGGACGTGATCGCGGAAACCCGGCGCCGCCTGGACGATGGCAAGCCAGACAGTCCCGACGCCGTGCGCGCCCTGGGCCGTCCCGTGGCCGGTTTTTCCGACGAGATGCGCGAATGGGACGCGGCGCTGAAGAAGTTCTTGTTCGACAACATGTACCGGCACTACAAGCTGAACCGCATGACCAGCAAGGCGCGCCGCGTCGTCAAGGACCTGTTCTGCCTGCTGATCCGCGAACCGGAATGCCTGCCGACGGAATGGCGGGCCAAGGCCGAGGGACCGGAAACCCAGGCGACGGCGCAGCATCTGTGCGATTTCATCGCCGGCATGACCGACCGCTACGCCGGCGAGGAACACCGCCGCCTGTTTGACCTGCACGCGCGGACGTCGTAGACGGTCCGTGCCGAGAAAAGACTGAGTTTCGAGGGATCGACATCATGGCCCGCCGGCCCACCAGCGATATCCGCGTCTCCGCTTCCGACGCGCTTGAATTCGAACCGGAGCCCCGGCGCCGACGCGGCATCCCGACCACGGTCTGGCTGCTGCTGGTGCTGATCCTGGTCACGGCGGCGGGGCTGGGCGGATTCCTGTTCGGCGACCGTCTGGCGGGACTGAGCGGCGAGGAAAGCGGCCAGGTCCCCGTGGTTCATGCCGCCGAGGGGGCGATCAAGGTGCGGCCGGACAATCCGGGCGGACAGGACATTCCGTTCCGCGACTACGACATTAACAAGCGCATGCAGGGCGAGGCACCGACGGGGCGGGTGGAAAACCTGTTGCCGCCACCGGAACAGCCCAGGGAATTGCCGCAGGCGCAGGCAGCGACGGCACCGTCCCAGGTTCCGCCGGTGCCCGCCGCCACGGCGGGCGCACAGTTGGCGCCGCCCACGGAACAATCGGGCGCCGAGGCCCTGTTACCGGCGGCCCCGGCCCCCGCACCCAAGCCGGTGGCACCCAAGCCCATGCCGGCCAGAGAGATTGCGCCGCCGCCGCCCGCGATGGTGGCCAAGGCGCCGACGCCGCAACCGGCTCCGCCACCGCCCGTTCCGGCGTCCCCCGCGGCGTCCTCCACGGGTGGACCCATTGCCCTGGTCCCGAAATCCACGACGGCGGCCCCTGCCGTCGCCCAGCCGGCCCCGGTCGCCAAGGTTGCGCCTCCGCCACCGAGTGCCCCCGCCGCGACGGAAACGGCAGCGGTCAGCGGTTGGCAGATACAGCTTGCCGCGTCCCGCGCCGCCACGGCGGCCAAGACCGAGGGCGAGCGGATGAAGCAGAAGCATTCGGATGTGCTCGGCAAAATGACGGTCAACATCGTCCGCGCTGACCTGGGCGCCAAGGGCGTGTTCTATCGCATCCGTCTGGGCCCGGCCCGAAACAAGGACGAAGCCCGCGCCGTCTGCGCCCAGCTTGCCAAGCGGGGGCAGGGGTGCTTGGTGATCGCCCCCGGCAAATGACCGGACAGATGAGCGGGCGCAAGGGCTCGCCCCGGGCCGCGATCTTCGGCTGCGAAGGCCTCTCCCTGTCGGACGCGGAAAAGCGGTTCTTCGAGGACGCCAATCCCCTCGGCTTCATTTTGTTCGCGCGCAATATCGAGACTCCGGATCAGGTCCGCGCCCTGGTGCGTGATCTGCGCGCCACGGTCGGTGACGACGCGGCGCCGGTGCTGATCGATCAGGAAGGCGGCCGGGTACAGCGCCTCAGGCCGCCCCATTGGTCGGACCGCCCGCCCGCATCCAAGTTCGCGGCGGCCTATCTGGAGACCCCTGACCAAGCGTCAGCCGACCTTGCCGTGAACGCCCGCGCCATCGCCCGCGACCTGGCGGACCTGGGCATCACCGTCGATTGCTGGCCGGTGCTCGATCTGCCGCAGCCGGGGGCCGACCCGATCATCGGTGACCGGGCGCTTGGCACGGATACCGCGGCCATCACGGCGTTGGGCGGGGTTATTATCGACGCCCTGCACGCGGGCAACGTGACGCCGGTCATCAAGCATATCCCCGGCCACGGCCGCGCCACGGTCGACAGCCACAAGGCCCTGCCGGTGGTCGAGACGGACCTTGCGGTTCTGCGCGACACGGATTTCGCCCCGTTCCGGGCCCTGAACGGGGCGCCCTGGGCGATGACGGCCCATGTCGTCTATACGGCCATTGATGCGGACAATTGCGCGACGTTCTCGGCCAAGGTGGTGGATCGCGTGATTCGCGGCGACATCGGCTTCGACGGCCTGCTGATTTCCGACGATCTGTCCATGCACGCCCTTTCCGGCACGTTTGCGGACCGCACGCGGCGCGCCCTGGCGGCGGGCTGCGACGTGGTCCTGCACTGCAACGGCGTGATGGCCGAGATGGCGCCCGTGGCCGAGGCTGCCCATATCATGACGGACAAGGCCTTGGCCCGTGCCGCCCGGGCCGAAGCCCTGCGCAGCCCCGCGCCGGAGACGATTGCATGATGACCGAATTCGACCTCGCCGGGCTGGCCTATACGGTCTCCGTCTGGATTCTGCCCGTGCTGCTGGCCGTGACGTTTCACGAAGCCGCGCACGGCTTCGTCGCCAATATGTTGGGGGACGCCACGGCGAAGAACCTGGGCCGGGTGACCTTTAACCCGCTGAAACATATTGACCTTTTCGGTACCATCCTGCTGCCGGCTCTGTTGCTGCTGGGCTCGGGCGGACGCTTCATGTTCGGCTATGCCAAGCCCGTGCCCGTGAATTTTTCCCGCCTCAACCGGCCGCGCCGCGACATGGTCTTCGTCGCCGCCGCCGGGCCGGGGGCTAACCTGATCTTGGCGGTGCTGTCCGCCGTGGCGCTGACCAGCGTCGCCGCCCTGCCGCCGGAACTGGGCGAATGGATGGGGCGTAATCTGATCAACTCCGTATGGATCAATCTGATTTTGGCCATGTTCAACATGCTGCCGATACCGCCCCTGGACGGCGGACGCGTGGCCGTGGGCCTGCTGCCCGATTTCCTGGCAATTCCGCTTGCCCGGTTGGAACGGGTGGGATTCCTGATTATCCTGGGGGCTGTGTTCCTGCTGCCCCTGATCGGCGATCAGATCGGCATGGACCTGAACGTGTTCTGGTGGCTGGTGGGGGTTCCCGCGTCGGCCCTGATGAATTTCCTGTTCGCGGGCCTCGGACTCGCCTAAAACCCGGGCGACCGGGCCGGAAACGCTAGGCCGGAAATGCAAGGAATGGCATGAGCGACGATTTCGATACCCCGGAGACGCCGACGGTGCACCGCGAGGTTATCTTCGTGGTCGATCTCGACGGCTATGAAGGGCCGCTCGACGTTCTGTTGTCCCTGGCCCGCGACCATAAGCTCGACATCACCCAGATATCGATCCTGGCCCTGGCCGACCAGTACCTGAAATTCATCGCCGCCGCTCAGCAGACCAACCTGGAGATCGCCGCCGATTACCTGGTCATGGCGGCTTGGCTGGCCTATCTGAAATCGCGTTTGCTGCTGCCGGACCTGGGCGGTGAGGACGAACCCACGGGCGAGGAAATGGCCGCCGCCCTGGCATTTCAGATGCAGCGCCTGGAAGCCATGCAGAACGCCGGCCTGCTGCTGACCGAACGGTCCCAGTTGCGTCGCGACTTCTTCGCCCGGGGAGCCCCGGAAAAGCATCCGGTGGAGACCGAACAGATTCTCGACGTGAACCTGTATGAGCTGTTGCAGGCCTACGCCCGCCAGCGCCGGCGGGGCGCCGGCGGTGACCGGACGTTGCACATCGAACCGTTCGAGGTTTATACGGTCGAGGATGCGCTCAAGCGCCTGCGCCGTCTGCTCGGTCAAACTCCCGACTGGCTGTCCTTGTGGAGCTATCTGCCCGAGGAACTGCGGGGCGGGCTGTTCGGAAAATCGGCGGTGGCGTCGACCTTCGCCGCCAGTTTGGAACTCGCCAAGGAAGGCAAAGTGAACATTCGCCAATCCGATATTTTCGGCCCGATCTATCTGCGGGCCCGCACTGACGGCGGCAACAACACCGATTCCGCCACCGGTCCCCGCGTGGTCGCGGGCAGCGATGCCGACGGCGGGGAGCAATAGACCATGAGCGACGTCAACCGCGATTACCTGCGCCTTCTGGAAGCCGTTCTGTTCGCTTCGGCCGAGCCGCTGACGGAACGGGTGCTGTCCAATCGCCTGCCCGAGGATGCGGATCTCAAGGCGCTGTTGGCCGAGTTGCAGGATCAATACGCCGGGCGCGGCGTCAATCTGATCCGTGCCGGTGCATCCTGGGCCTTCCGCACGGCCGAAGATTTGTCCCAGCAGATGACCAAGCACATCGAGGTCACGCGCAAGCTGTCGCGCGCGGCCATCGAAACCCTTGCCATCGTCGCGTATCACCAGCCCATCACCCGGGCCGAGATCGAGGAAATTCGTGGCGTCAGTTTAAGCAAGGGGACCATGGACATCCTGCTTGAGGAAGGCTGGATCCGGCCGCGCGGGCGCAAGGACGGGCCGGGCCGGCCGCTGACCTGGGGCACCACGGACGGCTTCCTCGACCACTTCGGGCTGGAAACCCTGCGCGACCTGCCGGGCGTCAAGGAACTGAAGGCCATGGGGCTTTTGGAATCCGGGCCGGCGCTCAACGTCTATCGGGCCCATGGCGAATTGACCGACGGCAGCGGCGGCGTTGATACGGAAGACGACAACGAAGGCGATGCCCCGCCGCCTGGGGGCGCCGACATTACCGAGGACGACCGCATTGACGCCCTCGACCCTGATGACGGACTGAAATCGGCCGGCTAGGTGATAGGGCAAGGGAATCGGGGGCGGACAGTCCGTGATTTCCGCCTGCCGGACTTATTCGCGAAAGCGGCCCGAAAAGCCTTGCATGACTGGTCGATTCCCTTACATCTATCCCCGTCAGGGGGGCTGACCGGGGGCATTGCGGCACTACTTCGTATCTGCCATCATCCGGCTTCCCACATCGTAAAAACCACAAGAGAAAGCAGAAAATGGGTACATTCAGCATCTGGCATTGGCTGGTTGTCCTGGTCGTTGTCCTCGTTCTTTTCGGCGGCGGCGGCAAAATCTCGCGGCTCATGGGGGATTTCGGTAAAGGTCTGAAATCGTTCAAGAAAAGCATGAAAGAGGACGACGAGGCCACGGACGGAACGAGCGAGCGCAAAGCGATCGACGGCGAACCGGCCGACAAGCCGTCGCAGACGGCGGCGACGGAAAAAGATAAGGCCGCCGGCTAACCAACGCGGGCAGCGTGTCCTTTTGAATTTGGACCCGTCCGCTCACTCATAAAGGCCAAACGGAGTACCGCGCCGCCATGTTCGATATCGGCTGGCAGGAACTGTTCATTGTCGCCATCCTGGCGATCGTCGTGATCGGTCCAAAGGATTTGCCGCGCGCCGTGCGTACAGTGATGCGCGCGATCCGCAAACTGCGGTCCATGGCCGGGGAGTTCCAGTCAGGTCTGGACGAGGTCGCGCGCGAGGCAGAATTGGACGACATCCGCCGCGAGGCCAACAAGATCGCCCATTACGACGTGACCAAGGAAATCAAGGACAACCTGGATCCGGACGGCGAAATCGAAAAGGCCGCCGATCTTGACGGTGCCGTGCGCGATACCATGACCGAAGCCAAGACACCCTCGGCCGAGGCGACGCAGCCCGCCGCGGACGCGCCCGTGACGGCCGCAACCCCGCCGCCGCCAAGCGCGCCGGTCACCACCGCCGAGCCGGCGGCAGAACCCGCCGCCGACACGGCCAAGACCTAGGCGCCCCGATGGCCGACACCGCCCACGACAACTTCGATCCTGACGGGATCGGCGCCGACGAAAGCAAGATGCCGCTGTTGGAGCATCTACTGGAGCTGCGCACGCGTCTGATCTACTGCTTCGCGGCGCTGATCGTGCTGTTCTTCATCGCCTATGGGTTTTCCGAACATATCTACGCTTTTCTGGTTCATCCGCTTGCCGACGTCATGCAGGATGCGGGTGGCCAGCGGCGGCTGATCTATACGGCCTTGCACGAAGCCTTCTTCACCTATCTGAAGGTCTCGTTCTTCGCGGCCCTGTTCGTGGGCTTTCCCTTTATCGCCATGCAGTTCTGGGGCTTCGTGGCGCCGGGCCTGTACAAGCACGAAAAGCGCACCCTGGCGCCGTTCCTGGTGGCGACGCCGATCCTGTTCTTCATGGGCGGTGCGCTGGTCTACTATCTGATCTTCCCCATGGCCTGGAAGTTCTTCCTGGGCTTCGAATCGGCGGGCATCGACGGCTCCCTGCCAATCCAACTGGAAGCCAAGGTCGACCAGTATCTGTCCCTGGTCATGCAGCTGATCTTCGCCTTCGGCATCTGCTTCGAACTGCCCGTGGTGATCACGCTTCTGGCGCGCATCGGCATCGTCAATTCCAAGGGCCTGCGCGAAAAGCGCAAGTACGCCATCGTCATCGCCTTCGTCGCGGCGGCGATCCTGACCCCGCCCGACGTGATCAGCCAGATCGGTCTCGCCGTGCCGACCATCATGCTCTACGAAATCTCCATCTGGTGCGCGCGCCTGGTCGAGAAGAAACGGGGCGACGAACCGGACGTCGAGGACGACGACCTGGATGACGTGGATGATGATGACGTCGAAGATCAGGATCAGACCGCCAAGACGGCCCCCGAGCCCGGTCCGTAGCCCCTCGGTTCCCCACGCATAAACGCCCCGCCGCCCCTGGACGGGGCCGGTTCGCCCGCCTATAAGTGCGCGAAAGGACACTGGCGCCCGCGGCCCTGCAAGCCCGTGCCGCCGTCCCGTCAACGACACCCCGAAGAGACAGCGATGTTCGACATCAAATGGATCCGTGAAAACCCCGACGCCTTCGACGCGGGGCTCGCGCGCAGGGGCCTTCCGCCCGCCGCCGAGGGGCTGATCGCGCTCGACAAAAAGCGCCGCACCGCCGAATCCCAGGCCCAGGAAATCCAGACCGAGCGCAATGCCCTGTCCAAGCAGATCGGCATCGCCAAGTCGAAAGGCGAGGACGCTTCGGAGATCCTGGCCAAAGTGTCGCAATCCAAGGATGCCCAGGCCGCGGCCGAGGCCGAGGCCAAGGAGGCGGAGCAGGTGTTGGAAGACGCCCTGTCCGGCATCCCCAACCTGCCGGCGGCCGATGTGCCCGACGGGGCCGACGAAAGCGCCAACATTGAAATCCGTAAATGGGGCGCGCCCAAGGCCTTTGATTTCGAAGCCCGCGACCATGTCGACCTGGGCGAGGGCCTGGGGCATATGGATTTCGAGAACGCGGCCAAGATGTCCGGCTCGCGCTTCGTCGTGTTGTCCGGCCCCCTGGCGCGGCTGGAACGTGCCATCGCCAACTTCATGCTGGACCTGCACGTGAACGACCACGGCCTGACCGAAGTCGCGCCGCCGACCCTGGTTAACGACGCCGCCATGTACGGCACGGGTCAGTTGCCCAAATTCGCCGAGGACCTGTTCCATACGGACAACGGCTATTGGCTGATTCCGACGGCCGAGGTGCCGCTGACCAACCTGATGGCGGGCGAAATCGTCGACGACGACCGGCTGCCCTTCCGCTATGCCGCGCTGACCGATTGCTACCGCTCCGAAGCGGGGGCCGCCGGCAAGGACACCCGCGGCATGATCCGCCAGCACCAGTTCAAGAAGGTCGAGATGGTGACCATCTCGGCACCCGAATCCTCCGATGACGAACTGGAGCGCATGACCGGCTGCGCCGAGACGGTGCTGCAGAAGCTGGGCCTGCCGTATCGCGTCGTGGTTCTGTCCACGGGCGATATGGGGTTCGGGGCCCGCAAGACCTACGACATCGAAATCTGGCTGCCGGGGCAGGGGGCATACCGGGAAATCTCCAGTTGCTCCAACTGCGGTGATTTTCAGGCCCGGCGCATGAAGGCGCGCTGCCGTGTGAAGGGCGAGAAGGGGACGCGCTTCGTGCATACCCTGAACGGCTCCGGCGTCGCCGTCGGCCGCGCCATGATCGGTGTGCTGGAAAATTACCAGCAGGCCGACGGCTCGATCACCGTGCCGGACGTTTTGCGGCCCTACATGGGCGGGCTTGAGGTCATCGGAAAAGCATGACCCGCCGCCAAATCGATCTGAGCCAGGCCCGGGTGCTCATATCCAACGACGACGGCGTCCATGCGCCGGGCATCAAGGTTTTGGAAAAGGCCGTGCGTGCCGTGGCCCGCGAGGTCTGGGTCGTCGCCCCCGAAACGGAACAGTCGGCGACCAGCCATTCCCTGACCCTGCGACGCCCGTTGCGTATCCGCAACGTGTCCGACGGGCGCTTCGCCGTGGACGGCACGCCGACGGACAGCGTGCTTCTGGGCGTGAACAGGGTCATGAAGGACCTGCGCCCCGATATCGTCATGTCCGGGGTCAACCGGGGCGGCAACCTGGGCGAGGACGTGCATTATTCGGGCACCGTCGCGGCGGCCATGGAAGGGGCGCTGTTGGGCATTCCCTCCGTCGCCTTTTCCCAGGAATACGACGACAACCGCAACGTGATCTGGGAAACCTCGGAATTCTGGATGCCGAAGATTCTGGAACGGCTGGCCGGTTACGACTTCGATCCGGCGATCCTGCTGAACGTGAATATTCCCGACTGCCCGCCCGGCGAGGTTGCCGGGATGGAGGTCACGCGCCAGGGCCGGCGCAAGATCGGCGGCGAAATCCAGGATGGCCGCGACCCCCGGGGCGACGCCTACTATTGGGTCGGGGTGCAGCGCGACGAGGAGAAGTTCCAGGAGGGCACGGACCTGGACGCCTGCCGGCGCAAGGTGATTTCCGTGACGCCCTTGAGTCTCGACCTGACGGCGGGGCGGGAGCTTGAGCGCCTGCGCGAGGTCTTCCCGTGAACCGGCTCCGCCCCGCGCTTGAGGAGGCCCTGGCGGCGGAGCGTGAAGAACTGCTGGAAAGCCTGCGCCGCCTGGGTGTCGCCGACGAACGGGTGCTGGAAGCCATCGGCCGGGTGCCGCGTGAACAGTTCGTGACCGAGGCCTTTCAGGACCGGGCCTACCGCAATCTGGCCTTGCCCATCGGCCATCAGCAAACCATCAGCCAGCCCTGGGTGGTGGCGCGCATGACCGAGGCGCTGGAGGTCACGGACCGCACCAAGGTGCTGGAGATCGGCACCGGCTGCGGTTATCAGTCTGTGGTCCTGTCGCTGTTGTGCCGCCGGCTCTATACCATCGAGCGCCATAAGGGCCTCAAAGACGAGGCCGAGCGGCGGTTCCGCCACTTCGGCCTGACCAATATCACCACACACCTGGGCGACGGATCGCTCGGCTGGCCGGAGCAGGCGCCGTTCGAACGGATCATCGTCACCGCCGCTGCCGAGGACATTCCCCCCGTGCTGCTGTCGCAACTGGCCGAGGGCGGGATCATGATCGTGCCGGTCGGCAGCCAGTCCGGCGATGGCGAACAGCGCCTGTACCGGGTCGACAAGGGGCCGCTGGGCCTGGAAATCGAGGACATGGGCGAAGTTCGCTTCGTGCCCCTGGTGGCGGGCGTCGCCGCACCGGCGTGACAGCGGGCATGAGGACACAAATGGCCGGTAGCTGGCGTGAAATCGGGAAGGCGGGAACAGCGGCGGTGCTGCTATGGACCCTGGCCGCCTGCGGCGCTGCCGAATGGCCACCACGCGGTGAGGCGGTGGGGGCGGCCCCGCGTGCGCAACCCCAGTCTCAGGCCCCCCTGCGCGCCGTCGAAGGCGTGGAGGCCCGGCGTCGCGACGGTGGGGATCTGACCTTCGTCGGCGCTTCGGCCGTGCGCGTCGGCCCGGGCGACACGCTCTATGCCATTTCACGCCGTCACCGGGTCGGCCTGCGCCCCCTGATCGAGGCCAACGGCCTGGAGCCGCCCTTCATCCTGCACGTCAATCAGCGCCTGGTTCTGCCGCGCGGACGCCAGCACACCGTTTCCGCCGGGGAAACGGTCTATGCTATCGCTCAGAAGTACGATGTGGAGCCCAACGAACTGGCGCGTATCAACGGCATCCGCCCGCCCTATACGATCCGCGTGGGCGAGGACCTGCTGATCCCGACCGGCACCCTGCAATCGGTTAAAGCACCTCATCGTCCTGACCCGACCCCGGAATCGGCAGCGATCCCCCCCCAGACCGGAACCCCGTCACCTGTCC